>JALYUR010000135.1 GCA_030853635.1 Vulcanimicrobiota bacterium | reverse complement strand
AACCAATGAAGCCGCTTGGCCTGGTCCGCCCAAAAACTCTCCCAATCCCGCGCGGCCAAGTCGTAGACGGCCGGGTCGCTCCAATTGGCCTGGGCCGTGAACTGGGGGCTTGGCGCAAACTTGCGGTTTTCCGGGAACAGCGCTTCGATGGCCGGCGAGTTATGGTCGATCATAATTCACTCCGCTTGCGGGTGACGCGAATTTCAGTGCTCTGCCCGGACCCGCCTTTCTCTCAAAACGGCATGGAAGGGCTCGACTGGCGACCAACACGCTTTGCTGATGCAAGCCAACTCAAGCTCGGTCAAAACGACCGGCGAACTCAAGGACAAGATAGCGCTCGTCACCGGGGCCAACCGCGGCATCGGCCTTGCCATCATCGAGACGTTCGCTCGGGCCGGCGCGCGGTGCCTTCTGGTCTCGCGCGACTCGGCCAAGGCGTCCGAGGCCGTTGCGCGTTTGTCCTCGGAGGGTCTGCTCGTGGAAAGCCACGCGGGCGATGTCACAGCGAACGACTCGCTGCGGGCGCTCGCGCGCGCCGTCGCGCAGCGTCACGGCCGGGTGGATGTGCTGGTCAACAATGCGGGCGTGTTCCTCGCTGAAGACCGGGCCATGTCGCCATCGGCGATCGACATCGCCGTCGTGCGCACTACTTTGGACGTCAACCTGCTCGGTCCAATGCGGGTCGTGACGGCGCTGGGGGCGCTGGTTCCTTCCGGCGGACGGATCATCAACGTCTCGTCGACGATGGGCCAGCTCTCGGACGGCTCGGATGGTTACGGGCCGGCATACTGCGTGAGCAAGGCCGCGCTCAATGCGTACACGCAATCGCTGGCCGCGGATCTGGCCGCCCGCAACGTCATGGTCGACTGTTTTCACCCGGGCTGGGCGAAAACTGACATGGGCGGTCCGCGCGCAACCGTCGACCCGATGGAATCCGCGCAGACCGCATTCTTCTTGGCGACGCGCCCGCACAGCGCCAAAACGGGGCTGTTCTGGCGAGGTCGCGACCCGATTCCGTGGTGAGAGCATGACGTCGCGCCGATCTTTTCTCGCCGTCACGCTCGGTGCGGCCGCGCTTGGCCTAACGGGCGGACGGCGGTCGGATGCGCCGGCCGATCGCCCGACTGCGGCGCCCAAGCCGACTGCCAGCGCCAGCCCCCAGCCGTCCGGGCTGGCCCGCGAACTCGCCCGATCCCTGCAGCGAGATCTCAAAGGCGCGCGGCTTTCCGACGATCTTACCGCAAAGATCGCCGCCGACATCCAATCGAACTTCGACATCGCCAAAGCATTCCGCAAGACGCGGCTGGCCAACGGCGACGAGCCGGACGCGACCTTTTACGCAAGCGGCGGCGATCGCTAAGTGAGCGACGCAGCCGTGGCCTTCGCCTCGATCGCCGATCTCGGCAGGCTGTTGCGCCGGCGTTCCGTGTCATCGGTCGAACTGACGAAGTCGTATCTCGCCAGGCTGGCCAAGCATGGGCCCCGGCTCAACAGCATCGTAACGCTGATGCCCGAGCGTGCTCTAAGAGAGGCGCGCCGGGCCGACGCCGATCTGGCTGCGGGCCGCGACCGCGGACCGTTGCACGGAATTCCTTACGCCGTCAAAGACCTCATCGCCGCCAAGGGTGCACCGACGACGTGGGGCGCCAGACCGTTTCGCGCTCAGACCTTCGACTATGACGCGACCGTCGTCAGGCGGTTGACAGCCGGCGGCGCGGTGCTGCTGGCCAAACTTGCGATGATCGAGCTCGCCGGGGGAATGGGTTACAACCAGGCCGACGCATCCTTCACCGGACCGTGCAAGACGCCGTGGAACGTAGATTTCTGGAGCGGCGGCTCGTCCAGCGGCTCCGGTTCGTCGGTCAGCGCCGGTCTTATCCCCTTTGCCATCGGTTCGGAGACCGACGGCTCGATAATGAGCCCGGCTAACAACTGCGGCGTGTCGGGGCTGCGTCCGACCTACGGACGGGTCAGCCGGCATGGCGCCATGGCCCTATGCTGGACGCTCGATAAGCTCGGTCCGCTGTGCCGCAACGCGGCGGATACCGCGACCGTCCTGGCGGTCATCGCCGGCCGCGATGCGTCCGATCCAACATCAGTACGCCGCGCATTTTCTTACCCCAACCCGCTTCCCAAGCGCTGGCGCCTGGCGACGGTCAAGGGTGCCGCCGCTAAAGTTCAACCCGCGGTGCGCAAGAACTACCTGGCCGCGATCAATTCGCTTGGCGACGCGGCCACGGTCGAAGAAATAACGCTGCCCGACTTCCCTTACGACGCCATGGTCGGTTCGATCATCGCAGCCGAAGGCGGATCCGCTTTTCGCCAGATCATCCAAGACGGCAGGGTCGCGCAGTTGTCCGATCCCGATGGCCGGCGCGGCGGTTACTCATACCTCGTCACCTATGCGGTCGACTACGTCGATGCCATGCGCGAGCGCCGCCGCCTGAGGCGCGCGTTGGACTCAATTTTCACCAAAGTCGACGCGCTCGTCGCGCCCACCTACAGCACCGTTGCTCCGCCGATCGACGGGCCGTTCGACAAGGCGTACCCCGGGTTCAGCGACGGCCCGCTGATCAGCGCATGCAACCTCGCCGGCATTCCAGCCATCAGCGTGCCGAGCGGCTTCGGCGTCCACGGCTTGCCGACCGGCGTGATGTTCGTCGGCCGCCCGTTCGGTGAAGCGGAAATCATCCGCCTTGCCGAAGCGTTTCAAAGCCGTACCGACTGGCACCGCAGGCATCCGCCGGCGTTCCTTAGCTAAAGGATTTCCATGCCGAGACCGCTCTGCGTCGCGCTCATCGCTTCGCTGCTCGTCGCCATGACGCCGTCATCTCCGGCCCGCGCGATGACCACCCAGCAAGAAGTCGCCCTTGGCCAAAAGCTCAACGCTCAAGTCGACGACGAGAGCGTGCTGATCCAAGACCCGTTTCTGACATCCTGGGTCGGCTCGATCGCAAGCCGCCTGACTCCGCAGCGGTACCGCAAAGATATCGACTATCGTTTCGAGATCATCGACTCCAGCGAGATCAACTCTTTTGCCTTGCCGGGCGGCTTCATCCACGTAGACATGGGATTGCTCAACTTCGTCTCTTCAGACGACGAACTAGCTTCGGTCATGGGCCACGAGATGGGTCACGTCGAGCGCCGTCACGTGGTCACGCTCGCCCAAAAAGCGAACATCCTGAGCATTCTGGTCGGCGTGCTCTCCGTGCTCTCGCCGATCGGCTATGCGCTCGGCGGCTACGGCGGAGACCTCGCTTTCAACAAGTTCTCGCGCGAGGACGAGTTGCAAGCCGATCAGTATGGCCTGCTTTTGATGAGCCGGGCGGGCTACGATCCAGAGTCGATGGTCGACACGATGGCGCGCTTGGGCCAACTGAACGGGACCGCCGAGAGCCGCACCGACAAGTATTTCGCCAGCCACCCCGATCCCAAAGATCGGGTCGCTCACCTGTTGGGTTATCCGCAACTCAACCGCAGCAACGCGGATCAGCTCACCGCCCAAGGCATCCACGACCTCGACGAGGGCCGCTATTCGTACTCGCAGGCCAAGTTCACCCAAGCGCTCCGCAACGGCAGCCACAATCAGCTGGCCGACCAACGTCTAGCGCGGGTCGAGCTGGCGTTGCGCGAATCGGGAGCTCGCGCCGCCGCCGACACTCGGACGGCTAGCGTTTCTGCGTCGGATAACGTCGATCGCGACGGCATATCGTTGCTGCTGGCCGAGTCCGCCAACGCAAGTCAGACGGATGCCGGGCTGGCCAAAGATCGCGCCAAATCGGCCCGCGCGGAACTGGAAACCTTTTACAGCCAGCTTAGTTCGTTGTCTAGCGGAGTGCCCAATTTGGGCAAGCCCAAAGTCAAGGGCAACAACTTGAGCAAAGCCGTCGATGCTCTGAACCGTCTCGCGCGCGATATAAATGCGACGTTGGACTACAGTTCGGACGTGGCCGCGACGTCCGTCGGCCTCATCGGCGACAATCAGGCGACGCTCAAGTCGATGACCGAGCCGCTGCGAGACGGTCAGCTTACGCCGAAGAACCAAGCCCTGTTGGTTTACTACCCGCGCCTCGGCGCCGATTTGCGCCTTTCCTCCGACCGGCTCTTGGGCAGCATCGATCGGGCGCGCGCGGCCGTGTCCATGGGCGGCGAAGCGGTCCATACGTTCAGCGATTATCTCAACGTTTTGAATTCGATAGATACGACATCGGGCGATATAGCGGCCGCCCAGATGCCCAAAGTGCTCGAGTCGCGCAACCGCGCGCAAACGGCTTGGGATGCCGCCGCGGCCATGGCGCTGCAAGCGTCGGACGAAATGTATGCGGCGCAGACCCAAAACCTTGCGGCGCAGATCACTTTGCTCGATCTGATGTCATCCCCAGAGCGGTACGATGCCTACCGGCAAGCGATAGCATATCGCTTTCCGGGGGTGCAGGCACCGCCTTACCAGACCGCCGCGCGCCTCGGGCTGGCGCCCGGCGAGATAGGTTGCGCGGCTTGGCTGGCCTTTGAGACGAAGCAGCGTTCGAGCGACGTCATCGCCGGGCTGCGCTCCAGCGGCGGCTTGTGCACCGACGTTGCGCTCGAGCGCCATCTGTACGGCGAATCGATGGAGATCGCCGAGGGCCTGTTATACCAAGACTACATCGACAAGCCGCAAAAGACCTAAGACGGCTTGAGGGCTGTCAGCGCGCGTGACTCGCGACGCTGCGCTGCGATGCCCATCACGAGCGCGATGATGCCGAACAAGAGCGAGGGAGCTCCGGCCCAGTCCGAACCGTAACGCCCGAGCACGCCGGTCGATACGGGCGGCATCAGCACGCCGGATACGTTATCGAGCGACGATCCGACGCCCAAAATCGCGCCGCGCTGGTTCTCGGGTGCCGCTGCCGTTAGCAATGAAGTGATGCCCGGCCGAGCTAGCGACATGCCCGCTGCAAAGCATACGAATGCGGGGCTGAGCGTCCAGACCGTGTGGCCGTAAGGCACGAGCGCGAATCCGGCGACGCTCAACGCGATCCCCACGTTGGAGCAGCCGCGATCTCCGATCGCCGACGCGACGCGGTCCACGGCGCCTACCTGAAGCACCGCGCTCAGCAGGCCGAAAGCGGCGAAGAAGTAGCTGGCCTGCGACACGCTCAGGTTCAAGGCGACCTTCAGCAGGAGCGAAAACACGCCGAACCACGCGTATAAGGCCAATGAAAACATCCACTGTTGCCACAGGACCGGAGCCACCCGTTCGTTGCGCAACGACTTGACCACCGCCCGCAGCCTGGTCGCTTCCACATCTGAAGAAGCAGTGCGCGACTCGGGCAGCATGACGATCGTGATGTACAGCGTCACGAGCTGCAAAGCCGCGGCCGCGAGAAACGGTGCTGAAAACCCGAACCTCGCCAACAGTATGCCGCCGATCGCCGGTCCGAAGACTATTCCGCAACTGAACGCCGCGCCCACGTATGCAAAAGCGCGCGAGCGCTGCTGCGGCTCGACGAGATCAGCGACGTAGGCTTGAGTGACGCTGATGTTGCCGCCCGACACCCCTTCGACGATGCGAGCGACGAAAATGGCTGCGATGCTGTGCGCGAAGGCTAGCATCGTCCAGCCGATCGTCGCCCCGATCTGGCTGATGATGAGAACCCGTTTGCGTCCGGCACGATCGCTGAGCCGGCCCCACACGGGACCGCCGACGATCTGGCACGCGGCGAAAGTCGAGAACAGCAGGCCGACCGTGAGGTCTGAGGCGCCGAAGCTCTTGACGAAGTAGGGCAAGATCGGTATCAGGATACTAAATCCAAGGATGTCGATGAACGTCACCCCTAGGATGGGCAGGATCCGAACCATCACTTGCACGCGCCAAGCGTTCACAGCGCCCGAGCGCAAGTCCTAGACCCGGACCGCTAAGGCAGAGGCCACAAATTCAAAGGCCGGCGATGATCGCCGGCGCTTTGCAGTCTTTTTGCGCGGCCCGAGCTCTGCTGCTGCGCGACCGCTTTCGATGCTTCCCCCTGGTTGCGCGCGCTGAAACGGGAGCGAGGAAAGCGCTGCGCCGCGGCGGAAGCGCGAGCGCTTCATATTGTCAAGCGATAAGCAAAAAGCTCGGCGGCGTCATCATACGATAGCGCAACTCGGCTCGCGCGCCGGCCTCACCGCTGCGGGCCGGCTGCTGATCGGCTGCGCGCTGGCGCTGAGCGCGATCTCGCCCGCCGCGGCGCGAACCAGCGGCGACAGCCGCATCATAGTCAGCGTCCCGGGCCAGCAAAACGACGTCGTCAACATCAGCGCCCGAGGCTTGTTCCACACTTTCGAGTCCGATTTTTTTCTCCAAGACGACGGCACGATGTACGTCCAAACCGGCGACATTCCGGCTATGTGGCTGCGCGATTCTTCCGCACAGACGCTGCCCTACGTGCGTTTTCTGCCGTACTTTCCGGCCCTTGCGCCGACCGCTCGCCAAGTGATCGAACGCAACGCGAGGAACGTGCTCACCGATCCGTACGCGAACGCGTTTACCGCGGCGTACAGGGTGTGGGAGGAAAAGTGGGAGCCCGACTCGCTGGCCTACCCCATAAACCTCGCATGGTCTTATTGGAAGACGACGGGCGATCGCGGCGTCTTCACGCAGCGCTTGCAATGGTCGTTCATCCGGACGCTTAGAACCTACGACTGCGAACAGCACCACGCCACGTGCTCCGGCTACACGTCCGCGTTCTTGCCCAACCGCGGGCGCGGTGCTCACTTCGTTCCGACCGGCATGGTTTGGAGCGCTTTCCGGCCTTCCGACGACCCGGTGCGCTACCCGTTCAACATTCCCCAAGAGATGCTGGCCGCCGTCTCGCTCACCGACCTTGCGGATATGGAGCAGGGCGGTTTCCATGACTTCGCGCTGGCCAGCCGAGCTCGGCTCATGGCCCAAGAGATCCGCGCCGGCGTCGAACGCTACGGCGTCGTCTACGACATGCGTTTCGGCTGGATTTATGCCTACGAAGTGGATGGGCGCGGTAACTCCGAGCGGATGGACGACGCGAACCTGCCCAACCTGCTGTCGGCCATCTATTTCGGCTACACTTCTGCCAGCGAGTCGTTGTACCAGAACACGCGCCGGTTCGTGCTCTCCCCGTACGATCCGTATTACTATCGCGGCAGATACGCAGCCGGGCTGGGCAGCTCGCATACGCCCACCGGCTGGGTGTGGCCGCTTGCGATGATCGCACGCGGCTTGACCGCCGCGACTCCGGCCGAAGTGGCGCAAGCACTGCTGGACATCCAGGGCACCCGCAGCCCTCAAGGATACATGCGCGAGAGCTTCGACCCCAACGACCCAAACCGGTTCACGCGTGCGGAGTTCGGTTGGGCCAACGCCCTTTATGCGGAGCTCGTCTTCCGCAGCGTCGCCGAGTTGTCATCAGGAGCCGACGCGCGCACGCCCGACGGAACGCTTTTTGCCGCGCCCGTGCAGACCCCGCGTGTCGTCGGATCGGTTGAGGCCTTGCGCAATGCCGAGATCATAGCTTCCACGCTGCAATCCGTGTTGGACATCTGAGCTTGCGGTAGCCGTTGAAATGAGCCGGACCTGCGAGCCGTTACATAGACTGACACTTAGCTTCTTGGCCGGCTGTGCGAATAGGAACGTGATGATAAATCTGAAGGTCGTGTTGGGCGCCGCCGCGGCGATAGCGCTGTGCGCCCAAGCATCGGCGGCGCGGCCCCGGTCGACGCCGCACCCCGTCGCGCCGGCACCGCGCTTGACGGCGGCTCCGGTCCCGACTGCCGCGCCGACCTTAGCGCCTGATCAGATCCGCCGGATCGATGCTGCAGTCACCGACCAGCTGGCCAAAGAACGCCTCGCCGGAATATCGCTTAGCGTAGCGCGGGGGGGAACGATCCTGTATTCTAACGGCTACGGGTATCGTAACTTAGAGTCGCGCCTGCCGGCCCTGCCGGCGACGGTGTACGAGATCGGCGCGCTGACCGAGGGCTTCACGGCCGCCGGCATCCTAGCGCTCCAGCAGGACGGCAAGCTGGCCATCGACGATCCGGTGTCTAAATACTTGCCCGGTTTGCCGTTCGGCGCCGTCACGCTGCGCGATTTGCTCGGCCACACTTCGGGCATACGCAGCTTCACCGATACCCGCGCTTATCAACGGCGCGAGTACGACCCTGGCTCGCCGTCCGATGCTATCGCCGCCGTCCGTGATTCGCGGCCGTCCTTCGCCCCGGGCACGCGCTGGGCGCCCAGCCCGACCGACTACGTCTTGCTGGGATCGGTCAGCGAAAAAGTCAGCGTCGTTCCGTACGGCGAGTTCATCTACGATCGCTTCACCAAGCCATTGTCGCTCGGAGCGACCGGCTTCAACGGATCGGCGACTGAATCGCCCGACTATGCTACCGGCTACACCTACCTGAACGGACAGCTCCGCCCCGTCATTCCGATCGACCTCGGGTGGGGCTATTCGGCTTTCGGGATGGTATCGACCGTGCTCGATCTCGCCGCGTGGGATGGCGCGCTGCTCAACGGCAAAGCGTTATCGCAGGCTTCCTACCGGCAGATGTTCGGGCCCACGATCCTGCGCGATCGCACGTCTTTGGGCTACGGATTCGGCTTCAACGGCATAACGGTTGACGGCCGCCCGGCATACGAGCAGCACGGCTCGCTGCCTGGGTTTTCAAGTGAGAACGTCATCTTTGCTCAAGAGGGGCTTTCGATCACGCTGATGGCCAACGGCAGCCGGTTCGACGGCCTTGGCTTGGCAAAGCGCATCCGCGCGCTTATTACTCGCTAGCGGACGGCGTCAAAACGGCCGGTGTCTAAGCGGCTGCGAGCAGCCCCAACTCGCGGCCGACTTTTTCGAACGCTGCAAGCGCGCGGTCCAGCTGCGAGCGATCGAGCGCGGAACTCATCTGAACTCGAATCCTGGCCGTGCCCTCCGGTACCACCGGAAAGCCAAAGCCGGTGACGAACACTCCTTCGCGCAGCAGCATGGCGCTCATCTTTATGGCAAAGGCGGTATCGCCGACGATGATCGGGATTATCGCGCTGTCTCCCTCTATCGGCTTGTATCTCAGGGCCGCGAGGTGCTCGCGGAAATAGCGCGTGTTTTCGCGTTGGCGGGCCAACAGCTCCGGATGAGCCTCGAGTTCGTCGATCGCGGCTAAAGCGCTGCAGGCTACGGTCGCGGGCAACGCATTGGAGAACAGTTGCGGCCGGGACTTTTGCACGAGCGTTTCGATCAAGTTGCGCGTACCCGCCACGAAACCGCCCGCGGCGCCGCCGAGCGCCTTGCCGAGCGTGCCGGTGATGATATCGACCTGGCCCTCCAGACCGTAATGCTCGATCGTGCCCCGGCCCGTCCGTCCGGTCACTCCCGTGCCGTGGCTGTCGTCTACTATCGTGACCGCGTTAAAGCGCTTGGCCAACTCGACGATCTCGGGCAGTCGAGCTAGGTCGCCTTCCATCGAAAACACTCCGTCCGTGACGATGAACTTCGTCATGGCGGCCGGCAAGTCGGCGAGCTTGCGTTCGAGATCAGCCATGTCGCTGTGTTTGTAGCGCAGGCGCTTGGCCTGGGTCGCCATGCGGCAGCCGTCGATGATCGATGCGTGATTGAGCTCATCGGACGCGATCGCAGTGCCCTCGGTTGCGACCGTCGGAATCAGGCCGGTATTTGCCGCCCAGCACGAGACGTACGTCAGGGCTGCTTCGGTGCGCAAGAAGTCAGCGATACGGTCCTCCAGCGTGCGGTGGATGTCCAAAGTACCGCAGATGAAACGCACGCTTGCGGTGCCGGCCCCGTAGCGGCGCAGGCCTTCGATGCCGGCGGCCACGACGCGCGGATTATCGGCCAGCCCTAAATAGTTGTTGCTCGACAACACTATGACGTCACCGGCTTCTTCCATCCGCACCCTAGCCGCCATCGGCGACGTCAGGTGCGCTAGGGTCTTAAAGGTCCCGGCCGCTCGCAGCGCATCCAACCCCTGCCCCAGCGCTTGGTCGTACGTCTCGTTCATGCTCTCACTGCGCCCTCAAGCTATCGCCATGACTATTTTGGCCGCTGCCCCTTCCCTGAGCAAGTCGAAACATTCCTCGTAGCGCTCCAACGGCATGACGTGCGTGATTATCGGCTTGAGATCCACACGTCCTGCGACGACGAGCGACTGTGTCTGGTACCACGTCTCGAACATCTTGCGGCCGTTGATGCCCAATACCGTCAGGCCCTTCATGATGATGTTCTCGGCCAGGTTTAGGCTCACGTCATCGGAGGGCAGGCCCAGTAAAGCCGCGCGGCCGCCGTTACGCACCATCCGCAGGCCCTGGTTGATCGCCGTGCCGCTGCCGCTCATCTCGAGGAGCACGTCCGCGCCGTCGCCGTTGGTGAGCCGCCGCACCACGTCTTCCAGGCCGTCTAGCCGCGCATCGAAAGTTTCGTCCGCTCCCAGCGCTTTGGCCAGTCCCAATTTGCGCGTGTTGACGTCGATGGCGATGACCTTTATCGCCCCCGCGGCGCGTGCCACCGGGATCGCCATCAGCCCGATCGATCCCACTCCGGTGATCACAACGCTCTTGGCGCTGACTCCGGCGGTCATAACGGTGTGCACCGCATTGCCCAAGGGATCGAAGATCGCCGCCCAGTCATCGGGCACCGCCGGATCCAAGCGCCAGATGTTTTGCTCGGGCAACGCTATGTAATCGGCAAAGCAGCCGTCGCGGTCGACGCCGGCGATGCGCACGTGCTCGCAAATGTATGCTTGGCCCGTCCGGCACAGCAGACATGCTCCGCACGAAATATGCCCTTCGCCCGAGACTCGATCGCCCGGCTCGACGCTTCGCACGGCCGCGCCGACGGCCGCAACGGTGCCCATGAACTCATGGCCGACGACGACCGGCAGGCGCAAGCGTCCGGATGCCCAGCGGTCCCAAGCCCAGATGTGTCCGTCGGTCCCGCAGATGCCGGCGCGCCGCACTCGGACGAGCACGTCGGTCGGACCGATTTCGGGCACCGGAATCTCGCGCAACGACATGCCCGGAGCGGGCCGGTCCTTGACGAGCGCGCGCATGGTCTCAGGCGGCAAGGCGTACTCCGCTCCCAGACGCGGACACGCCGATTCATGACCGCGCGCTTTGTCTTCCGGCAGAATCGCCGTCGTGCCTGTGAGCTAGACATGACCATGCGGGCCGTTATATACTGCGATGAACACGTGCTCATGCCTCATTCAAACCCCACCATCGACGATGTCTTAGGACCGGGCGGCCTGCTCGCGCAAAACGTGTCCGGGTACGAGCACCGCCCCATGCAAATCGCAATGGCGAAGACGATCCATCGCAGTTTGCTGGAGAACGTGTGCGCGTTGGTCGAAGCCGGAACCGGTACGGGAAAATCCTTCGGCTACCTCGTGCCGGCCCTGCTCTCGGGTCAGCGAGTCGTCGTATCAACGGCGACGCTCGGCCTGCAAGAGCAGCTCTTGACCAAAGACATTCCGATGCTACTGCATGCGATGAAGTCCAGCGCGACCGTTGCGGTTATCAAGGGCCGAACGAACTACCTGTGTCGCGACAAATTCGGGCAGCTTGCGCAGCGGCTGCTGATCGCGCGATCTGCGGCGGAACAGGCGCTTTTGGCGTGGGGCGATGAGACTCAGACGGGAGATCGCTGCGAGCTGCCGTTCGTGCCGGCGGAGAAGCTTTGGAGCGAGCTCGACACCGACGTCGACGACTGCATAATGGAGGCGTGCGGGTTCTTCGGGCCGGAGCGCTGCCACCACATGCGGGCGCGCGAGTCGGCGCGCCACGCGGACCTCGTCATCGTCAATCACGCGCTTTTCTGCATCGACTTGGCGATGGGCGGGGGCCTCATTCCTCCCTACGAGTACGCGATCGTCGATGAAGCGCATCAGCTGGAAGACTGGGCGACGGCGGCCTTTTCTGCCTCCCTGTCTAGGCCCGGCATCGGCCGGCTGCTGCGCAAGCTCGGGCGCAACTACCATCTCGATGCAGGTCTTAGCGACCAGCTCTCTGCGGCGACCGCGCGTTTTGCCGATTCATTGGCGTCGCTGTCGCGCAACCGCTATCCGCTCGATCAAAATGTGGCGGCGATGGATCTGATGGATGTCATCCAACGCGCTCTCTATCGCATCGAGAACTGGCTATGCGAAAACTGGCAGCGCGCCGCGCGCTATCCGCAACTCGGCGAGGCGGTTTTGGAACGCAAGCGCGATCTGGCGATCGAAAGCACCGTCGCGCACACGCAGACCATCGAACGCCTGCGAGCCGCCGATGAAAGCTGGGTGCGTTGGGTGGAACGCGACGGCGGTGATCTCGGCGGGTTCGCCGCGCGCTGCGCTCCGGCAGCGGTGGCTCCGCTGCTGCGCGAGCGGTTGTTCGCCAAGGCGCTAAGCGTCGTGCTGACGTCGGCTACCATCGCAACCGGTCAGAGCTTCGATTACGCGCGCCGCCGCTTGGGATTGGATCTAGCGCCGGCCGAAGAATCGGTGCTCGAGTCGCCCTTCGATTTCAACGGTCAAGCCGCGCTGTTCTTACCGCCGCAGCGGCTGGATCCGCGCGACCCGCGTTTTGCAGAACAGGCGACCGAGGTGATCGAGGACATCCTTAACGCCACCCAAGGGCGCGCGTTCGTTCTGTTCACGTCGCATGCCGTCATGCGCACGGTGGCAGCGGCGCTCGGACCCAGATTGCGCTTCGCCTATCGGGTACAAGGCCAAGCGCCCAAAGGAGCGCTGCTGGATTGGTTTCGCGATCAGGTCAATCCCGTGCTCTTCGCCACCGCTTCATTTTGGGAAGGAGTGGACGTCGTCGGCCCGGCGCTTTCGTGCGTCATCGTCGATCGCATCCCGTTCCCGCCGCCCGACGATCCGGTGATAGCGGCGCGCTCGAGGCTGCTGGATGAAGCCGGTTTCGACTCTTTTTACGACCTGATGGTTCCGGCGGCGATCACGCGCCTGAAGCAAGGCTTGGGCCGCCTGATCCGCAGCAAGTCCGACCGCGGCCTGATGTGCGTCCTCGACGGCCGCTTGCAAAACAAGAGCTATGGCCGGCGTATACTCGCAGCGCTTCCGCCAGCCCGCCGCATAAAGTCTTTAGCGGAAGCGGCTGCCATGCTGACCTGCGGCGCCGGCTGATAACCCAAGGGGGCCGGCGTCTAGCGCTGGACTAGATCGCCGGCACCGCTTTGCGGCTAGGCGCCGTTGGGCCTCACCCGCATCAACACGACCAAGTACGACATAACGCGCGAAGTCCGCAGGACCCCTTCCTTGGCGATGTATTCGACCGCATCCGGAGACATCGCCGAGACGTGCCAGCCGTTGCCCGTATACGAGTTCAGGCGCGCCTGCGAATCGTCATCGATCCGGTTGCTCGCCGGATTGGTCGTCAGGTACATCGTCATGTAGTCGGATCTCATGTTCATCATGGCGCCCATCGGCCCCATGTTTGGACTCGGGCTTGCTGGATCCGCGGCCGCCACGCTGGGAGCTACAGCCGCGACGGCGGCCGCGCCGCCTATTGCTAGGAACGCGGCTCGGTCGACTGGGGAACCACTCATGCGGAAACCTCCTTATGGCTTAAGTAGGGCAAGGACGCCCGGTGTTTCATTTTCTCGCCGTTTGGGCGTCCGCCTTCGCCCTTGTTCGCGATTTGTTACACCTGGGTCGTAAAATGGCTTCGAGGTGTGGTGGATGGCTAAGGTGGCGGTCGGGGACCAATTCCGATGCGGAAGCCGCGCCCCCATTCGGGGACTGTACAAGTGCGCCCAAAGCGGTTGCAATCATTACTGGTCGTGCGACGGGGCCGAGCGAGCGCTGCCTCCGGCTCATCACCGCGGCTCCGGCTGGCGTCTCGTTCAAATAATCCCGCACGTCCTCAAAGACGGCGGTCGCAACTAAACGGGGCCAAAGCCGGCCACCCACCCTGCCGCGCTCAGGGCCAGCGGGCGTGCGCGGGAATAAACCCCTGCCAGCCTCCGTTGACGCTCAATACCGCGCCGTTTATAAACGAGGCCTCATCGCTGGCTAAGTAAGCGACGGCATCGCCTACGTCTTCCCAGCTGCCCCGCCGGCGCGCCGGGTTGCCTTCATCGACGTGCTTGCAAGCCTCCATGCGGTCAGCGTACTTACGCCGGATGTCGCCGATGGCGATGACGTTACAGGTGATTCCGTGCGCGGCTTCCTCGAGCGCCAGCGAGCGCATCAAGGCTACCACGCCGGACTTCGCGGCGGCGTGTGCACCCATGTGCCGCCAGCCTGCGGTCGTTTCGCTCGCCGTCAAGCAGAAGGCGATTATCCTGCCGCGGCGTTGTTCGCGCAGGAGCGGCAGCGCAGCCTTGACGGTGTAAAATACGGAGCCGAGATTGCCCTCGACCACCGCGCGAAAGTCATCTATGCTGGTGTCGAACACGTCCTTGAGCAGCAGCGGGCCGGCGCCGCAAACGACGGCGTCTAGCCGGCCGAACCTTGCGTAGGTAGCGGCTACCAACGCCGCCGCCTCGGCCGGGACTGAAACATCCGCCCCAAAGGCTGCCGCGGCGACGCCCTCGGCCGCGACTGCCTTGACCGTCTCGTCCGCATGGCCGCGTGACGGACGGAAGTTTGCCGCGATCGAATAGCCGCGCCGGGCAAGCGCTAAGCACACGCCGCGCATGAGGCCGGCGGCGCTTCCGGTAACCAGCCCGACGCGCGCGGCCGCAAGATGCTCAGAAGCCATACGGCGCCGCCCTACGGCGCGTTTGAAGCGCCTTCCTCGACAAGGGGCCCGGCGCCGAAGCGGCGTAGCAACCGATTAGCACTCTGTGTCTAGGACTGCTAATGCCAGTTAGCGATGCCCCCGGGGATTCGGGCCGCCGCAGCGGAGCCGGCGGCGGGATAGAGCCGTGGCCGCTAGCCGGCCACGGCTTGGATGAGGCTGCGCTCGACCGGCGCAAGACGTCGATTCTGGCGACGGTGGTTTACGAGTATATCGCCACTGGTGAACCGGTCGGGTCGGCGACCCTCACGCACAAGTACAACATCGGGGTCAGCTCGGCCACCGTCCGGGCCGAAATGGCCAGCTTAGAGGAAGAAGGCTATCTCGACCAGCCCCATACCTCTGCCGGCCGTGTGCCTTCAGACCTTGGCTACCGCTATTACGTCGACCGCCTGATGCTGCCCGAAACGCTCAGCCAAGAAGAGCGCGACCGCATCAAGCAAGAGGTCGGGCGGGCAAGCCGTCAGCTCGACTCGGCCGCCGATCATGCGTCTCACGTGCTCTCCAATTTAACCAAGCATATCGCGTTTGCCATCGCCCCGCGTCTGGATTCCCAGTCATACCGCCACTTGCAGCTGATCTGGGTCGCCGGCAGATCGGTCCACGTCGTGCTGGTCAGCAACTTGGGTCTAGCCGCCCAGACGACGATCGAGACAGGCGAAGACGTCGACCCGGACCGGCTCACGCGCGCCTGCAACATTCTCAATCGCACTCTGGTGGGAAGGCGTTTGAGCGATATCACCTACGATGCGCTGCGCCAGCTCACGGTCGACGCCGTCTTGCCGAGCGAGCTCCTCACGTACTTGGCTAATCTGTTCGTCGAACAAGGCGATGCGCACATCGAGCGGCGGCTGTTTGCAGGCGGCGCCCACAACTTGCTGGACCAGCAGGAGTTTCGCGACTTGCGCAAGCTGCGCGCGATCCTGGATCTGCTGGAAGAGCAACGGTCCCTTTACGCGCTGCTGCAAGAGTCGTTGAGCACCAAAGGAGCGAAGGTCAGCATCGGCCACGAACTAGGCAATGCGGATATGAGCGAATGCAGCGTCGTGACGATGCCTTATAAGATCGGCAACCGCAATGCGGGCGCCGTCGGCGTGCTGGGGCCGCGCCGCATGCAGTATGCGCGCTTGATCGCGCTGGTGACCTACATGACCGACCGCCTGAACGAATTGTTTCAGGGCGATTTTTTCGAGTCGTAGAACGCGGTGCCCACCCAAAAAGACTATTACGAAGTGCTCGGCGTGTCGCGCAGCGCCTCGGACGACGACATAAAGCGCGCCTACCGCACCTTGGCGCGCAGGCACCATCCAGACGTGGTGCGCGACGGCGATAAAGCGGCCGCCGAGACGCAATTCAAGCAGATAAACGAAGCCTACACGGTTTTGTCGGACTCGCGCAAGCGCGCGCATTACGACCGCTTCGGCCACGACTCAGGCGCGGCAGCGCCGGGTGGTTTTGGATTCGGGTTCGGCGGCGGCGAAGGCGTCGGCGACATATTCGACGTGTTCTTCGGCGGCGGCTTCGGCGCGACTCGGCGCCAAGGGACGGCCGCCGGAAGCGACCTCCGTTACGACCTGCAGGTAGATCTGCAAGATGTCCTGACCGGCGTCGAGCGAGAGATAACTTACAGCCATCTGAGCGTATGCGAGGTGTGCCGCGGTCTGGGGTCGGCCGACGGTCAGCGCCCGTCGACCTGTCCTGACTGTCGCGGCAGCGGGCAGCTGCGTAGCGCAAGGCAGACGGCGCTCGGTCAGTTCGTGACCACCGTGGCTTGCATAAGGTGCGGCGGCAGCGGCGCCGTGGTCACTAATCCGTGCCGGGCCTGCAAAGGTGAAGGCCGGCGCGAACAGCAGCGCCGGCTAGGCGTGAAGATTCCGGCGGGGGTGGAGGAAGGTACGCGCCTGCGGTATAGCGGTCTCGGTGAGGCAGGAGAACGCGGCGCAGTTCCCGGCGACTTGTACGTGTACGTCGGAGTGCGCCCGCATGACGTGTTTGAACGGGACGGCGCGAGCCTCCATTGCGAAACGGGCGTTTCGTTCACCCAGGCGGCGCTCGGCGCGAAGCTGGAAATAGAAGGGCTTGATGGTTCGGCCACGGTCGATCTGCCGGCCGGCAGTCAAAACGGAACGCGTTTGCGCATCCCGGGCAGAGGCTTGCCGGGTCCGCGGGGCCACGGCCGGGGCGATTTGATCGTCGATGCAAACGTACGGGTGCCCACGAAGCTTACGCGCAAGCAGCGCGAGCTGTTGGAAGCATTCGCCCAAGCCGGCGGTGAGGAAGTCGAACCCAGAGGTTGGTTCGGCCGTAAGAGCTGAGCGCCCGGGCGCCGACGCGCCCGCTAGCGTATGGCGGCGCTATGCGCTCGTCGTCGACAAGGCCGACGCGGAGACCGCAGCCGCCTTGCTGGGGACGACATGCGGGGTAGCCACATCGGCCGCGGAGCGCGCTTGCGAAGACGGAAACGCGACCGCGGTGCGGGTGTGCGCCTACGTTCCGCTGGCGCGCGCCGACCGCTGCGCCCGCGAACTGCGCGAACGCTTGCGCGCGTTGCGCCAGAGCGGAATGTTCTGCAACGCTCGGCTGCGGCGCACGACCGTTGTGGACCGGGATTGGGCAACGTCGTGGAAACGGTTCTTCAGGCCGTTCGAAGTCGCCGCCGGCTTGTACGTCGTGCCTTCATGGGAAACGGAGTTTTCGTTGCCAGCCGGCGCGCGCAGACTGCTCTTGGATCCAGGCATGGCCTTTGGAACCGGTCAGCACGCGACGACGAAAATGGCGTTGGCACTCTCGCTGCCCCATGTCAGCGGTAAGGTCGTGCTCGACATCGGCTGCGGCTCCGGAATCCTGGGCATCGGCGCGGCGCTGCGCGGCGCGCGCGTTTATGCATCGGACAACGACCCGATCGCCGTGGCCGCGACGCGTTTCAACTACGACCGAAACGGCCTTGAGCCAAAGGCCGTGCGCCGCGCGGCCGGAGTACCGTGCGCGTTTCCTCACGCCGATGTCATCATGGCTAACATCACCGGCGAAGTGCTGGCCGGTCTCGCGCAATCATTTGCGCAGCGTCTGCGCGCAGGCGGAATCATCGTCACGAGCGGACTGACGCGCAGAACCAGCCGCATGCTGCTTGCGGCATTTGCGGCTGCCGGGTTGCGGCCGCTAAGCAGACGCGCAGCCGGCGAATGGTTAGCGTACGTGCATCGTAAGCCGGGGCGGCAGCGGCTGAGTGCTGATGGCTGAGCAGTCCGATGGGCCGTCGGTGGCGGCTGCTTCCGGCGGCCGTACGACAAGGCGTTATGGCGATGATCTGCGCGGCATGCGCTTGGCCGTGCTGTCGTCGATCGCGTGGCCAACTCCGCCCCTGGGATACGGTCCGTGGGAGCAAGTGTCGGCCGGCATCGCCGAGGGGATGCAGGCCCGCGGGCTCGACGTGACGCTGTTTGCGACCGGCAATTCGTCGACGCCGGCGAAACTGCGGTCGGTCGTTCCCGTCGGGCTGGAACAGGACCGGGCCATCAACGGGGAGATCTTCAGCGCGTTGCACATCAGCTCGTTGTTCGAAAACGCGCACGAGTTCGACCTGATCCATAACAACTTCGATTGGAAACCGCTGACCTACGGGCTGTGCACGCCGGGGCCCGCCCTGCTGACGACCGTGCACGGGTTCTCTTCGCCCCAGGTGCTCGGCGCCTATTATGCCGGCGCGCGCCGCAGCTTTTTCAGCTCGATCAGCGATTTCGAACGAGATCCCGGTTTGAGCTACTTGGCGACGGTTTATCACGGCATCGATGCCTCGCGCTTTACATTTGGCAGCACGCCGGGTGAGTATCTCGCCTTCTTGGGCCGCTTCCATGAGGAAAAGGGCGCTCACGTCGCCATCGACATCGCCAAGCGTTGCGGACGGCGCCTCAAACTGGCCGGCATCGTGCAGGACGAGGAGTATTTCCGCGCTCGAGTCCTTCCGCACGTTGACGGCGATCAAATAGAATATTTAGGGCCGGTGGAGCAGGCGGCGCGCGATGAGCTTTTGGCCAAGGCGCTTGGCCTCGTGCACATGACGACCCGGCCGGAACGATTCGGCCTGACCGTCATCGAGGCGATGGCATGCGGCACGCCGGTGCTCGCGGCCGCTATGGGATCGATGCCCGAACTCATCATCGAAGGCGTGACGGGCTACCTTTGCCGCGACGCCGATGAGGCGGTCGACCGCGTCCCTCAACTGGCAACATTGTCTCGTCCGGCATGCCGCCGACACGTCGCAGAGCGCTTCACGGTTGCCCGAATGATCGACGGCTATCTCGCTTGCTACCGCGCGGCGCTGCGGCTGGGGCTTCCCGCCCCGCCGTCGCCGGAGCAGTTAGCCGCGCGCCGGCACGACTGGTGGGACCGCAGCGTCGCATTTACGGATCTGCCGGCAAAATCGCCGGCGCTTTTTAGCACATGAGATTTAGGCTCGGCATCAATTACTGGCCGCGGTCGAGCGCGATGCGCATGTGGTCACGATTCGACCGGCGCGAGATAGACGCGGACTTAGCACTGCTCGCGTCGCTGGGCTTCGACACGGTGCGCTTCTTCATGCTTTGGGAGCACTTCCAGCCGCGGGCCGCTGATTTGAACGAGGCGGCGCTCGTGCAACTCGAGGGGTTGATGGACATGCTAGCGCGCCACGGCCTGGCTGCGATGCCGACCTTTTTCACCGGGCACATGAGCGGCGTGAATTGGCTACCGCCTTGGACGTTGGACGACCGCAAGAGCTGCGGACGATTCCGCACGCTGACCGACGGCGGGTTCAGCCCGTTGGGCGTCGGCGATTTTTACACCGGTGCGCTGCTAGAAGCGCAGCGTCTGCATGTGAGAACGGTGGGCGCGAGGCTGCGCGGCCATCCGGCGTTGTTCGCCTGGGACCTGGGCAACGAGTTTTCAAATCTGCGCGTCCCTAACAGTCGCGAGTCGGCCGAACGCTGGAGCGCCGTATTAGCGGCCGACCTGCGCGAGACTTCCGGTGCGGATACTACCGCGGGCACTCATGGAGAGGACTTAAGCGAGGATCGGAACATCCGCCTTTCCTCGCTTTGCGCTCCATTGACGTTTGCGACGATGCACGGCTACACCGTATACAGCGGCTTCGCGCGCGATCGGCTCGACCCGTGCGTGGTGCCGTTCCTATTTTCCTTAACTGCATCGTTTAGCGCAAAACCGGTGCTCTTCAGCGAGTTCGGCAACCCGACGTGCCCCAAGCAAAGCGCCGGCGCGGCCCAGTTCGCCTGTCTCAGCGAAACCGAGATGTGCGCGTACGGCCAAGCCGTCCTCGAACGCCTGCACGCCGCCGGAGCGTTGGGCGCTTTTTGGTGGTGCTACGCGGATTACGACGAGGCGCTGCGCGCATCGCCGCCGTTCGACGGCGCGCCGCACGAAATGTCGTTCGGCATCGTCCGGGCGGACGGCTCGGCCAAGCCGATCGCAGCAACGCTGTCCGACTTTGCGGCCGAACGCCGCTCGGTGATCGCGCCGGCGCCACCTCAGCTGGACGAGGCCGCCTACTACGCCGGTTTGCCCGCGTCGCTGAGCGACGCTTACGGCGCGTATCTGCGCCCGACCGTTTAGACGACTCACCACCAGCCGCGGCGGCAGGCGATTGCGGCCAGCATAGCCGCCGCGGCGGTTTCGGTCCGCAAAATGGTCGGGCCGAGCCAGCCGAAAACGCAGCCGGCGGTGCGCGCCGTCTGGAGTTCGGCGGCGGTGAAGCTGCCTTCGGGTCCGACGGCTATGCTCAGTGAACTCGTGGCTGCGATGCGGTTCAGTGAGGCAGCGAGGCTGCCCGGCGGCGCGCCCTCATAGCCGACGATACAAGGCTGCAGCGCTGCATCCGACACGGCGGCGGTGAAGCTCACCGGCTCGCGTATTTCCGGCACGCCGCGGCGGCGGGATTGAGCGGCGGCGGAACGTGCGATGCGCCGCCAGCGCGCAAGTTGGTTGGGCCCGGCGTCGGAATGCGATCGCTGGCAGCGGATCGGAATGATCGTGCTCGCGCCAAGCTCGACTGTTTTTTCGACCACTTCGTCGAACTTGGGGCCTTTGACGATCGCTTGCAACACCGTGACCCGAACGGGCAGCTCTCCGGCGGTCTCGTCGCTTGGAGCGACGATGCGCGCGCGCACGCCGGCACGGTCGGCGTCTACCACTTGCGCTTGCCACACCGCATGGGCGGCGACGATCACGATCGGGTCGCCGGCCTTTACCCGCAACACGACGCAGGCGTGCCGGCGATCGTCGCCATGCAGCCCGACTTCGTCGCCCGGAGCGCAGGCCGCATCGACGAAAAAACGCGCTAACGTCACGAGGACGCGGCTTCGGGCAAAAACGTCGAACCGCTGCCTCCACGCCAGTCGCGGGAATCGCCGCCAGCCCGCAGAAGGCAAACCTCCGTGCTCGCCGTCCCTGAAGTGTCGGTCGTCATCCCCACGTATAATGAAGCCGCCGGCATCGAAAAGCTCGTCGCCGCCTTGAGCGGCGTTTTCGTGCGGGCGTCTATCGGCGCCGAGATCGTCATCGTCGACGACAACTCACCCGACGGCACCGGAGCGCTGGTCGACGCGCTGGGCGGACGCTATCAGGTGCGCTGCGTGCACCGGCGCGGCAAGCTCGGCTTGTCGTCGGCCGTGATCGACGGTTGGGCGACCTGCGACTCGCCGATCCTCGGAGTGATGGATGCGGATTTCAGTCACGATCCGGCGATCGTTCCGGCGCTCGTCGATGCGCTGAAGAACGGCCGCTGCGATCTTGCGATCGGCAGCCGTTACGTGCGCGGCGGCGGCATCACCAATTGGCCGCTTCGCCGCCGCATCACTTCGCTGGTCGCGATCGCGTTCGCGAAGCCGCTCACAAAAGTCAAAGACATCACCTCCGGATACTTTTTCTTGAAACGCTCGGTGATCGAAGGCGTCAAGCTCGATCCGATCGGATTCAAGATCGGGCTCGAAGTCATCATGAAAGGGAAGTATGCAAAGGCGCAGGAAGTGCCGTACGTTTTTACCGATCGGACGCACGGAGCCAGTAAGCTCAACGGCGGTGAGATCGTCAACTATTTAAAGCAGCTAGCGAAGATCTACAGCGGCGCGCGCCGGCGGCGGTACGACGGTCATGGCAGCGCCTAACTGGCTGCGGCGTCGCGGTGCCAGACCGGAAGCCGCAAGCGACGCCCTTTGGGATATCTGTCCCCACTGCACGGAGCGGCTGTACAAAAAGGACTTGGCCCAAAATCTTTGGGTTTGTTCCAAGTGCGGTTACAACTTTCGCATAGGCGCGCTCGACCGCATCGCTTTGTTGGCCGACGGTGACTTCCGGGAGATCTCGGAAAACCTGATAACCGGCGACCCTTTGCAGTGGATGGACCGCGTCTCGTACTCGGCCAAGACCGCCAGCGATCGCAGCAAGTCTGGCCTGACCGAGGCCATCGTGGTCGGCTTTTGCGCGATCGAGGGCATTCCGGTGGGTTTGGGCGTGATGGATTTTTCGTTTCGAGGCGGCACCATGGGCAGCGTGGTCGGCGAGAAAGTCACGCAGTTGATAGAAGAGTGCGGCCGGCGCAGGCTCGCCGCGGTGATCGTGTGCGCCTCCGGCGGTGCGCGCATGGAAGAAGGAATGATAGCCCTCATGCAGATGGCCAAGACCAGCGCCGCCGTCCGGCGATTCGCCGAATTGGGTTTGCCTTTCATCACGGTGCTCACCGACCCCACCACCGGGGGCGTGGCGGCATCCTACGGCTTTCAAGCCGACGTGATCATCGCGGAATCGGGGGCCGCGATCGGCTTTGCCGGCCGGCGCGTGATCGATCAGACAATCCGCCAGAAGCTGCCGGAAGGATTCCAGTCGGCGGAATTTCTGCTCGAGCATGGCGAAGTGGACATGGTCGTTCGGCGTGCCGATCTCAAAGAGCATCTCGGCCGGGTGTTGCGCTTTTTCAGCTCGGGCCTCAGCGCGGTGCCGGCGTGAACGTCATCGTCGAGCTTGAAAAGCCGCTGCTCGAACTGGCGGCTAAGATCGAGGGCCTCAAACGGCTTAACGAGACGCAGAGGGTCGACTTTTCCGTCGAGATCCGAGCGCTAGAGGCTAAATCGAATCAGCTCAAGGCGGAGATCTTCGGCAACCTCACCCCCTGGCAGCGCGTTCATCTAGCGCGCCATCCCCGCCGTCCGCTCGCCTTGGATTACATCACTGCGCTCGATGGATTCACCGAGCTGCACGGCGATCGAGCTTTTCGCGATGACCCGGCGGTGGTAGCCGGATTCGCCTATCTCGGCGGCGTGCCCGTGTGCGTGCTCGGCGAACAAAAGGGGCGCGACACGAAAGAAAACCTGTATCGAAACTTCGGCATGCCGCACCCCGAGGGCTATCGCAAAGCCGAACGTGTCATGCAGCTCGCGGAAAAGTTCAAGCGGCCGCTGCTCACCTTCATCGATACGCCGGGCGCCTACCCCGGAATCGGCGCGGAGGAGCGCGGCCAATCCCAAGCCGTCGCCTCGTGCCTGAAAGTGCTCGCCGGGCTGCGCACTCCGATCGTCGTCAACGTTACGGGCGAAGGCGGCAGCGGCGGAGCGCTTGCGATCGGTCTGGGCGATCACATCATCATGCTGCAGCACGCCGTCTATTCTGTGGCGTCGCCTGAAGCGGCCGCCTCGATCCTATGGCGCGACGCATCGAAGGCGGAAGAGGCGGCCAAACGCCTGCGGCTGAACTCAGAAGAGCTGGCCGAATTCGGAATCGTCGACGAGGTATTGGCCGAGCCGCTCGGCGGCGCCCATCACGATGCTCAGGACGTCATCGGGCGCGTGTTGGAGGCCGACGGCCGGGCCGTCAAGCGGCTCATGCGCTTGAAGCCGAACGATCTTATAGACCGTCGGTACGAAAAATACCGCAAGCTAGGAGCGCACTCGGAACTTGCCCATGACCGCGCGGCGCGGTAGCCTTCGTTTCAAGGTAGTCCGCTTCGCCCGTGACCCGTTGCCGGAGGACCGGCCGGCCGCGCGCTGGCGGCCGCTGGCGCTGTGGGCGTTGGTCGTGGCCGGTCGCTGCACCGTGACGATCGCCGCCGCGCTGGTCGCGGCTACGATCGGCACCCAAGTGTGGCGCGTCGCAGGTGAGAATATCCGCCTGCACCGCCAGATCGTCGCGGTGCAAGGCCAAAACCGGTTGCTGCGGGCGCAGTCGGCCCACCTGTCGGAGCAGGTTAGGCTGCTGCACTATCCGGAGTATCTAGTGCCGCTCATCCACGAGCAACTGGGCCTAGCCAAACCACATGAGGTCTTCATCACCGTGAAGCCGCCGCCGCCGACGGGCCGTCCCCGCTGACCGTCAGCCGCATGTTCGGCACGATCGTGCATCGCTCGCGTTTCGGTTTCATAGTCCGGCTCGCCGACGGACGGCTTGCGACCCTGGCGGCTAGCGATGCGGACGACCGCACCTTGGGCCTGCTGGAACCAAACGGGCGTCGCACCAGCCGTGAGTTCATCGTCGAATCCGCAAGCGGCGATCGTTTGCGCGTCTCTTTAGCACGCCCGGCGGGCGCCCTCAGCGAACCTTCGCTGCCGGCGGTGCCGCCTGCCGCCCCGGAGTCGTTGGAGCATAAGATCATCGACTATTTGCGTCAGACGACCGAGTGGGATCCGCACGGTGCGGCCTCGGGTTTGACGCGGTTCAATCGCGAATCGAGGGCGGATCGGCTGCTGCCCTTCGAAGCGCGGGCTCGCCGCCAGTACCGCGAAGACCCCAAAAGGTCGCGGCGCGGCCGCTCCCGCTAAAGCGACACCGGCCCTTAACCCCACGATTTACGAGCATTTGCGCCGATACTAAAAGTGACGGGCGTCCGCAGCGCCCATTCGCCGGCAGGATCGGAAGGCCTTAAAATGCTGTCATCCCCCAAGTTCGTCAAAGCTGCTTCGAGCGCGGCGGTCGCAGTCTTATTCGCGGCTGTGAGCGGCGCGACGGCACTCGCCGGCTCGTCAAGCGGCGGCACGATCGCGACGGTCAACCTCAGCCTGTCGGCCAGCCCGGTCATCGTATCGCAGTCCTCGTTCACTGTGAACGACTACGGCAACGAGCTTTGGCTCGTCTGTTCCAACTGGTCGCAGCGCACGATCGATCATTTCGAGGTCAGCGGGACTTGGGTCGATCCGATGTTCGGCGTCTCCGGACAGTTTCACCGGTTGGTGCGCCTCGAACTCGGCCCCGAGGAGAGGGCGATCGCGACCGTGGATGGCATTGCGGCGGGACCGCACGGCGCCACGCTTCAGATCGCGGTAACGCGCGTGCGTTTCACCGACCTCGCGTTATGGACGCCGAATTCCGTGGAACGCGTGGCGATGGCGCCCCTGCAAGGCCAGCCCGCGCTGACGCAGCCCAAGCCCGCAGAAGAAGTCGACGAAGCCTGGCCTCAAGTGGCGGCGCGGTCTTTGCCGGATATGTGGTCGCCGAGCCAGGTATTCGTGACACGGGTGCCGCGCCAGGCGCTTTTGGCGCAGGGCACGCCGGTAGATATGCGACTCGGCGTAAGCGTCGACTCCGCTACCGCGCGCAACGGCGACGTGGTGCCGCTGATCGCGGCTCAAAACGTAGTAGTCGACGGGATGACGATCATCGCCGCCGGTTCGGTGGGTTTCGGCCATCTAGACCAAGTGGGTCGAGCGGCGAACTGGGGCCGATGTGGATCGCTCACGGTTGCTGTTGACGACGTGGAGGCCGTGGATGGCTCCATGATCGCTTTGAACGGCGGCCAGACCGTCCACCCGCCGAGCCGGCTTGGTGTACTGGGCGGCTTGTTCGGCGGCCTGTTCCGCCACGGCCAAGAGGCTGCGGTGCCGGAGGGCGTTGCGATCGCCGCACTGAGCACAAAGACCAGTGATGTAGCGGTCGTGGACATCTCGAGCGCGCGCTAAGAGTTAGACCGCCCCGTTTGGAGAGCCCGAGCGGGCTCTGCGGATGGCGTCTTCGGCGGCGTGGCGCTCGGCCTGGATGTGCTGGAGTTTTGAAACTTGGGCGTCGATCTCCACTTGTAAGGCATCGCGCTGCGTCTCGAGGGAGACCAGTTCCATCTGCGCTTTGATGATCGTGCTTTCCAGCCGGCCCGTGTCGGCGGGCGCCGGGAAGCGGCTCAAGTAGCCCGCGCGCTCGGCTGCGTCTTCCTCATCATCGGCGTCGACTTTTTCATCGGCGTCGAGTGGCGGGCTTGGGGCAGGGTCGGGCACGAGGGCGCGAAGTCCGGGAGTGTGTTGGGCGGCAGGCTGAACGCTTTGCTGGTCTTCGATCTCTTCCAAAAGATAACGCGCGCTTTGATGACCGCTATCCCGTGCGAGCACCATGAGCAGCAGCTGGCGGGCCGTGCCTGGCTGATGAGCTTCGGCCGCAATCTTCGCGGCCTGGATGTAATAGCCCAACGCCTCGGGCACCATGCCCTTGGTTTCATGGACGGCGCCCATGTGAACCGCGGCTTGAACGTGGGTTGGGTCGTTGTCAAGGACGTGCTTGAACGCCAAGACCGCTTGATCGTATTGCTGCGTCGCCTGATAGGCACAGCCGGCCTCGAAAAGCGCCGGCACGTGCTTGCCGTTCGTCCGGCGCACTACGGCGACAAATTTTGCGATCGCGTCTCGATCGCGGCCTTCGATCGCGTCGATCTGACCTAAATGCAAGATCGCATCGACGTTTTGGGCATCGGCCGCCGATGCTGCGATGAATGATTGACGAGCCGCGCTCAGATCGCCGGCGTTGAGTTCTTCGACGCCGAGCTCCATTTGTGCCGCAGATCGGCTTACGACGGCTGGATCTGGCACGGCCTGTTGCGTCGCTTCCCTAACAATCGTATTAACCACGCGCGCTGAGCGCCCAAGCACGAAGGCGGTCCGTCAACGCGATGTATCCATTACCGTACGACCATGGGATGGAGGCTGCGTCTCGTCGATTGGGCGCCCTGTGACGGGGAGCACACGCGCTAATTCTTCCCGGCGAACTCATGATTAAGGTATCGGCACCTAGGTGGGCCCGATGCAGGCTGCTTTCGGTCGGACGCTGGGCCGGCGGCAGGGTGCTAGGGTGAGGTCAGGACCTTATTAGACTGCTTGCGGTGACGTGGAGGTCAAGACGTGAAGCCCGCTTGTAAGGCCGGTTACACGTTCAAATACATGCGACCAGGTATCACCATCGTCATGCGACACGTAAAGGCACCCCGATTGGTCGATCACAGCGACCGTCGAATCTCGCGTCGCGATGCAGTCCGTGTCGGCGATGCCGTCGAGCCATTCTGGCATGCCTCCGCCCAAAGGCTGCAGCTGACGGTTGCCGTCGATCGGGCGTCGATAAACCGCGCCTTGCGCCGCAAACGGGCCGGTGGCTGCTGCTATAAAGATGTGGTTGCTACCAA
>JALYUR010000122.1 GCA_030853635.1 Vulcanimicrobiota bacterium | reverse complement strand
CGCAGATCGGGGTTGATCGTCTGCGTCGGGGGATTGGCGCCGGCGATCGCGGCCTGTGCCGCCGTCGCCGCTATAAGTGGGCATGCCACGGCTACCGCGCTGATCGCGCAGCGGGCCAGCGCACGGCTACCCCTGCTCATTGACCTCATACCTGCTCCTTTTGGGTGGGGAGGGGGATTGCTGCGCCGCCACGATCCTCCCAAGCGCGCCGGCCGGGTCCAGCTCCGTGCGCAATCTACAGCAACGAGGGCTCGATCGTCCCCCCATGCGCCGCCCGTGCAACCCACACTCCACCCTTCGGGGCGCCAGGCTCGCCGAGCGAGGCCAGGATTCCGACGAGATCGCCTCAAGCCAGCCCGCAAGGAAGCGACTGCGACCGCGGCCCGCCCCAAAAACAAGACCGCCGCGGGCTGATGCCCGCGGCGGTCTGTGTCCTACTGCTGCGTGCGGCGTGAGCCGCTAGTGCTTCTTGTGCTTCTTGTGCTTCTTGTGCGCCTTGTGCTTCTTGTGCGCCTTGTGGTGGGGCTTGGCCGAGACAATGGCTCCGCCCTTCTTGCCAGTCGCCCGGACCACGGTGTGGATGTGGCTGCCGGCCGGCTCAAAGGCCGATGCCGGTGCCGATGCGGCGAGAATCTGCTGCACGCTCATGTTACTAGCGAACGTCTGAACAGCGCCCTGCGTGATCTCGAGGAACGCGGCCTGCGTGAGCTCTTGGGGCGTGAACTGCAGCGCCACAAATGAGTCACTCGGGCCGGAGCTCTGCGTGATCGACGGCGTGCCCGAGGCATTTGCCAGGGCGCTGCCGTCGGCGGCGCGCAGGATGAACTTCGTTGGGTCCAGCGGCACGGCCGTGTTGATTCGCTGGTCGAAATCGACAGTCGCCGTACCCGACGCGTTATCCAGCTTCAGCGAACGCGCATCCGGCGCGTTGGTGAACCCGGTCGCGAACGCTCCGACGTTGCCGCCTACTGCGACACCGCTTGGGAGGTTGGAGTTGCTGTTGGCCCCGGAGACCGCGCCGCTCTGGACACCGACGCGGACGAACTCCTCATAGAAGCTCTGCACGGTCGTCGCGAACGTTGCCCGCACCGTGTTGGCGCCGGTCACGATCGCGCCCGATGCCACCTGTGGGGTCCCGTTCGACTCATAGGCGATGAAGCTCGCGGGGGTAGTTACTGTGCCGACGCCGGAACTGAACGTGAAGTCGATCGTGTTCGGGCTGTTGATCGCAGCCGAGGTCACGATCGGCTTCACCGAACCCCCGCTCGTCCCGGGAACCGGCAGCGTCGCCAGCGGAGCCACCGTTTGGGGGTTGCCTGACGCATTTTTGGGACTACCACCGCTGATCATGGTCATGCCGTTGAGGCCCGCGACCGTCGCGGTCCTGACGTCCGCGGCGAAGGCGACGTTGACCTGGTTGCCGTTGACAACCACCGGGTTACCCATCCCGTTCGTCGGCATGCCCGCTGCGTTGGCTTCGAAGAAGTCAACGGCAGACAACGCCGCGGGATCGACCGGGCGATCGAACACGTAGTCGATCTGCTGCAGCGACGCATCGACGGTCACGCTCTTCAGGTTCGGTGCCGTGGTGACGCCTGCGGTCCCGGAGTGCGAGGTCGAGCTCGTCTCGGGAACGGAGTCGCCGAGGTTCGTGCCACCGGCGTTCCCAGTCACCGCACCGGCCACTACCGTGCCGATCGAGTAGTCCTTCAGCTCGGTCGAGGAGCTGTCCTTGAGCGTGTAGGTCGCGACCACGCAGGCCGTGTTGCCGACATCGAGCGCAGCACTGGTTGCGGGCCGTTTGGTGGAGGCTCTATAGCCGGCCAGCTCAAAGTCGGCGGCGTTGGCGACAATGCCGGCGTTGGACAAGGTCTTGTCGAAGCAGAACACCGCTTCGTTGGTCGCGATCAAGCTCACCGAGCGCAGATCGGGGTTGATCGTCTGCGTCGGGGGGTTGGCGCCAGCGATTGCGGCCTGTGCCGCGGTCGCCGCTATGAGTGGGCATGCCACGGCTACCGCGCTGATCGCGCAGCGGGCCAGCGCACGGCTACCCCTGTTCATCGACTTCATACTGCTCCTTTGGATAGGGGAACGAAATTGCTGCGCCGCCA
>JALYUR010000098.1 GCA_030853635.1 Vulcanimicrobiota bacterium | reverse complement strand
TGCTCCGGCTAGTCGACAAACTCAAGCAATGCGGCACCCGGACGATGTTGCTCGACGCGACGGAAGCTGGGGCCAAGCTCTACCGGCGGTTCGGTTTCGTGGAAACGGACCGCGTCGGAGTTTACCGTGGCCGCGCCACTCAGTCAGCGCTGTCGTGGCCTCGGTTCGCGGGCACCGTCCAATCGAGCGAGTTAGGCTTGGCGCTCGCTGAAGTCGCCGGTTTGGACCGGCGCGTGTTCGGTTGCGACCGCCGCCGGTTGCTCGAGCGCTTCGTGCAAGAAGTCGATTGCCCCGTTGCGATCGCACGCGACCGCAGCGAAGAGATCTGCGGCTACGCGCTTCTGCGTAAAGCCACGCTCGGGCCCTGGGTTGCGACCTCGCCCGCCGCCGCCGGCGCACTGCTCGGCGCTTTGGAGGTATGCGCTGCGCCGACCAGCGCGTTCGTTCCGCAAAGCAATGCTGCCGCAACGGCCTTGGCGGATAGTTTGGGCCTCCTGCTCGACAGATCGCTCGCGCATATGGTTTGGGGCGCCGCCTCCCCGATTCGGCGCGACTGGCTGTACGGTCAAGCGTCTTTGGGGACCGGCTGAGCGGGGCGAGCCGAAGGCTAAAGCAGAATCAGCCCCCGTCGAATGCCGATGGCCACGGCCTCAGTGCGGCTGCCTGCGTCCAGCTTGCCCAATATCGACGTGACGTGGAACTTGACCGTGTGAGCCGAGATCGACAGCTTTGCGCCGATGCTCTTGTTGTCCATACCGGCCGCTAGCATCTGCAGCACTTGAAGCTCGCGTGCGGTGAGGGTGCCGTCGCGCGGCGCGCCATGCCTTTGATAGTCGACCGCAGGCCCCGCCGGCGCGCCCCATGAGTCATGCGCGAACACGATCAGACCGGCGGCAACCGCCCCGATTGCCGCTATGATCTCATGCGCCGAGGCGTCGCGGGGCAGAATAGCTCTCACGTTGCCGGGCAAGGGCGTGGTTCTCGCGACGGCATGCCTGTCGTCGCTAAGCAAGATCAGCGGCGCGGAGCTTGGCGGCAACACCGATTGGAGGCGGGACATGAGTTCACCGTCGCCGCTTGCGCTCTTTGCCGCGACGATGACATCGGCACCGACCGCATCTGCGTTGATGTGCGCCTCGGACAGGTCGCTCACGCTGCCGGCGACTTCTAAGTCGCGATCGCTGCGCACGATCGCTTGCAAGCCCGCCAAGACCACGGGTGAGCTCGCGGCGACTAGAACCCGAATCAAGCCGCCGTTTCGATGTCCGCTGGAGCGGTCGAGAACTCGATGGTCATGCGAGCGGCCTTGCCGCCGCGCAAAATCTCCGCCTCCATCGAGCTGCGATTAGCGGCTTTGCCCAACACGTCGATCAGGTCGTCGGCGGCGCGCAACGGCACCCCGCCGGCCGACTGCAAGATGTCGCCTATCATCAGGCCGGCGGCCTGCGCAGCACTGGGCTCCTCCACCTCGAGGACGAGCAGGCCGCCTGTGCCGTTGTGACCCGCGCGCAAGCTGACCGGCGCGCAGGTCACGCCTAGCGACGGTCGCGGGGACCGGCTGATCAAGTGCCTTTCGATCGCGGCACTCGGAATCGCTAGCCCAAGGCCGTGTGCAACCATGCTGTTGACGCCGACCACCCGGCCGCGCGCGTCGGCGAGCGGACCGCCGGAACTGCCTGGTCCCAAGCTGATGTCGGCTTCGATCCACGCCTGTCGACCCGTCCCCACGCTATGCACGATGCCCGCCGTCACCGCACCCTGGACACCGTGCGGATTGCCGACGGCGAAGACCAGTTCGCCCGGGCGCAGCCGGGCGGAGTCGCCGATGGGCGCGGGCGGCAGGCCGCTCGCGTCGACTCGCAGGACCGCCAGATCGCGCCGGCCGACCCGCAATACCACAGCGCCCGTGTAACGGCGGCCATCTTCGAGCGTCACGCTCATGCGGTCCCGCGTCGCGACGTGGGCGTTGGTGACGACCAAGCCGTCGGCGCGCCAAATTATTCCGCAACCCGAACTGCCGCGACCATGCACTGCCACGGTGCTGCGCCGCAGCCGTTGAGCGAGTCGCGCCAATTCGTCGGAGACGCAAGGAGCGGCCAAGGCATCGAGCGAGCCGGCAAAAGCCACGTCAATCTCCTTCGCGGCGCTGGCCGACGACGACTTGTTTGTCCAGCAATTCGCCCCCGCGCACTATCTGCAGACGGATCGTCTTGCCTACGTGCCGATGGCTCAGGAAGCGCTGCAGATCTTCGGTGTCATCTAAGGACGTGCCCTCGACGGCGACGATGACGTCGCCGATCATCAACCCACCGTTTTCCGCAGGCCCACCGGCTTCGAGCGATAGGACGATCAGCGCCTCGTCGTTTGCCAAGCGTAGAGCCGATTGCAGGCGGTCGGGTATGCGCACTTCCTGCACCCCAACGCCGAGATAGCCGCGGCTGATCCGGCCGTGGGCGAGCAGTTGGTCGAGTACGCGGTCGACGGTGGAAGCCGGGATCGCCACGTTGATCCTGCGCGACAAGCCCGTTGTGTTGATGCCGATGACGCGTCCGGCCGCGTCGACCAGCGGACCGCCGGAGAAGCCCGGATACAGTTCCAAATCCGGGCGCAGCAGCCGGTCGATCTGCCCGCCGCCCCAAGCGGTCCAGCTCTCGCCGACGGCGCTCATGACGCCCAAGCTGGTGCCGATCGACCCTTCGGCCGAACGCGCGAGCGCAAGTGTGAGGTGACCGGGCCGCAGGGCGGCGGCGTCGGCGAAATCGGCGGTCGCAAGCTGCGGCGCATCGATTCGCAACGCGGCCACATCGGTCGTCGAATCTCGGCCGGCGATGACTGCGTCGACGCTGCGACCGTCCGGCAGCGCGACGCTTAAGTCTTCGTCGCGCTCGATCGTGTGGTCCGCGGTGACGATCACACCGGATCGCCAGTGAACGCCGCTCGAGGGGAAGCGGCGGCGCGCCTTGACTCCGACCACGCAGCGGGCGCCCGTCTCGACCGCCGCAGCCAGAGCGTCGGAGAAGTGGAGCAAAGTACCAGCACCTTGCGATGCGTCGGTTTGCGATAATGTCATGGCCTTAGTATGCGCCGGGAGTCTCCCCAGCGCCTCACCCGAAAGACTAGTATTCGACCTAGCCGCCCAGGGGTACAAGGACTTCGTTGGGTTCAAAGTGTCCCAGCTGCCTGCGACCTGCTTGACGGATGGAGCGTGAAATGGACAACCGTGCGACGATCGCCGCTTTGCTCGACGACCGCGCGTCCGCGGAGCGCATCGTGCCGCAATTGGGGCGGGTAGGGATCTTGCGCGAAGACATCCACGTGGCCATGGCTGATCGCCGCGAGCTTGCGCGCTTCGCCGACCAAACGTCGACTTCAGCGCTCCCACCGGACACGGCGGATGCGCTCAAGCGCGTGCACATCTATCCGTCGCTTGCGGAGTACTTCGAGCGGGGCGTGGCGGACGGTAAGATTCTCATACTGCTGTCCGGCGTCGCCTATGGTGCGCAGGCCGCGCAGGTGCTGCACGAAGCGCAGGCCGATTTCGGCGTAGACATCTCCGGTGCCCAGCTCTCCGGCTGGTCCAACCCCGCGCAGGTGTACGTGCCGCTGCGCGCCGAGATGGTCGACGTAGCTAAGTACCTCGTACAGCAAGGCGAGGTTCTCTTGCGCAAGGAGGTGATCACCGACATCGCGCGTTTCGAGGTGCCCGTGGTACGCGAGGAGTTGGTCATCGAGCAGCGCGGCATCGAGCCTGCGAGCAGTCCTCGGATCACTCGCATTCCCCTGAGCCACGAGGAAGTACGCGTACTCAAGCGCACGGTCGTCACGAGCGAAGTTTCCGTTCGGCGGGAACGCATCGAAGAGGTCAAACAGATCGAGGAGCCGGTGCGTGCCGAGAAGCTGCACGTCACAAAATCCGGGAACGTGGTGATGCGCGAGGCATGACAGCCCCAGCTCCCGGCGGCCCGTTTGGGCAGCAGACCGGCGGGTAAGAGAGGTAGACCCACCGTGATAGCTGGAGGAGACACATATGAGTTATGCTTCGGGACAGGCTGGCGGAAGTTACACTGCGTTCTTCGCTAGCTATGATGATGCCAAGCGCGCCGCGCGAGCCTTAGAGGATGCAGGCGTCTCGGATGTCGATGTGCAGTCGTCGCAAACCCATGGCGGCGGATTTATGGACTCGCTAAAGCGATTTTTTAGTGGCGAGACCTACGACGACACCTACCACTCGGGAGCGCTGGTGACGTTCAGCGGCAGCCGCGAAACGGCGTTGCCGATCGTTTCGCAATACGGCGGGCGCATAGATAGCACGGGCGGCGTCGGTCAGTCGACCGGCGGCTACGCGACGACCCCGACGGGTTCGGCCGGCTACGCCACCACCGGCACGGACGACCGGACGATGAAGCTGCGCGAAGAGCGCTTGGACGTCGATAAGCGCCCAGTCGAGCAAGGCGAGGTGCGGCTGCGTAAAGATGTCGTCACCGAGAAGCAGAACATCGATGTGCCGGTGACGCACGAGGAAGTCTACGTGAGCCGCCGCCCAGTTGCCGAAGGCGAGTACCACGATGCTGCCGGCGACATCGGCGACGAAAAAGAGATCAGCGTGCCGGTGATGCGCGAGGAAGTGTCGGTGCAAAAACGGGCAGTCGTGACCGAAGAGGTCGGCCTGGATAAGCGCAAGGTCGAGGAGACTCAGCGCGTCGGCGACACGGTCCGTAAAGAGACGGCGCGGGTCGATACTAGCGGAACCACCAGTGACGTGGTGACCGACGATAAGCGCACCTAAGTCCTTCGAAACACTAGCTCAAAGGCGCCGCAGGAGCGGCGCCTTTGGTTTGCGTCCAGGACATGCGGCAGGCCGCATGAAAACAAAAGGTCATGGAGCGCGTCAACGACGTAATAATCGGAATTGTCACCGGCCTTATCAGCGCCGTGGTGGCCGCAACTGTCGGAGCCGCTTTTGCGTATGCTCACATCTTCTCGCTGGGGCGCGCCGGCGGCGGCCTGGGCAGCAACCTGCCGATGATCGCCATCATCGGCGCGATCGTCGGCGGCCTCATCGGTTTCGGACTGGGCGCGGTCCTCAAGACCCGCGGACGGGTTAGCTAACTGCGCCTCCAGCGGATGCGATGAGCAGCAGTTCTTTCCTTTCGCCGCCGCTGTACGATTATGTCTGTGCCGCGTCGGTACGCGAGACTTCGGAGCAACGCGCTTTGCGCGAAGAGACGCAGCGCATGCCGTCGGATGAGTCTGCGATGCAGATCGGGCCCGACCAAGGCCGTTTCATGCAGTTTCTCGTCAACCTCATCGGGGCCAAGAACTGCATAGAAGTCGGTGTCTTCACAGGTTACAGTGCCCTATCGGTAGCGCTAGTTTTGCCCGAAGATGGTCGCATCGTCGCGTGCGACGTCAGCCACGACTATACGCAGGTGGCTCGCCGCTACTGGTCGCGGGCCGGCGTGGCGTCGAAGATCGACCTGCACGTCAGACCGGCCGCCGATACGTTAGACGAATTGCTAGCCGATTCGGGCGCCGACGCTTTCGATTTCGCCTTCATCGATGCGGACAAGACCAACTACGACGTCTACTACGAGCGCTGTTTGAAACTGATCAGAACGGGCGGGCTCATCGCTATCGACAACGTCTTCTGGTCGGGCAGAGTCGCCGACAGCGCTGACCAAGAGCAGAGCACCGTCGCTCTGCGCGCTCTCAACGCCAAAGTGTGCAGCGACCGGCGGGTCGATGCGGTAATGGTGCCGATCGCCGACGGTCTGACCTTGGCGCGCAAGCGATGAAGCGAACGCGCCATAATGCTAGCCAAGGCTCAGACCAGACGGGGTCGGATCGACAGCGGGGCCGCCCGACGCGGCAAAGGTTTCTTGGCATCATGGCCGCGACCACGCTGGGCACGGTAGCGGACAGCGCGCGCGCGTCCGGGCCGCCGGGTCCGCACCTCGGCAGCATGTCCGGCGATCAAGCTCTGGAACGGCTTTTGGCGGGCAATCACCGCTACGCCGCCGACAAGGTCGTCAACTGCAACAACAACTATAGCCGTAGAGCCGAAGTAGCGCAAAGCCAGGCACCGTTCGCAATTGTGCTCGGCTGCTCTGACTCACGGGTGCCGCTCGAGGTGGTATTCGATCAGCGGCTGGGAGACCTGTTCGTCATCCGGGTCGCGGGCAACGTTTCGGACGATTTCGGCCTTGCCAGCATGGAATATGCCGTCGCGCACTTTGCCCCCAGTCTGTTGCTGGTGGTCGGGCACGAACGTTGCGGCGCAGTCAGCGCCGCATTAGACGCCGTCGCTAAGCGCGCCGCTATCCCGCCGGGTCACCTGGGCTCGTTGGTACGCGCCATAATGCCAGCGGCTAGATCCGTGGCCGGCCAACCGGGGGATGCCCTCAACAATGCGGTGCGCGCCAACATCGAAAAGACAGTGCGCTCGCTTGCACGCAGCTCGCCGGTCATCGCAGCTGCGGCCTCGAGCAAGCAGTTGAGCATCCGGGGTGCGCGCTATTCCTTGACCGACGGACTGGTGACGGTCGTCGGCTGACCCCATTGGGTGCGAACTCAGCCCTGAATGGGGGCGAGATCGGCGCCGATCCGCAAGACCGTCCGGCCGCCACCGCGTCGCGGTAAGGTCGTGAAGATGCGGGCGAGTTCTTCGGCAGCGCGCGACGTTCCGATCAGCTCGCTCTGCGGCCTCATCGGCTGCTCGATCGAGGTAGGCACGTTCCAGCCGCCGCCGCGCAATGCGCCCGCGACCATCTTATCCCATCCTGGCACGCCGGTGGCATTGGCGACGAGCAGTAAGTCCTGCGGCGGGTCGCGCTTGGCGAAAACCATCTCGCCGACCAACGCGGCCCAGCGGGGGTCGAGCAGCACGACCGATGCCGGCCCCACGTATGTTGGCCGGCCAGGGAGCGTGAAAGTCCGAATGTCATCCTCCGGCACGCTCTTGTAGATGTCTATGAGGCCGGCAAGCTGCTGGTCGTTGAGGGTCGTCTGGACATCGCGCTTGGCCACGTCGAGCAGGTGAGGAAGCTTCTGCCATTGCGATGGAGAGCCCATCTCCTTGACGATCAGCCGAAGGATCTGCTGCTGGCGCCTCATTCTTCCCCAGTCCGACTCTAGGTCGTTGCGAAAACGCATGTACCCGAGGACTTGGCCGCCCGTTAAGAAGTGCTCTCCCTTCGTTAGATGGATGTGCAGGTTGCCGTAGTTGTCGTCGTAATCCATGTCGCGCTCGACGTTGACGTTGAGCCCCCCCATGGCATCCACCAGCTGCTTTGCGCCTTGCGGATTGATCACGATGGTACCGTCGACCGGGGCATGCAGCAGTTGGGCGACGAGTCTGGCCGATAACGCGGGACCGCCGTAGCCAATAGCCGTCGTCAGCTTGTCGTGGGCGTGTCCTGGGATGGCAAGCCACGTGTCGCGCGGAATCGAGACGAGCGTCGCCGTGCGGCGGTCGAGGTCGAAGTGGGCGAAGATGATCGTATCCGAGTTGCCCTCCTCGGGCTGGGAGCCGAGAATCAAAATGTTCAATCGGCTCGATCCAAACGCGCTCTTCGCCGACTGGGTGACGACCGTGCGATGAAGCGGAATGCGCAGGCCGATAATCATCAACGCCGCGGCGGCAGCCGCGACGATGATCCATGCGATGCGTCTCACGCCGGTCATCCTGCTGGCTTCATCACGGCCGCGATGCAATCCCGGGCAAGGGCAAGCCGAACGTCTGCCCAGATAAGCACTGCATTGAGGCCGAGGATGACCGCAGCAGCAAGCTCAGCACGGCCTGACTGAGCACTAGGACCCGCGTCGTGTTTACGTCGCAATAACGCAACGGCGTCTACTCGAAAGAAGTTAATCATTGTTAACAGCAGGGTACTGCGCGGGTTTTGAGCGGCGCTTGGCAAAGTTCGCCGCGTGAACCATTTCCGGCGCTTGGGTTTAGCGATCAGTTTCGCGGCCGCGTGCATGCTCCCAGCGGCCGCCCGGGCCGCAAGCAGGGCGGCACCGCCGCTCAGTCCACAGCAGATTTTTGCCAAGGCCCAGGATGTGCTCAGAAGCCAAAGCTATCCGCCGTTCGTCTCGTACGTGACGGACGTTCAATCCCAAGCCGACGGCAAGCACTACGAAGAGGAGTTTCAAAGCTGGCTGCGGACCGCTGACGGCGCCCAGGCGACCGTAAACGAGCCGATCGCGACCACGAACAAGCCAATTAATCCGTACGGCTTTGACATCAACTTCTTCGGCATCCAGCTCAATCCAAAGCAGGGCATCGAAACCCCGTTCGGCATACCGCAGATGACGCCGATCTACACGTTTGGGATGGCGGAGCGCAGGCCGGCGCAAGGCGGCCCGAGCCCCAAACCGGACGACGTCTACACGCCGTCGATTCCGTACCGCCAGTTAGGCCGCATCACCGTGACGCCGCGCGATTACCGGATCACTTTGGTCGGCCGCGAGCGAGCGGAAAACCACTCTTTCTATCACTTGCGGCTCGAGCCGCTGAGCGACCCCGGCGAGCGCCGGCTTCGCGATTTATGGATAGACGAGCAGAACTTTAAGGTGTGGCGGCTGCGGACCGCTGGACTATTCGCCCAAGGACCGCCTGCGCGCGCCTTATGGGAAATAGAATATCGGTTGATAGACGGCTATCTTTTCATCCAAACTGAACGCACGGGAGCTTCCTTTCGCCTCGGCGGCCTCATCGGCGCGAAAGTGACGACGTATGCCGGAATCACCTACACTTTTCGGGACATCTATTTTCCCCAGGAGCCCCCGAAATATGTGTTCGAAGGCTTGACCGCCAGCGGTGCCCGCCAGCCATGGTGAGGCTGGCTCGGCCGGCGTCGACCAGCGCGCTGGCGATCGTTGCCGCCTTGCTAGTCGCAGCGGCCGCGCCGGTGCCGCTATCTGAAGATGCTTCCGGCTCTTGGCAGATCATCTTGCAGGGCGATTCGATAAGTTACTCGATGATGACGCTAACTCGTTCGGGCAGCACTCTGCGCGGGACGTGGCCATATGCGAGAAAGACTACCTACGCCGTCCTCGGTACGCAAAGGGGCTCTAAGATCTCGCTTCAGGTGACGACGGGCGCGGACGGCGATGCGCGCGTGGTCGGTCGCATCGACTCGGATATGGACGGCCCGGCCGATATGGTCGGCACGATAACACTGGGCGGGGTTGAAACGCCGTTTCAAGGTACTCAGCATTCGCGCATAGCCGCGCTGCCAAACCCCATACCGCCCACGCCGTTTGGCTCCATCCCTTGAAGTCTGGAAGGGTGGTCGGCGAACAACGATTCTCAAAACCAGGCGTTATTGAGCCGGAGGGTTGCTACTTTAGGCGCCGTCTTCGCAGCATCTTCCTAAGCTAGTAACACTTATCAAGCATTATGATAGCTGGAGGATTTCAATCCAAATGAAAATTGCAAGCAACTTCAACCCGGCTCGCGCAATGGCGCTTGGCGCCGCAGGGCTCGGCGCAGCCGCCGCATTGGCAGGCGTGGCGTTCGTGCTGCCGGCCGCGGCTCATCCGACGATCGACATCGTCGCTTCCAACTGGAAGTTCACTCCTGCAAAGATTCAAGTGCCGTTGGGCGAGTCCACCCGTTTGCGCCTGACATCCGTCGGCGGCGTGCACGGCGTCGCCTCCGACGAGCTTGGGATCAAACAGACCACCCTCGCGCCTGACAAGTTCGAAATGGTCACCTTCACGCCGCCCAAAGCCGGTACGTACGTTTTGCACTGTTCTATCGTTTGCGGACCCGGCCATCCGGACATGGTGTTGACGATCGAGGCCAAGTGAGGGCTAACTAAGGATGACGCGGAACGGTCGTGCTCTAGCGCTGCTTGCAACGATTTTTGCCGCGGCGGTGATCGTCGAAGGCATGCGCCCGATCGAGGCGATGCCTCCGTTCGCTCAGGCTTATGGCATGGATTGTGCGGTTTGCCACTCGCTGGTTCCAGCGCTTAACGCCTACGGGCGCTACGTGCAGCGCACCGGTTACGCATCGCTCGACGCGGCGACCATCCATAAGGCCAGCCCGGTCTGGATCGGCGAATCGCCGTTTTACGATACCAAAGATGCGGCGGAGCCTCACCAGGTGCAACTCGGGAATCTGGCTCTCCATGCGGCCGGCTTCATCGGATCGGATTGGACGTTTCACGCCCATCAGTGGATCTAGCAATCCGATCAGCCCGGCGGCACGGACACTCTGTGGGCGACCTACAACAACCTGTTCCACCGCGACGGCCATCTCTTCTTGGGCAAAATCCTCGCGCCGGCGCCGTCGCCTTACAGCCAATGGTTCGACCTGTCGGGCTTCGCGACGCCGAGCATAACCGTCGGCGAGCATGCTTGGCCTTTCGCCGACAACCGGTGGGGAACGAAGCTGGCATACGTCCGCAAGTGGCTCACCGCCGAAGGCGCCTACCTCGGCCCCAGCGGCGATCTGAACACCGCCACCGACTTTTCGGCGGGTACGGAGAAGACGTTTCAGTGGCGATTGGTAGACAGCCTCGGTTACAAACCGTTCGAATTCGGCGTTTACGGCGGGACGGGAGTGTTTCCAACTTCCGACGGTCTGACCGATCGGTACAACGGCCGCGCCGCTTACGCGCAGTTGGACGCGCAAAACCGGTTGCCCGGTGCGCTCGTCATCTACCAGCGCGGCTACGACGATCATCCGGGGGCGGGGCTGCCTTCTGCCTCCCACACCGCTTTCTCGGCCGAGGTGTATCAGCCGTTCCTCAACCATCATGCCATGCTCGGATTGCGCGATGAGTACACCGATGATGGTCTGGGAACCTCAAGCCACAGCGGGAACATCGATCTGGCGCTATTGGCTTCGCATCACGTGGGTGACCGCGTGGCAAACGGCTTCATCGTCAATTTTGAGTCCGCGCTGGCTCAAAACTCCAACCCCGGCTGGCGGGGCCAGCTGTGGTACGTGACGACGATCGGTCCCCTCAGGCACTGACAGCTAGCGGGACGGTTTGCAGCGGTCGCCCTCGCGGGCGGCCGTTTCGTTCCCACGGCAGCCGGGTAAGTCATGGGCGACGTGCTTTGCGCGTTTGAGGGAGGGCGGTTTTATGTCTGACTTGCTCCACGTACACGCGGCTGTTATCATCGCTCAAAGCAACGCTGCCGCTAATGTCGCCGATTGGGCCGGCGGTCTATGGACCGGTGTGACGGCCGGCTTGGCCGCCTTCATGGGCGGCATTCCACGTTTCTTGGGCGCTTTGGTGTTGCTGATTATCGGCTGGATCATCGCCGGCATCATAGCCGCTTTGGCAGTGAAGCTTTTCAAGGCCGTTCATACTGACACCGTCGCGGACCGCATCGGCGTCAACGACTTCCTTCAGCGCTCGGGCACAAAGATGCGCGCGAGCAGCATCCTTGGCGAGTTCATCAAGTGGATCATCCGCTTAGTGTTCATCGAGATGGCCGCGGATGCACTCGGTCTACCCCAGATAACGTCGGCCATAAACGGTCTGCTGGCCTTCATCCCAAACCTCATAGTCGCGCTCTTCATTCTGGGGATTGGAGCTTTTCTGGGCCGGCTGCTCGGCGGCATCGTCCAAGGCTCGGCGGGCGAAGCCGGGATGCGAAATCCTGCCATGCTGGGCAAGCTCGCCAATGGGGCGGTCATGGCGTTCGCCATCATCGCCGCCATGAATCAGCTTCACATCGCCGCGGTGGTCGTCAATACGCTGTACATCGGCCTGGTGTCCGCGCTCGCGCTCGCGCTCGGGCTCGCGTTCGGGCTGGGTGGTAAGGATACGGCCGGCCAGCTCGCACAGCGTTGGGTTGGTCAGGTGCAAGACGCGGCAAGCGCAACTCAGTCGTCGATGCCGAGCGGCCGCACGACCGCCGTCATCCCGCCGCCCACTCGGCCAGGTCAACCATAGCCGCCCGCGTAAGCGAGAGGAACACAATGAATCGTGGTTTGTTCGTTGCGCTCTTAGTCGGCGTCGCCGCAGCGGCGATGGCTCTACCGGCGCTCAAGATGCCGTACGCTGCCGGTACGGCGGCTGTACGGCCGCAGCACCACCGCAACGCGTCACGGCTCCAACTCATCAAGATAGACCTCGACTACAAGCCCAAGGTCAGGCCGGAGTTCGGTCAGCTACGCGGCTACGATCCGGTCGTCGCTACGGTTCACATGGGCGACAGGGTCCAATTCATCAACGAGGACGACGCTGAGCATACTGCTAGCGGCTTTGCACTCACGGGCCAACGTATTCCGGCGCACTATCACTTTGCCGGTGATCCCACGGTGCGCAAGGGCCGCATCATCGACGCTTCCGAGTGGAGCACCGGCAATTTGCGCGCTCACGGCGGTAAGTCGCAAGTGTTTATCGCCAAAAACCCGGGCAACTACTTTTACGCTTGCTCTTACCATTTGGGACAGAACATGCGCGGCGTCATCGTCGTTCACTAGCGGGGCCTAATTTTTGGGCGGGCCGCCCGTCCACAATTGCTCGACGGCGTCGGCTAATTCGCGCAGCAAGGTCCGAGCCGTCGCTTTTGCGATTCTGCGACCCAGGGCGGCGTCGAAGATCTGACCGAGCGCTCCAAGCGGCGGCTCGTATGTACCCTTCAAGATTAAGGTGCAGCTGCCGTAGTTCTCATCTGCCTGAATGCGGATGGAACCGTCAAAAGTCGGGTATGGACCGCCGCCTTTGGGTGCCCATCGGACCTCGCTTATCCATTCCAAGTGACGCTCGTCTTCGACGCGCGAAAATTGAGCTATCACATCCTTGCCTACCTTCGTATCACCGGGCAGCTTTAAGTCCGATGCCTGAACGCTCAGGTGCAGGATCGGTTTGCCTGCGTCGTCTTTGGGCAACGACGCGATGTATCTATACAAATAGTCCTGAGCGCGGCCGAATGAGCAATCGGCATACTGCCGCTCCTCGATCTTCGGCATCAGGGTTGTACCAGAACGCGGCTGACCTCGGCGCCGTTGGCGTCAGCGGTTTCGCCCGGCAGCCGCACGCAGAAAGAAGCCCCCGACGGCGACAGACTGGCCATTTCGACGGTCCCCCCTTGGCGCTCGACGAACTCCTTGACGATGGCCAGGCCGTGGCCGGACCCTGGGGTGCCGCCGGCCGCAGCCCCGCGGAAACGCGGCTTGAAAATGTCAGCCGCCTCATCCGGCTTGACGCCGGGCCCGCTGTCGCTCACCGTGACCTGCAATTGCCCGGCACGGCGGCTGCAGTCGATGCTGATCGAGCCACCAGCCGGCGTGTAGCGCACCGCATTTAGCGCCAGATTTTTCACGATCTGGCCGATCCGAACGGGGTCGCCGAAGAAGTGCTCGCATGCGGGCGATGCGGCGGCGCAACGGGTCACGCGCAGCGCGATGCCCTTGGCC
>JALYUR010000080.1:5000-49188 GCA_030853635.1 Vulcanimicrobiota bacterium | reverse complement strand
TGGCCTGGCTCGGTCCACCGATCGCGGACGAGCCGGCCGCGACGGCTATGGACTTCATCTCCGACTATCTCACGCGCCCGGGCTCGGGAACGTTGGCCAAGGCCCTTACGTCCGACGCTGCCGCCGCTTCAGGAACCGCCTTTTCCGGTCAATTCGTCACCCTGCGTGACGCCGGGCTGTTCTACGTCTGCGTATCGGGGCCTCAGGCGGACAACGAAGGTGCGAGCGCCGCGTTGACGCATGCGGTGCGGGGGATTGCGGAGCGTCCGTTGCCAGAGGCCGACTTCGCTCAAGCGGTCGGCGCGTTTCGCACGCACCTGCTGCGCGACGAGCAGACGGCGGCGGCCATCGCCGATAACTACGGCTGGTACTTCGTGCAAGGCTCAGCTGCTTACAGCCCAAGCGCGGTTGACGAGGATCTGGGCGGCGATTACTTCGCGCGCGTAGCGGAGCTGACCCCGCAACTCGTGTACCATACGGCGCAGCGCTACTTGGCCGGGCCGCCGATCGTTGTCGTGGGCAGCATCGGTAAACCGGGCCATGCGGCCTCGGCTGGAAAACGCGCTGACCGTGAATCGCACTAGCCGCTTCAACGCCGCACTGCTCGCACCGCTCGCGTTCGGGCTGTTTGCGGCCGCCCCCCAGCGGCCGCCCGACGGATTCCCAGCGGCGGTTCAGAACACGCTTGCCAATGGGGTGGTCGTCGCCCGCCAATACGCGCCCGGAGTGCCGCTGGTCGGAGTGGCCGTGATGGTGCCTGCGGGCTTGGAGCTGCAGCCGAGCGACGAAGCCGGCGTCGCCGCATTGACGGCCGCCGTGGTCTTGCACACGCCGGTCGATCGCGGCCAAAGCGTCTGGGCTGCGGCCGCGGCGCTCGGCGCTTCAGTCTCCTATAAGCTCGATCCGCGCGACACGCGCTACTACATCGAAGCACGGCCTGCCGACGCAGTGCGCCTGCTCGGCGACTTGGCCGCGGCGCTGGAGCACCCCGACGCCGACCAGATACCGAGCCAGCGCGCCGCGCTTGGCGCCGCAGCCGCCCCGTTGGGCAACGACCCCGCGCTGACGACCTTCGCGATGCTGCGGCAGGTCCGCTATCGAGGCAGCGGCTACGCTTTGCCTGAAGCCGGCAGCGCGCTGAGTCTGGCGCGCGTCGGGGCCGCCGAAGTGCGCTCGTTTGCAAGGTTAACGCGGCGCGGTACCGGCACTGTTATCGCGCTGACGGGTGCCGCCAGTGAAGCGGTCGGCGATGCGGCTGGGCAGGCATTCTCGCCGGTGCCGGCCGGTTCCCCACCACAATGGGCTGCGGCGCAGACTCCAACGCGCCCCCAGCAGGTCATCGTCCATGGCGACGTCGCTGCGCCTTGGCTAGCGCTGGGCTACGGGGCGCCCGCTAGTGACGCCGCCGACTATCCCGCCATGCTGGTCGTCCAGGCGCTGCTCAGTGCGGGCGCAGCTCGAGACGCCCTGACGTTTGGCTCGGATAAACGCCTGCCGGACGAATACGCGGGAGCGTTTTATCAGGATGACGCCGACCCTGCGATGTTCGTGCTGTTCGTCAACGGCCAAAGCGGCACGGTCGACCAAGCGCTGCGCCAAATCGAAGGCGGCATCGCTCGGCTGCGCACTCGCAAGCTCGATGGCGGCCTCATCGATCGTGCCAGGCGGGTCGCGCTGGGTCGCTACTACACGTCGACCGCGACGCTCGAAGAGGGCTCCGGGCTGTTGAGCCGCTGCGCCGGGTCGGCCGCGGGCGTGCGATGCGAAAATCAACTAGCCGAGCGCATCTCGGAAGTCACGCCGTCCGACGTGCGAGCGGTCGCGCAGCGCTATTTCATCAACGGAACGACTGCTCTGCTGCTGCCGGTCGGAAGCAGCCCGAGCCAATGAAGGTGGCGTTCGTACACGATTACCTGACTCAGCTCGGCGGGGCCGAGCGCGTATTGCTTGAGATGCACCGCCTATTTCCGGCTGCGCCGATCTTCACGTCCTTATACGATCCACGCCGCTGCGGCGATGCCTTCGCGCATCTCGACGTCCGAACGACGTGGCTGCAGCGCGTTCCCTACGCCGCTCGATTTTTCCGTGCCCTGCTGCCTTTATATCCGGCGGCATTCGAATCGCTCGACCTATCCGGATACGAGCTCGTCATCTCATCCACGACATCTTTTGCCAAAGGCGTGCGCGTCAAGCCGGGCACCTTGCACGTCGCTTACGTCAACACCCCAACGCGGTTTGTATGGCGGGCCCCAGGGTATGCGTTCGACGTGATGCCCGCAATCGCGCGCCCCGCGTTTGTTGCCATCGGGCCGGCGCTGCGCCGATGGGACCTGGCAGCCGCCAAACGCCCGCATCGGATCATCGCCAACTCGCGCAACGTAGCCGAGCGGGTGCGCCGCATATACGGGCGGCAAAGCGACGTATTGGCATGCCCGGTCGACGTCGCCGATTTTGCGCCCGCACCCCAAACCGACGGTTACTATCTTGTCGTGGCTCGACTGCTGCCGTACAAGCGCGTCAACCTGGCCATCGAAGCCTGCAACGCACTCGGCGTGCCGCTGATCGTCGTCGGGGCGGGGCCGCAAGAGCGCAGTCTTCGCAAGCTGGCCGGTCGCACCGTCTACTTCGCGGGCCGCGTCGATGATCGCGCGCGCCGCCGGCTTTTCGCCGGAGCCGAGGCGGTCATCGTGCCGGGCATCGAAGATTTCGGATTGGTGCCGGTCGAAGCGGCGGCGGCTGGTCGGCCGACGGTTGCGTTTGCAGCCGGCGGCGCGCTCGAGACGGTCATCGAGGGCAAGACCGGAGTGTTCTTTCGCGAGCCGACGGCGCGATCTCTGGCGGCGGCGATCGAAGATGTCGCCAGCCGCAGTTTTTCGCAGGCAGAGCTTGTGGGGCATGCCGCGCTGTTCGCGCCGCAGCGTTTCCGCGCCGCCCTTGCGGCGTTGCTGCAGCGCTACCTGCAAGAGTTCGGCTCGGCTGGCCAGGCGGTCTCCGGCGAGTTAAAAACGCCGGCAGCCTCATGCGCGTGACCCAGCCAAAGCGGCTTTTTCCCGCCCTCGATCTGGACAAGCTGTCGCTGAGCGCGCTCGAGAGTCGTCCATCGAAGGTGTCGACCCAGACTCTAGCTTCGCCGCCGGAGCCGAATTTGTCGTTCGCAGCGTTCTGGCGCGACCTGCCGGACGTCTTAGCGGCGCGCGACCTGAAGGCGCTGGTCGAAGATGTGGCCGCCGCCGCGCGCGCGGGCAAAGCCGTGGCCGTCGGAATCGGCGGTCACGTCATCAAGACCGGGCTATCGCCGTTGATCATCGATCTGATGAAGCGGGGCATCGTCAACGCCGTCGCCAGCAACGGCTCGATGTGCGTCCACGACGTCGAATTGGCCATCGCCGGCAAGACGTCGGAAGATGTGGATATCGCTTTGCGCGACGGCTCTTTCGGGATGTCTGCCCAGACCGCTGATTTCATCCTCGCCGCAACGGCTCGCGACGGTCCGACGCGAGGGCTTGGTAAAGCGGTCGGCGACGCCTTGCTGGACTTCGAGGGCGCCAACACGGACGTATCGATCTTGGCCCAAGGCGCGGCACTCGGCATACCGGTGACGGTGCACGTGTCCATCGGATCGGACATCGTGCACATGCACCCGCAAGCCGACGGCGCAGCTTTGGGTGCCGCCAGTTTGTTCGACTTCCGCCGTTTCTGCGAAGTGATCGCCGCGGTAAGCGACGAGGGCGTCTATCTCAACATAGGGTCTGCGGTGGTGATGCCCGAGACGTTCCTCAAGGCGTTGTCCGTCGCGCGCAACCTAGGACATCGGGGCCGCTTCGTTACCGCTGACTTCGACTTCATCCGCCATTACCGGCCGCGTACGAATGTAGTGACGCGGCCGCACGCAGACGGCGGCCGAGGATACATGTTTACCGGGCACCACGAGATCATGCTTCCGCTTTTGGCCGCCGGTCTGCGCACGGTGCTTGGGTGAGCGCCCGCTACGCGCCGTTCACGATCGCCATGCTGGCCATCTGCTGGCTCGTCTTCGGCCTGACCTCATTGGGCGCCGGCGGCGATGAAATCGTCCGCCGTTACGCGCTGATCCCGGGCGCTGTGGCGGCCGGCCAGTGGTGGCGCATCATCAGCGGCGGCTTTTTGCATGCCAACTTCACCCACATTCTTTTCAACTCGATCGCGCTCTATCAATCGGGTCTGTTCGTCGAGTTCGCCTACGGGACGCCGCGCTTCGCCGCCATCTACGTTGTCGCGCTGCTGACCGGAGGCATCGCCGCTTATCTGTCCACGCTGGGCAGCGACGTTGCGACGATCGGAGCCTCGGGCGCGATCATGGGCATCTTCGGCGCGATGGCCGTGCTGGCGTTCAAACTGCCTTCGCTGCGCCAGGCGCTGCTGCAAAGCGCGATCGTCCCGATCGTGCTGACGCTCGGCTATGGATTCAGCCATGCGAACATCTCCAACGCGGGGCACATCGGCGGAATCGTAGGCGGCGCGCTGACTGCGCTGGTCCTGAGCCCCGCACGCGGAAGGATGCTGGCCCCCGCGCGCGAGTGATGTGTCAAAGCCCGCGGGCGGCGACTTCTTCGAGTATGCCGAGCGTCGCGTCGGCGCAGCGCTGCCAGGTCATGGCAGCCGCCCGGCGCAGTCCGGCCGCTTTCAGCCGGCCGACGAGCGCATCGTCGCTCAGCACTCGTTCGAGCTGCAGCGCCAGCGCGCCGGCATCGCCGCATTTGAAGTATAAAGCTGCGTCGCCCCCTGCTTCCGGAACGCTGGCGGCGTCCGAGGCTATCACCGGCGTGCCGTACGCCATCGCCTCGAGCACCGGCAAGCCAAAGCCTTCGTACCGCGACGGGAACACGAATGCGCGGGCCCCGCGGTAAAGCGCCCCAAGCCTAGCGTCATCGACTTCGCCGGTCGCGATGATCGGCAGCGCTGGCCGGTTGAGGGTGTGCTTGGCAGCGGCCCGTTTGCCGGCGATTACGGCTGCGGTCCGGCGGCGCGCTCCCGTCCCCAGCCGCTCCAGCGCTTCGAACAGGGTCGTCAGCCCTTTACGGTCCTCTGCTTCGCCGACGAAGAGCACGTAGCGCTCAAACCCCTCGAACACGGCCGGCGGCCCTGCCGCGAGCGGCGCATCGACGCCCAAAGGCACGACATCGATTGCTTGCGGATCCGCGCCGAGATGAACGACGATCTCGGATTTGGAAAATTGCGAGTCGGTGATGATGCGCTTTGCGCATGCGGCGGTGGTCATGAACGGCACTTGTTCGTTGCGGCGGACGCGCGGGTTTTTCGCCGGCGACGCAAACGGCCAGACATCGTGAACGGTCGCGACCTTGGGCGCGGCGGCCACCCAAGTCATCCCATTCCATGGATACCAGACGAGATCGATGCCGCGCGTGCAAGACGGTCGGCGCGCTGCGAGACGGAAGCCGCGGCCGACGAGTGCGGCAATGCGGCCTTCCAGCATTTTAGGATATAAGTGCGGGAGGATCAGCGTCACGCGGACGCTGTCGGTACGCTCGCGGATCCAATGCCGCAGCAAGGCTCGTGTGTAACGCCCGATTCCCCGGCGATCGCGCAACAGATTGGCCGCGTCTACGCCTAGGCGCAGCACCTCAAGCGGGGCCGGCTAAAGCGATGACGCTGACTTTTGGCTGCGCTCGAGCGGCGCGTACGACGGCTTCACGCTGGGTGAACAACACGATCTGCTGACCGCTTTGTGCCAGCTCGGCAAGGTGGCAAACGGCTGCCCGTAGACGGTCATCATCCGAGTGCACCAAGGCGTCGTCTAACAGCAGGGGAACCCGCTCGCCCGAACCCAACGCTGCGGCGGTCGCTGCCCGCAAGGCGAGGAAGAGCTGCTCGCGCGTTCCGCTCGACAGCTCGGCCGAGGCGGCGTGCATCCCGGTTTCCGGCAAGCGCACCCGCACGGAAAAATCTTCTGGATCGACAAACGCTTCGGGATAACGTCCGGCGCTGAAAGTGCTGACGGCGCGGCTGACCGCTGCGCTAAGCAACGGGACGAAGTTCCCATGGACATCGTCCTTGACGCGTTCGATGGTCGATGACGCGAGTTCGGCCGCAGCTTTGGCGTGCCGGAGCTTTTCTTGACGCTCAGCGCACGCGGCGACGCGCTCCTCGAGGGCCGCAGCGCCTTGCGGATGCCGTTGTTCGAAGCGCTGCAGCCGGCCGTTGCAGCGCTCGACGACCAAGTTGAGCTCAATCAACCGTTCTTTGGTCGTCTGGATCTCGCGGTCGATGCCATCGGCGGTGCCTGCGTCTGCCGCTGTGCCTTGGTGGTCGCCGAACTGCTGCGCCAAAGATGCTTCCTCCGCGGCCAAGTCATCTTCGCTGCGGCCGCCCAAACATTCTCGCAAGTCTCCAACGGCTCGGGCGATAGCAGCATCGGCGTCGGCGGCCGAGCGGCTTGCCGCCCGCAGGGCCTCGAAGCGCTCCAGTCGCGCGCCCAGTTCGCCTGGCTGCACGCCGGCGCCGTCGAGCAGGCTCGCAAGCCGCTGCCTGGCGCGCTCGGTCAGTTCGCGTGCCTGCCGATAGCGTATTTCAAAAGAGTTCAACTGGTCCAGCAACGCCGCCAGCACGTCGCGGTGGGCCGCGACGTGCGCGGCTTCTTCGGCCAAAGCCTCGCTTTCGGATCGCAGCGCCGCTATGCGCGCCTGAGCTCCGTGCGCTTGAGCAACTGCCGCTGCATCCGCGCAGCCTAGGCTTCGGCAGCGCGCTTCGAGCGCTGCTTTGGCCGTCGAAAATAGCGCGGCCGCTTCACTGAAGGCTTGGGCGCGAAGCCGCACGCTGCGCCGCTGCCGCAAGTTCGCCACCGCCCAGAGGGCCGCGAGGACCACACCAAGCCCAAGCGATCCGGCGCCCAACTCAAGCCAAAGGGCCTTGTGTGTGAGGTAGCCGGCCAGAGCGAGGACCGCGGCTGCGATTATAAAGAGGAATGCCGCTGTCGGACCGGGCCCCGACCGCTGCCGCGCGATGGCCGCCGCTGCGTCAGCGCGCCGCGCTTGCGCATCCAGCTGCGCGACGTGTTCGTCCTGCGCGTTGAGCTGCGCGACGGTGTCTGGCGAAAGCTGCGGTGCGTGCGACCACTTCTGCGCCAGCTGGTCGCGTTCGGCTTGTGCCTGGCGCGCGCGAGACTCGATTCGATCCAGCGCGCGGGCGCGCTCCTCCATCTCGCCCAGAGTCTGCAAGCGATCGGCTTCCTTGCCTTGGGCCTGATCTTTAGCGTCGGCTTCGGCTCTGTCCGCGAACGCTACGTCGGCCGCCGCCGCTTCGATTCCAGGCGCCGCGGCGAGCAAGCTGGCTGCCGGTGTCTCGATGCTGGCCCGCCGTGCTCTTAGCGCGCTGACTTGCGCTCGGGCGGCTTGCACGCGAGCCAGTTTGGTGCGGACTTGTGCCAGCCGGGCACAGCCCTGCGCGCGCTCTAGGCAAGCCAAGCGGTCGGCAACTGCGGCCAGCTCGGCTTTGGCCGCGCTGCGCGCGCGGATGACGTCAGCGAGTTCGGCGTACTCGAGCTTATATTCAGCCAGCGCCGACTGCGCCTCAGCATGCTCTTCGTTGGCGCGCGTCAACAGGCTGTTAGTCGCATTGGGCCGGCCGCCGATTTCGGTCAGGAAACGTTTGAGCCGATCGACGGCCGCTGCCGCGCTCGTGTTGGCTTCGGCCGAACCGACGAGCGCGGCCAGACGCTCGGCTACGAGCTCGTAACCTTTGCCGTCTACGGCCGCGGCGAACTCCGAAGCGCGCACGACCGCGGCGGCTTCGAACGCAAGCAGCGACAAGCCCAAGTAGCCCTGGCCTGGCGACGCCTTACGCCACCCGCTGAATTCGCTGATCCTTCGCCCGGTATCTGTGCGCACGGTCTCGGTGGGCACGTCGTCGCGGCCGAAATCGCGGATCGTCTCGAGCTGCGTTCCGTCGTCCAAGCGGTAGCGCAGCGCGGCACGATATGGTCGGCCGGTATCCCAAGGCACGAAACGCCGGCGCGCCAAATTCGGTTGAGTTTCGGGGTAGCCGAAAAGCAGCCGCAGCACGCACTCGACCAGCGTCGTCTTGCCCGCTTCGTTCGGGCCGCACACCACCGTCATAGCATCGCTGAACTCGATGTTGCCGGCGAGCCGGCCGAACCCGTCGATGCGGGCTTGCACGAGCTTCACGGCCGCAATTGTTGACCTGAAAAAGCGACGAGGCCGTACTCGAGGGCTTTTTCGATGCGGGCTCGGTCCTCCGCCGCCGATGCATTGAGATCGTTGCGCATTGCTTTGACGAATGCGCCGCGCACCGTCCCGGTCTCTTTTTCGATCGCATTCAAGTCGAATGCCGAGAAGTTTAAGACGATCTGGCTTCCGGGGTACAGCGCGGCGATTTCACGCGCGATGGTATCTAGGTCTGCGTCGAGGTTTGCAACCGCGGATCCGACCAAGCGTAAGGTGCAGAAGATACTGCCCGGTAGGCTGACCACGGCTGCGAGCTTGGTCTTGACCGCGTCGATCAGCGCAGCGCCGTCGCTGATACCGCCGACATCGAGCTCTTCGTCGACGTAACGGGTGCGGTTGACGTCGATGAATTCGGTTTCCACTCGGCCGGCTTGCACGCTGACCATGCACGCGCTGTGCCGGCCCGTTTCGGTGCGATTCAGCGGCTCGGGCGAGCCGGGGTAAGCGTAGCGGCCCACGCTGCTGCAGCCATGGAAGTGACCGAGCATCGCGTGCGCGGCACCGGTTCGCTCTATGTCGTGCATGTCAAACGGCGCGATCGTTTCCTTGCCGGGCGGTATCCGATCGCGATCGGTGCCGTGGAACAAGAGCAAATGAGTCCCGTCGCCGCCGCATTGCACGCCCTGCAATATGGGATCCCGATCCAGTGGGCGCTCGTGAGCGCATCCCCACAACGTCAGCCCGTCGCAAAGCTCGATGCGGTCGAAACGCCGGCTTGGAAAAACGTGCACGTTGTCGGGCGGGTCGAGCATGCTGTAGAGCGACGATGGCGTGAAGGGATCATGATTCCCCGGGCTGATGAATACGCGGATCGGCGCAAGCGCAGCGAGCGTACGACGCAGGTAATTGGCTCGGTCCGGCCCCGCGCGCCCATCTTCGTAAAGGTCGCCGGCGATGCATAAGGCGTCGACGGCGTGCTGCTTGGCGATGGACAGCACTCGCTCGAATCCGGCGCGCACTTGTTCGCGGCGCCTGGCGCCTAGTGCGGCAGACGCACCGCCAAACGCGGCGTCGAGGTGTACGTCGGCGGTGTGTAACAGCCGGTAGGCAGTCACTCAGCCGCGCTCGCTGAGCTGGCGGCGTGAGGCAAGGGAAGGCCGCTGCCTAGTCCAAAGCCGACCGCCAGTGCCGCTCGCTCTTGCAGTCTTTGCAGCCTTGTTTCTCCTCGTGATCGCAAGCGATGCATTTACCAACGCGGTCGAATGGGTCGGAGCGTCGCTGCGGCTTACGCGCAGCGCGGTCGGAGCGGTCGTCGCCGCGATCGGCTCGTCGGTGCCCGACATCATCGTCACGGTCATTGCACTCGTGTTCTTGCACGACGAGGCTAGCACCAGCATAGGCATCGGAGCTGTGATCGGCGCACCGCTTATGCTGGCGACGGTGGTGCTGTGTCTGGTTGGCCTCATGGCGCTGGGAATGCGCTCGAACGAGCCCATCCTCAACATGCCGGCGGGCGCAGCAACGATTGGGTTGGGTTTATTCGCGCTGACTTTTGCGCTGGTTATAGCCGCTTCCTTTACCCGCTCGCATGCCGCCCACGTCATCGCATCGGTGGGCGTTATCGGCGCTTACATCGCCTACCTGTGCTATCATTTCCGCAGTGGGCTCGTCGAATCCGAGGACCGGCCGCCGGGATTGCGTCTGACCCCGCGGGCCTCAAAGCCAGCGCCGGCGATGATTGCCCTGCAGTTGGCGCTCGCTTTAGCCGTGACGATAGCGGCGTCGCGTTGGTTCATCTCGTCCGTGACGAGTGCGTCATCGGCCATCGGCTTGCCGCCGTTCGTGGTCTCGGTGATACTGACGCCGATTGCGGCCGAAATGCCGGAAGCGGTCAACGTCTTGATTTGGATGCGCCGCGGCCTCGATGAGTTGGCTTTCGGGAACGTGCTAGGAGCTATGATGTTTCAGACCTCGATCGCATCGGCGGTGGCCATGCTGTATACGCCCTGGGTCTTGGGCCGCGACGCCTATGCCGCTGCATCAGCGACCTTAGCGGCCGCGATCGTAGTCCTGATGTCAGTCATCGTGCTCCGCCGCGTCGACGCCCGGGCGCTTGCGGCCTGCGGCATCTTCTACTTCGCGTATCTTGTCTCGTTGATAGCTATGAAGGCATGAAGCCCGTCGCCAGGGCGGATGGACCCACGAGGACGCTTGAGGACCTGCTGACGGTTCATTTGACTAGCTGCGGATAGAGATAGGCGACGACCAGCGAGATCGTGTTGACGGTCGAGTGGGCGATCACGTTAGACCACAAGGTGCCGGTGTAGCGGTAAAGATACGCAAGCCCGACGCCGATCGTGAACAGCGGGACGAAGTTCCAAATATCTAGGTGAGCGGCCCCGAAGATTGCGGCGCTGACCAGGGCAGCGGCTAAAACCGGCATTCGCTGGGCCAGACCGGTGAAGAGAAAACCCCGAAAGAAAATCTCTTCGGCGACCGGCGCGAGCAGTGAGACGGCCATAAAGTCCAGCAAGAATGACGGCAGTCCGTGTCGCGTCGCCAGGATCTGCGCCACGAGTTGCGGGTGAGAACCGACGATCTTGGTTTGCACGTTCTCAACGAGCGACGAAGCGATCATCAGGCCAACGCCTGCCGGCAACCCGATCGCAAGCGCCTTCCAGCGACCGGCGATGCGCAATCCGAAGCTGTCGCTGCGTGCCCGAAAAGCGATGCGGGCGAGGCCGATCGCGACCAGCACGAGAGCGCCGTCGCTCACGGCGGCCATCAAGACGAGATTACCAGGTGACAATAGCTTAGCTAGACCCGCGGCGTTGCGCAGCTGCCCCAGCGTGCTTGCCGGAACGACCCCCAGCCGGATGGAGTGCCAAACGCCGGGGTAGTGGACGATTATTATCGCGAACGTCACGATGAACTGCGCGATGACGAACACGGCGAAACTAAGACAGCCGATCCCCGCGCAGCCCCAGCCGTCCCAGCGCGGCTGACCAGACACCGCCGCCGGCGTCGCTTCCGGTTGCCGCGTGACTGGGACTTCTTGATGCATCGCCGCCTGCTTAACAGTTGGTCGGGCAATCACCTAGGCGGAACGACGAACCCCGCTTCGTCCAACGCATTGGCGATCTGGATGTAATCGTCGAGGCTCAAGCGCTCGGCGCGAGTGTCGGCGTTGATCTTCAAGCGTGCGAGAATCTCTTGCAGCGCCGCGCGGGCAACTGGGCGCGTGTGCGGCACTTGCGACGCAACGCTGTTCACGAGCATCTTCCTGCGCTGGGCAAAGGCTGCGCGGATCAGCCACAGCAGCAGCGCTTCGTTGCGTAGTTTCGCCAACCGGTCGGGCCGCGGACGCAAGCGAACTACCGCCGAAGCTACGGTCGGCGCCGGATACATGCCTGCGGCGCCGATGTCGAACAGCTTCTCGACAGCGCAATGATGCGCCGTGAAAAGCGCGAGGCTCCCGTAGTTCGCGGTGCCCGGCACCGCGCTAAGGCGCTGAGCGTATTCGCGTTGCACCATGATGACGGCGGCTTCCCAAACGTCGCTTGACGCCACGATCCGTTCGAGCAAAGGCGTGGTGATGTAGTATGGCAAGTTTCCACAGATGGCGCGCGGGCTAGGTTGGGACTGCAAATCTGCGCGGTAGTCGAATTCGAGCGCGTCGCCGTCATGAACGCTGACGTTGTCGGCGCCGGCGAAGCGCTCGCGCATCACGGCGACGAGGTCGCGATCGACTTCTAAGACCTTTAGGAAGCGACAACGCTCGGCGAGCGCGCCGGTCAGGGTCCCCGTCCCGCCGCCGATCTCTATCGCGTACGCGGCGTCGGGGATCGCGTTGGCGATGCGAGTGGCGAATCGCTCATCGACGAGGAAGTTCTGCCCGAAACGCCGGCGCGGCCGCAGCGATCGTTGGGCGAGTATCTGCTTGGGCGAGTGGTGATCCGCGCCGCTGCCGCTCATGAAGGCGCTTTTCGGTCCGCCCCCGTGGGCTACCGCCTCAGTACGTAGACCTTGATGACTTGACGGCCGAAATTCAGCGCGGCGCCCAATGAGTTCATGCATAGATCGACGCGATGACCCAGGATGGCGCCGCCGGTGTCAGCCGCCACGGCATGCCCGTAGCCCGGAATGAACAGCCGCGAGCCAAGCGGGATGAGACGCGGGTCGACCGCCACGACGCCGTACCGGGCGGCCGCTCCGGTGGCCGTCTGACCACCGCCGTTGTAGCCGGCCGAAGATCCGGTGTAGGCTGTAGCGACCATCGTGAGCGCGGTGCGCGGCGTCCCCTTGATGATGATCGCCGGTCGGCCGGCCCTCGTCATCAACCGTCCGACGATTTTGCGCATCACCACTACGCTGTTCCAGCGGGTGATGCGTTCGTAGACCGTACGCTCCGGAGCGATGGCGGCTCGAACCGTGCGCTGGGCATTCGGCTCAAGCTCGTCCGACATGCGCACGATCGGCGTGATCGGACGCGTCTCGCGGCGCATGCGCATTTCGGTGGTGATCAGCAGCGGCCGTTCGTCCATGGAAAACCGCGCCTCGGGGAATTGAGGCAATGCTGCAAGCAAGAACGGCGCTTCGTTTGCGACGTTTACGGCAGCCAGATCGGGACGGGCTGCGTCGCGGTGGCGGCTTCGAGCCAGTCCTTGACTGGGCGAGCAAACCGACAGCGCGAGCAATATAACCGCAACACCGCCCCAGCGGGGCGTAAATTTGTTTTGCATCTTTCCGTTCCGTGAGCCGCGCCAAAGCACAGTGCCGGCGCATTTGTTGGTTCGATAATAAGAGTTAGGCGGCAGATGCGGCGAGCTAATCGGATTGCCGAGCCGCCGGCAAAAGAATGGGATGGATAAAATAAAAAAAGGCTTGATCAGCCTGAAACTGTGCGAAGTATAGCATGAGATCTAGACCTAGTCAAACCCCGCCGCTATGCGCCGGCGAAGAATTCCGCGCTGCAGAACCGTTGTACCGCTACGGGACCGCGCCTTGCGCGTAACGAAACCGACTATTCGCCGATAGTACTGTTAAGTAAGCAGGCCGGATTGAAGATCGCTCTTTTCACCGAGGTCTATCAGCCGATCGTCAATGGCGTCGTCGCTTCGGTCGACGCGCTGGCAAGCCAGTTGCGCCATGCCGGCCACGAGGCGTACACATTTGCGCCGCACATACCCAAAGGCGGGGAAACTTCAGGCCGGGTGTTTCGCATGCCGTCGCTGCCGCTGCCATCCCGATCTCAGTATCGGCTGACGCTGCCGCTAGTGGCGCGCCGCAACAAGCGCCGTTTTTTGAGCTTGTGCGACATCATCCATAGCCACTCGCTTTTTATCACCGGATGGATGGCGGCTTACTACGCACGTCATAGGTTTCGCGTTCCGCTCGTCTTTACGTATCATACGATGCTCGACAACTACGCGCACTATTCGCCGCTCGGACCGCGCCTGACGTCGCAACTGACCCGCGAGCTGACGCGCTCTTACGCCAACGCCGCTGACGCGGTCATCGTTCCGACACAGACGGCGGCCGCGCAGCTGCGCGCCCAGGACGTCAGCGCTCCGATTTGCATCGTGCCCACCGGCATTGACATGGCTGCGTTTGGCGGCGTCGCGCCTGCGAGGGCCGCTGCCATCCGCCGGCGCTTCGCCATCGCCGATGATGCGCCGCTCGGGCTGCTCGTATCGCGCCTGGCTCACGAGAAGAGCGTCCCGGTGGTCTTGGAAGCGTTCAGGTTTGTGCACGAGCGCCTGCCCGCGGCCCGGCTGTTGATCGTGGGCGGCGGCCCTTTGGCCGACGAGCTGAAGGCCCAGGTGTCAGCCGGCAAGCTGCGCGATGCTGTGCGGTTCGCTGGCAGCGTGCCACCGGACGAGCTGCCGGCCTATTATGCGGCAGCCGACGTCTTCGCATTCCCGTCGGTGACCGAAACTCAAGGCCTAGTTCTGGCCGAGGCGTTCGCCGCGGGTTTACCAGTAGTTGCTATCGACGCGCCGCAGACGCGCGAGGCGTTCGCAACGCATTTAGCCGGCTCGTTGGTAGCCGACGCCGCCGCCATGGGAGAGGCCATGCTCGGGCTGTTGAGCAGCCAAGAAAGACGAGTTTGCGCCGCGGCTCACGCGCGCGCGGCGGCTGCGCCGTTCGATGTTGCTTTGACGGCTAGCCGGGTAGTATCGGTCTATCGTGCCGTGATTGCCAGCCGCGCGGGAAAAGCCCGCGACGCGGACTACGATGCCCTGTTCCAATCGGTTCGCCTCCGTGCCTGACCTCGCCGCCGAAGGCGGCAGCTTGGCGAGGCGGCCTGGTATTTGACTATCGAACGTATGTTCGATATAATAGACGCATGCAGAGCAAAGGCCGCCAGACCACCGCGCCGACCTCCGTAAATGTAGCTGTCGTCCGCGGCCCCGCTGGGCGCGGGTTAAGCGCTCTGCACATCATCGATCCCGCTGGCGCCTCCGCCGACCACTACGTGCCCTTCCGCGTTCGCGAAGTCCCCGCATCGCTGGGCCGCGACTACGCCTATGCGGGGTTAGGCGCGGCTCTCGATCTGCTGCGCGCGCTCAAGACGCGCAACGCGGTCATTGCGACGACCGAGGCCGCCGTGGTCGCCGAAGTCAATATGCAAGCCGAGCCGCTGCCGGGCCTTACGCTTGCTTACATCACGCTTGGCTGCAAGCTAAATCGCTTAGCCGAGTCGCGGCTCATAGCCGTACCACCGCAGCGGCTTGAGCCGCTGCGGATCAAGGCTTTAGCCCGCATACCGGCGAGCTGGGCCGCTGGGCGCGGCCTAGGTCGGACCTGCGTGTCCATGCCGCTTGTCGGTCTGGTATAGGGCGTTTCACTCGCTTGCGACGATGATCGTCTCGGCAGCGGGGGCGGGTGCATCGGCGTCGTGAATCACGACTTGGGGCCGCGAAAAACGCTTCCATAAGACGCGCAGGATGCCGGCAATCGGCACCGAGATGAACATGCCGCCGATGCCGCCGATCTCAGCGCCGACTAAAATGGCGACGATGACGATCAGCGGCGACAGGCCGACTTTCTGGCCGACGACCGCCGGCGCGACGAGATGACCTTCTACTTCGTACACGGCGGCAAATCCGAGCAGCGTCAGCAGTGCGCTGGCAGCCCCGTGCGTGAGGAACGCGATGATGACCGCCGGAACGGCGCCCGCTACCGCCCCGACGTAAGGGATGATGTCGACGATGCCAGCGAACAGGCCGATGAGGAATGCGTACTTGATGCGCAGGATCAGAAGCAAAACCGTAATCATCACCGCGACCACAGCTCCGACGATGATCTGACCGCGGATGAACCCGCCGACGACCACATCTATGTCATGCAGCACGAGCAGCGTCTGCTGCCGGAAGCGCGCCGGAAAAAGGCCGACGGCCATGTTGCGCAGCCGTTCGCTGTCCAACAGGATGTAAAAAGCCAGCACCGGCACGATGATGAGGCCGGTGACGGCCGTGGCTACGCTCAGAGCGATCTGCAGCGCGCGGCCTGCCATGCTGCCCGCAGCGCCCTGCAGTTGGATCAAAGATTGGTCGAGCAAGTCGGCGGCCGTTTTCCGCGCTTGTATGGGAACGGCTTTTAGAAAGGTCGCGTTCGTGCCCACCATGGCATCTCGCGCCTGCCTGACGATGCCCGGGAAGTCGTGCGTGAGCGTCTGCGTTTCGCGATAGATCGTAGGACCGGCAAAGGTCGCAGCTCCGCCGATCAGCGCGCCCAGAACTAAGTACAGCAGCGAGATGGACAGCCAGCGCGGCAATCCTAGCCGGGAAAGCCGATTGACGGCCGGATAGATCAGATAAGCGAAAAACGTCGCGCCGATGAGGATGACGACGACGGGCAGGATGCGCATTAGAAACATGCCGCCGACCGTCGCCAGCCCCAGGCTCAAAGCCACGAGCGCGACGACTTTGAGCGACCGTGTCAGTCCATCTTCGGCCGTTGTCGCGGTCGGCCGAGGAGCGGCGTCATCTGCGCTGCGAACGATCAAACTCATGCAAAACGGATCTCCGAATACTTGGCCCGACCAATTTGCGGCCGGCGAAACGGCGGCCGTTGCCCGCCGTCTTATCGGTGCGCGCTTGATTCACCGGTTGGCACCTGACGAGCCCGACGGCGGAACGATCCTTGCCGGACGGATAGTTGAAACGGAGGCCTATCTCCCGCTCGTCGATCCTTCGTGCCACGGGTACCGCGGTCCGACCAAGCGCAACGTCAGCATTTTCGGCCGCGCGGGTTTTGCCTACATCTACTTCATATATGGAAACCACCATTGCCTAAATGTGACCACCGAGCCGCCGGGCCTGGGCGGCGCAGTTTTGATCCGCGCTATCGAGCCGCAAGCCGGGATCGACGCCATGCGCCGTCGGCGCGGTCCGAAAGTTCCGACGTTGGCGCTGGCAAGCGGACCGGGCAATCTGTGCCGGGCCATGGGGATCGACTTACGGTTCGACGGGGTGGATCTGCGGCGCGGAGACCTGAGGATCGGCCCGCCGCGCGATATCGCGCCGACGGTCTGTGTGAGCTCGCGCATCGGTTTGAAGGTCGCGGCCGGCTGGCCGCTGCGCTACTTCGATGGTGAAAGCCCCTCGGTTTCGCCGTTTCGCAGCCTAAATGCCAAAAGCCGGAATGCCGATACAACAAGTAGCCGCCGCGCGCCGCGTTGACGGCCGTTGCTGGGCTGTGATATAGTTACAAAAGCATGAGTTCGCCGACGCCGGCGCCTCCGCGGCTCATCTGCTTCGCTGTCTTCCGCAGAATCGTTCGTGAACTAGAAGGTCGTCGTCGACCGTTTCCCATTCATGCTAACCAGCACGCCGTGCTGTCCATCACATCCGCGCAGCGTGCGTCGCACCACTCTCCGCCTGCCATAGGCCGTAGGACATCGTGCAAGAAGAAAACGAATCGCATCCGCCCGCCCAACCGGTTAACCCCCCTTCGCGCACTCCTCGCTCCCGCCCACGTTCGGCGGCCCCGGTCAATGGTGCAGCCGCAAGGCCCGCGTCGTTTCCCGCGCCGATCGAGCAGCCGGCGGTGCGAGCCGATACTCCCGAAAGATTGGAGCGGCCTCAGCGAGCCGAGCGTTTCGATGGCGCCGAGAGATCGGAGCGAACGCCGCGGCCTGAACGAGTCGAAAATCAGGAGCGCCCCGAGCGTGCCGAACGGGTCGAGCGTCCGGAACAGCCGGAGCGGTTGGAACGGCCGGAAAGGTCCGACCGGCCGCAGCGTTTCGAGCGATTCGAGCGGCCTGAAAGAGTCGAGCGGTACGACCGCGTCGAGCGGCCGCAGGAGCGTTACGAACGCCAAGAACGCGCCGAGCGCTACGAGCGGACCGAGCGGCCGCCGGAGCGTTACGAGCGCAACGATCGTTACGACCGCCAAGACCGTTCCAACTATCGCTTCGACCGCGGTCGTCAAGAGCGGCCGGCTCCCAGAGTGTTCCCCGTCCGTCCGGCGGCCGAGCGCTTCGAACCCCAGCCAAAGAGCTTTCAGGCCAAAAACGGCGATACCATGCCGCTCCTGTCCGTCAAGGAACTAGAGGATAAGACGCGCAGCGAACTGGTCGAGTTGGCCAAACTGCTCGATGTTCCAAATCTGCAGCGCGTAAAAAAGCCCGATCTCATCTTCCCGATCCTCGAGGCTCAAGCCAAAGCGGCCGGCTTACATTTCGCGACCGGCGTCCTAGAAATGCTGCCGGAAGGCTACGGCTTCTTGCGGCGCGAGAACATGCGCTCGGGGCCGCACGATGTGTACATCTCGCAGTCCCAGATCCGCCGCTTCGAATTGCGGACCGGCGACTTGGTCGCGGGGCAGATCCGCGAACCAAAAGACAACGAGAAATACCAGGGCGTGCTCAAAGTGGAAGCGGTTAACGGACAGGATCCGGAGTCGATCCGCGGCCGCCCTCACTTCGACAAGCTGGTGCCGCTTTATCCCGACAGCAAGCTTAAGATGGAGACATCTTCGCTGGAAATGAGCGGCCGCGTGTTCGACCTGTTTTCACCGATCGGCAAAGGCCAAAGAGCGCTCATCGTGTCGCCGCCCAAAGCCGGCAAGACGACGCTCTTGAAGAAGATCGCCAACGCCATCGCCGCCAATCACGCCGAGGTCGATCTGTTCGCGCTGCTCGTGGACGAGCGGCCGGAAGAAGTCACCGACATGCGCCGCTCCATCGAAGGCGAAGTGATCTCATCCACCTTCGATGAGCACCCGGAAAGCCACACCGCGGTGGCCGAACTGACGCTCGAGCGCTGCCGCCGGCTGGTCGAACTCGGACACGACGTCGTCATCCTGCTCGATTCGATCACACGGTTGGCGCGCGCTTGGAACCAGGTCATGCCGACCACCGGCAGGACGTTATCCGGCGGATTGGACACGAGCGCGCTTCACCGACCCAAGCGGTTCTTCGGCGCTGCGCGTAACATCGAGAACGGCGGCAGCTTGACGATCATCGCCACGGCTTTGATCGAAACCGGCTCGAAGATGGACGATGTGATATTCGAAGAGTTCAAGGGCACGGGGAACATGGAAATAAATCTCGTGCGCAAACTTGCCGATAGCCGCATTTTCCCCGCTGTGGACATAAAGAAATCGGGCACCCGGCATGAAGAACTGCTGCTCAGCGAGGTCGAGCTGCGTAAGGTCGTGATGCTGCGCCGCGCCACGGCCGTGCTGGGCACCCAGGAGATGACCGAACTCATCTTAGAGCGGTTCCGCCGCACTGACAGCAATGAAGACTTCTTGAAGTCGGTCACTAAAGAAGCGATGTCCATGTCCGAAGGAGACCGCTGACCCAAGTCAGGCTCAACAAGTACCTTGCTGATTGCGGCGTGGCTGCACGGCGCAAAGCCGATGCGTTGATCGCCGCTGGTAGAGTGCACGTCGATGGGCGGCCGGCTATCATCGGCGAGCGCGTCGACCTACCCCGCCAGCGGGTCACCGTCGACGGCGAAGCGGTGGAGCCGGTGCGCGCTCCGCACGTGATCTTGGTGTTGAACAAACCGCAGCAGGTCATCAGCACGATGGATGACGAGCATCGCCGGCCGACCCTGCGCCGGTTCGTCCCTGCCGGTCGGCGGCTGTTCGCCGTCGGCCGGTTGGATGCCCAAACGACCGGCGTATTGCTTTTTACCTCCGACGGCGAGCTATGCCGCGTACTCTCGCACCCCCGCTTCGGCGTTCCGAAATGTTATCGGGTCACCGTGACCGGCACCCCGACGCCGCATGCGTTGGACCAGATCGGAGCCGGCGGCGTCCAGCCGCTTGGCCCGGGCCAAACAGAGTTTGTGCTAACGCTGCGTCAGGGCCCCAACCGTCACGTCAGACGCATGTGCGCGGCATTGGGCCTGCGCGTCATCCGATTGGAGCGGATTTCCTTCGGTCCGGTAGGTTTGGGGGATCTGGCTCCTGGTCATGTCCGGGCGGTAACTGCGGCAGAGCGGGAAGCGCTCGAGCGCCTTGGCTCAGCGGCTAAGTAAGCAAGCCTGGCGGCGGGGTGCAAAGCCCAGGTGTCGAAGCGGGGCGCCAAGCGGTGCGCGCGAATTGTCGGCGCCACAGCCTTTTCAGCGCAGAGGCCAGAAACTTCGGCTGGCATGCGCGACAGCCGCACTTCAATAGACAGTCGTAAAGGGGAGCGATGCGTAGTTTTCAACTAAAGAGCCTTGCGGTTTTCAGCGGCTTAGCCCTGGCGGCAGTTGCCGGCGGTGCGGCCAAGGCCGACGCGCCAGGTTATTACTTGCCGCCCAAGTTCCGCCACCAGGTGCCGCCGGTATACAGCGACGCCGCGCGGGCTCTCCACGAGACCGGCACGGTGCAGGCCAAGGTGCTCGTAAGCATGGACGGCAAGGGCAAGACCTTCACGATATTCCGCTCTTCCGGACACAAAGATCTCGACAACGCCGTACTGGCGGCCGTTCGGGCCTCGACCTATTCGCCGGCGACGAGCGCCGGCAAACCGATCACCGCCTTCTACGACGTCACTTATCGGTTCACGCTTGCAGGCTTGGCTCAAAACGTGGGCAGCGAAGGCGACCTCGGCAAGCGCCTGTCGTCCAATCGCAACGACATCAACACCCGCATCGAGCTTGCGACGATCTACATCAACAAGAAGAACTACGCCCAAGCTGAGTCGATCCTGCAGGCCGGCGCACGCACCAATCCTCGCAACGCGAAGGTGCTGGCCCGGCTAGGCATCGCGTACTTCCAAGACGCCGCCCAAAGCAACGACGATGCGAAGTACAAACAGGCGGCGGATATGTTCGACCGTGCGCTGGCCATCGATCCGCACGCTGAAACGGCGGGAACTGCGGCAGCCGCCTACGGCCATTATGCCTTCAATCTGCTGCACGCGGGTCAGCCGGACCAGGCCCTACCGTACGCGCGTAAGGCTGCCGATCTCAACCCCAAGCTGATGGACTACAAGCTCGTGCTCGGCGAAGTGGAAGAGGCGATGCAGAACTACCAGGCTGCATTGACCGACCTGCAAGCGGCGCGGGCGTTGGACGATCACAAGAGCGCGATGAAGAGCGCAATCGTCACGACGGATATCGGCGTGAGCCAGTTGTCGATGGGCAACGACGCTGAGGGTTTAGCCTCCATCAACCAAGCCGAGCAGCTCGACGGTCACAATCCTCAGCCCTACCAAGCGTTGTACGGATACTACCTGCGCAAGGGTAATCTGGCGGCGGCGCTGACCCCGCTCAAACAACTGAGCCAGCTGCAGCCTAACAACGCCCAAGTGCAAGTTAGCCTCGGGGAGATCTACGTCCGCCAGGGCAATCTAACCGCGGCCAAGGCGGCATTCGAAAAAGCCGTCTCGATCGATCCGCAGAGCGGTTCGGCTCAATTCGGCATGGCGGAACTAGCCGCAGGTCAGGGTCAAGTGGGGGCGGCCGATGAGGCCCTGCGCAAGGCGATAGCCGCCAGTCCCAAGGATGCGGCGATGTACCAGACGCAGCTCGCGAGCTTGCTTCTAGGCTCGACCACCGATAAAGCGGATCACTCGGCTGACGCGGTCCGCTATGCCCAAGCCGCCACCGTGGCCGACCCGAACAACTCGGTGGCTTGGTACGATCTGGGCGTTGCCTATGCATATCAGAAAAAGAAAGACGACTCCAACAACGCCCTGCGCAAAGCGTACGCGCTCGACAAGGCTAAAAACGACAAGTCCGCCATGGACGCGGTGAAGGAAGCCTACAAGAAGTTCAACGGTTCGGACCTGACCGACTAATCACAAACGCAAGCCGACGAGCGGGAGACGCGTCCTAGGACTTACGTCTCCCGTTTGTGCACCGTCTTTACAAACAGTAGGAATCAACCGCAGCCTCGTGAAAAGCCAACGCCGCGAACCGACCGGTACAGCGCCGCTTTTTGTTTTGAACCCATGGCAAACCGCAGCCTATCGGCCGGGTAGCCCCTGATAAGATGCAAGCGGTCGATCAACGTCGACTATTCAAAGAGGGAAGAAGTTAATGGACAACAACCCGCTTTCTAATTTCCTAGCGTTCTTGAACAGCGGCGGCCCGGCGATGTGGGCGCTTCTCATCCTGTCGATCCTCTCGATCGGCATCGTGCTAGAACGGCTGTTCTTCTTCTCAAAACAACACGCCGATCCGAACCGCCTCCTGCGCGAAATCGGCGAGCGAGTTTCAGCTGACGACGTCCAGGGTGCCGCTGCCGTTTGCGACCGCGAGCGCGGGATGCTGCCGAAGATCTTGCAGTTCGGCTTGTTCCGAGCCACCAAGAGCCGAGCGGACATTTCCGACGCATTGTCGATCGCGCTGCTGGAGCAACTCAATCTGCTCGAAGCTAACCTGTCGATTATCGGCACGGTAGCGGTCATCGCGCCGTTCGTCGGCTTGTTCGGGACCGTGCTAGGCATCATTCGGGCGTTCAAGGACATCGCGTTGAAGGGTAACTCGACGCCGGCGGTGGTGGCCGCAGGTGTGTCTGAGGCGCTCGTCACTACGGCGGCCGGCCTGGCCGTCGCGGTTATCGCGGTGATTTTCTTTAACTACTTCAAGTCGCGCATCAAGGCGTACAACCAAGAGATGATCGTGGCGGCCAACAAACTCGCCGAGATGCTTCACTTCCACAACACCGGAGCGCCGATACCGACCGAGCTCTATACGCCCAACGCACCGGCTGGCCGCCAAGTAGCCGCGCCCGCGCCTGCCCCCAAGCCTTCAGGTCCTGCGACTCGTCCGTAGAAACCGCGGCTGCAAGTAGCGTGAGGGCATCATGGGTTTAGCGCAAACCAAACAAGACCAAGAGGTGATGGCCGAAATCAACATCACCCCGTTCACCGACGTGCTGCTTGTCCTGCTCATCATTTTCATGATCCTAGCGGCGCTCGCCGCACCGCCGGGCTTCCAAAAGGAACTGCCCAACAAGAACAACGCTCCGCAGAAGCTCACTCAAAAGACGCTGATCCACCAGATCTCCGTCCAGGTATCCGCGACGAACCGGATCTTCATAGACGGCCATCCCACGACGACCGCCGAGCTTTATCAGGCGATGGCAGATGCGGTTAAGTATCACCAGGAGCATCAAGCGCAAGGATATACCACGCACATCTCGCTCATCGCCGACAACGACGCACCGTATAACACGGTCATCAAAATCCTCGACGCGGCACGCCAAGCCAATGACGACGACGTAGGCTTCGTCACTCAGTAACGGAGATAAGCTGCCATGTCACTGATCGGTTCCGGACCCGAAGAAGACGTGATGTCGACGATCAACATCACGCCGTTTACCGACGTGCTGCTGGTCCTGTTGATCATCTTCATGATTTTGACATCGCTGTTGAAGCCGCCGCCGGTGCCCGAAGCCAAGAACAAGCTCAAGGTGACGAACTCGCCGATCGTCATGATCATCGGGCATAACGCCAAGACCAAACAAGATGAGATCCAGATCGGCGCTGACATCATCCCGATCAAAGAAATCGATAAGCGCATGAAGGATTATGCAAACACCTTCCAGCGCGACCACGACATCATCATCAAAGCTTCGCCGACCGCCAAATACGGCACCGTGCTCCAAGTGATGGCGTCTGCCAAGGGCGCCGGCTTCACGCAGTTCGGTCTGGCGAACAAAGTGCAAGGCGCGCCCGACACCGTGAACCAGCAGTAGAGCGAAAGGACACGCGTAGGTGGCCATAACGCCGGGCGAACCGACAAAAGGGCAGCTTCCTCCGCTTTTCACCAAGCGCGAAAAGTATTCGGTCGCGGGGCTCGCGATCTTGTTCGTCGTTCTGTCGGGCGTGACGCACTTCGTGCTGGGCACCATCGGCGAGAACTTTATGCCGAAGTTCAAAGAAGAGGCCACTCCGCCGCCGCAAAAAGTCATCGTGCAGACGCTTGTGACGCCGACCCCCAAGCCGACGCCGAAACCCAAACCCACGCCGACACCGCCGCCGACACCCACGCCCCCGCCGCTCAAGGACACGCCGCCGCCGGTGAATCTGAAGATCCACACGGTGAAGACCAACAACGCGAGCAACACCGGGCCGTCGGAGAATGCCTACACACCGCCGCCCAAGGGCAATGCAAACGGCGTGCCTACCGCTGCGCCGACGGTAGCGCCCACGACCGCGGCGACCGCTCCGCCTGCCACTCCCGCGCCTAAAGCGACCGCGGTTTATGCGCCCGAGACGGTGGTGGACGCCCAGTTCACGAACAAGGTTCAGCCGGACTACCCAGCTATAGCGAAGGAGCAGGGCGTACAGGGGACGGCCGTCATATTGGTGACCATCGGCCCGGATGGTCACGTCATCACGGCCAAGATCAGCGAGTCTACGGGCAATCCCTCGCTCGATCAAGCGGCTTTGAAAGCCGCGAAAGAAAGCGCGTATTCTCCTCCGGAGATAAACGGCAAGCCCGCGACCGAGACCTACAAGGTCGTCTATACCTTCACGCTCGACTGACGCCCCTATGTGACGCGTGATTTAGGGTCTCGCAGCGTGGCAAAAAAGGCAGCGCGGCGACTTTCACACGTCGCCGCCGACGGTTCCCTGCAAATGGTGGACGTGGGCGAAAAGACCTCGACGCTGCGCCGCGCGACGGCTCAGGCCGTCGTGCGCATGGCACCGGCAGCCTTGGCGCTGCTCGAACGCAAGGCGCTCGTCAAAGGAGACGCATTCGTGGCGGCGCAGATGGCGGGGACGCTTGCGGCAAAGCGCACGTCGGATCTCATTCCGCTGTGCCACAGCATCTCTTTAAGCCAGGTCGAAGTTCGCTGTGCGGTTGGCGGTGCCGACCGGGTGACGATCACGTGCCGGGTTAGCTGCAAGGGGCCCACCGGCGTGGAGATGGATGCGCTTATGGGGGCGGCCGTAGCTGCGCTGACGATCTACGATATGTGCAAAGCGTCGGACCGTGCGATGGTGATCGAAGAGATTCGCCTCGAACGCAAATCCGGCGGACGAAGCGGCACGTATGCGAGGTCAAAGCGGTGAATGAGGGCGCCGCTTCGAGCCGGCGATGGCGCTTCGCGTTGCTCGTCATTTCGGACAAGGCGGCGGCCGGCGAGCGAAGCGACGGCTGCTTGCCGCAGATGCGCGCCGGGCTTCCGCCGTCTAGCAGCGTGACGTGCGAACGCATTCTACCCGACGATGCTTGTGCGCTGCAAGCGCTGCTGCGCGATCTCAGCGATGGGGAGGGGACCGACTGCATCCTGACCGCGGGCGGCACCGGTCTGGGGCCGCGCGATATGACCCCTCAGGCAACTTTGGCCGTCGCCGACTATGAAGTGCCCGGCTTGGCGGAGGCCATGCGTGCGTCGAGCGTTCGTACGGTGCGCACCGCCATGCTTTCTCGAGCGGTCGCGGCCGTTCGGCGCCGCACGCTAATCATCAACCTGCCCGGCAGTCCCACAGCGGTGCGTGAAACGCTAGCGGTGATCGCGGATGTGATCCCGCACGGCCTTGCGTTGTTGCGCGGCGAAGTTACGGAGCATGCCGCCGTCCCCAACCGGTAGCTAGTGGACTTCTCAGCCGCGCTTTCTTTCCTGGACAGGTGCACCGCCGAGTCCGCTTCACGCAGCTACCCGGCGCGGTTGGACAGGATGCGCGCGCTGCTGGGTCTGTTGGGCGATCCGCACGATCGCTTTAAGAGCGTGCATGTCGGAGGCACCGCTGGGAAAGGGTCGACCGCCACGATGTGCGCTGCCATCTTGCAGGCGGCGGGCCATAAGGTCGGCCTGCATACCAAGCCGCATCTCGTCAGCGTGAGGGAGCGCGTGCAAATCGACGGCGCGCCGATCGCGGAAGACCGGTTCGCCGCCTTACTCGATGATATGCTGCCTGCCATAGACCGCATGGCACAGGGGCAGTGGGGTTCGCCCTCCTACTTCGAGGTCATCGTCGCGCTTGCGTTTCTTTGTTTCGCCCGCGAGGCAGTCGATGTGGCCGTCATCGAGGTGGGAGTCGGCGGAAAGCTCGATGGCACGAACGTCATCCACCCGTTGGTTTCCGTGCTCACCAACGTCGGATACGATCATGTCGAGGTGTTGGGCGATACGATAGAGGCGATCGCCCGTGACAAGTCGGGCATCATCAAGCCTGCAGTCCCGGTCATCACGGCGGCGCTCCGGCCGGAGGCGCTCGAGATCATACGCCAAACGGCCCAAGCCAAGGGCGCGCCGCTGACCGTCGTGCAGCAAAGCGCGAGCATAACGCCGCTTGGAACGACGGCTGAGTATGCACAGCGCTTTGTCGTCAGCACGCCTAGACGCGATTACGATCTTAGCTGTCCGCTGCTGGGCGAATTTCAGTTGACTAATGCAGCAACCGCCATCTTGGCCTGCGAATGCTTACCGCGCGCGCTGGTCCCGCGCCCGGACAGCGTCAGCCACGGGCTGCGCAATCTCGTGCTAGCAGGCCGCATGGAATACTTCGCTTGCGACCCCGCGGTCGTTTTCGACATCGCGCACAACGAGGAAAAGGCGCGTGCCCTGGCCGAGGCTTTAGCGAGTCTGTTCGCCGGCCGGCCGCTTTGCTTCGTCTGTGCGTTCAGCGAAGGCAAGGATGCCGGCGCGATGATCGGCGCATGGCGGGGCCTTTGCGCTTCTTATATCTTCACCACCTTCGACGTGCCTCACCGGCGCGCCGCGTCAGCGCAGGCTGCTTCCGCGTTGGCAGGCGAAAACGCAATGCGAGCTTGGGCGATCGAGGATCCGGTCCAGGCGTTCGCCGCCGCTCGGCGTGCCGCAGGCCCCACCGGAGTGGTGGTCGTCACCGGCTCAACATTCTTGGTCGGGGCCTTGCGGCCGGCGTTCTTGAACGAGTGGAGCGCACTTCGAGCGGCCCATGTCTGAAACCAAGTCGCGCCTGTTGCATCTGCGCGGCAAGAAGTTCGCTTGGGGACAACGCACTTACCTCATGGGCATCATCAACGCGACGCCCGATTCTTTTTCCGGCGACGGCTTAAATTGCGACGCTGGCGCGGCGGTCGAAAGGGCGCATCGGTTCGCACACGCGGGCTGCGACATCATCGACATCGGCGGTGAATCCACTCGGCCGGGTCACACGGCGGTACCGGATGTGGAGGAGCAGCGTCGCGTGCTTCCCGTCTTGAAGGCTGTGCGGGCGGCCGTCGACATGCCCCTGTCGGTCGATACTTTTAAGCCGTCGGTGGCCGCCCGAGCGCTTGACGCCGGCGCCGATATGATCAACTGCATCTGGGGTGCCGTACCCGGTATCGTGCGCGCCGTTGCGCTGCACGCGGCGCCGCTGGTGATTATGCATAACCGGCCGGCGGCCGACTATGCCGGTGACTGCGTCGCCGAAGTCACACGTTGGTTGCGAGATGCGTGCGCGCGGGCGGCCGCGCAAGGCATCGCGTCCGAGCGCATGATCGCAGATCCCGGCATCGGGTTCGGCAAGACGGCAAGCCACAACATCGAGATATTGAGCCGCCTTAAAGAAATCGCCGATGCCTTGCCCTATCCCTTGCTCGTAGGAACATCGCGCAAATCGTTTATCGCTAAAATAACCGGTGATGCGGCGAGCGAGCGGATCTTCGGGACCGCGGCGACTGTCGCGCTGGCCATCGCGGCGGGCGCTGATATCGTGCGCATCCACGATGTCGCGCAGATGCGGGAGGTCGCGGCGGTAGCAGACGCGATTTCCCGGTCTAGTCGGCAAGCATCGGTGATGCCGGCGTGATTTTCTCCACAGTCGTCAGTATCCACGGCATGCGGTTTTGGGGCAAGCATGGCGTGGAGCTCAGTGAGCGCGAACACTCGCAGCCGATCGACATGGACGTGATCATGGCCGTCGACTTGAGCCAAGCTGCAGTAGCCGACGACGTGGCTGAGACCGTCGATTACTCCTACGTCTACGAGCGCTGCGCCGATATCGTCACGGGCCGCTCGTTCGCTCTGCTGGAGTCCCTGGCGGCGGCGTGTTTGGAAGAGATTTTGCGCGATCAGCGCATCGCGAAGGCGACGGTCCGGCTTCGCAAGCCGCGCCTGCTCGAGGGGGGGACCCCCCAGGTGGAGCTGTCGGCCGAACGCTCTTGATCGGCGGCCGGAGGTAGACCGCTAGGCGCTGTCCGGGCCTGGAGCGAAAACACCGATGTGACGCAACCCCAAGGGGACTCAGACAGTCCGTCGACCAGATCTTTCCTGCGCTTTGTAAGCGAGCGGCTGTCCCCGCTGTCCCAAGCGTTTGCTAAGAGCCGGCTGCGCCAACTGCGGCTGATCGACGCCGCCGGCAGCATAACGCTCGTCAAATCAGCAGCATCGCAGTCGCTTTCGGCCGCCCAGTCCCGCAGCCGCGGAGAAAGCGCCGAGGCCAAGCCGTCGCACGTGGCGCGCTTGTCCGGCGGCGAGCCGGGCCAGTCGTACGAAACGGTCAACGCCGAGGTCGTCGGGACCTTTCATCCCGCCGACGACGTGCCCCAGCCGGGGGAGCGCATGGAGGCTAGGCGCGCCCTAGGCTACGTGGAAGCGCTGCGCCTGCGCACGCCGGTGCGCGTCGCCGACGAAGCGGTTTTGGTGGCGCAGGTCGCAGAGGACGGCCAAGCAGTGGAGTTCGGCGAGACGCTGTTCATCGTGGAACGAAGCGCTGCGGCCGGCGGCGAGGCGCCGCCGGCGACGGCGGAATCCGAACCTCCGCGGATTTGATAGAGGCGCTGTGTTCGAAAAGATACTGATCGCCAACCGAGGCGAGGTGGCGGTCAGAATAACGCGCGCCTGCCGCGAGCTCGGCTGTAAAACGGTTGCAATATTTTCGGAAGCCGATCGCGAAGCTCTACACGTGCGCCTCGCGGACGAAGCGTACTGCGTCGGGCCGGCGCAAAGCGCTCGGTCTTATCTCAACATCCCCAACATCATCAGCGCCGCCGAGCTTGCGGGCGTCGATGCGGTGCATCCAGGCTACGGCTTTTTGGCCGAGAACAGCGGCTTTGCGGAGATCTGTGCCTCGCACGGGTTGAAGTTCATTGGGCCCTCCGTCGCCGCCATCGCTTTGATGGGAGACAAAGCGTCGGCTAAAAGCCGGATGGCTGAGGCCGGTGTGCCGGTCATTCCCGGCTCGGGCGTCATCGCTACCCTGGAAGAGGCGAAGAGCTTTTGCTCGGATGCCAGGTATCCGGTGTTGATCAAAGCGACGGCCGGCGGCGGCGGAAAGGGCATGCGCATGGTCGGGCGCGAGGCCGATCTGTCGGCCGGCCTGACGGCGGCCAGTGCCGAAGCGCAGGCTGCTTTTGGTGACGGGCGGGTTTATGTGGAGAAGCTGCTAGTAAAGCCTCGTCACATCGAGGTACAGATACTGGCCGACGAATTCGGCCACCTAATACATGTCGGCGAGCGGGATTGCTCGGTCCAAAAGCCGTCGCATCAAAAGCTCTTGGAAGAGGCGCCCGCGCCCAACTTGGATCGTGAAGTGCGCGCACGGCTTTGCGCCGCCGCGGTGCAGGCAGCGCGGGCCACCGATTATGCGAACGCCGGGACGCTCGAGTTCTTGCTGGCGGCCGACGATCGGTTTTATTTCATGGAGATGAACACTCGAATCCAAGTAGAGCACCCGGTTACGGAGGTTGTTTACGGCATCGACTTGGTGAAGTGGCAGATCCGCATCGCCGCCGGCGAGCGCCTGTCCGTGCGCCAGGAAGCGATTCGTCCGCTGGGTCACGCGATCGAGTGCCGCCTCAATGCCGAAGATGTGGACAAGAAGTTTATGCCGGCCGCCGGCAAACTCGGCGACGTCATAATGTCGGGCGGCCCCGGCGTCCGAGTGGACACTCACATCTACTCCGGCGCCGAAGTCCCGCCGTACTACGACTCGATGCTCGCCAAAGTCATCGCTCACGATTATCAGCGTGACAACGCGATCGTCCGTATGCGCCGAGCGCTGGCCGAAACGCAGATCCGCGGCGTCGCCACGACCATCCCAGTGCACGAACGCATACTATCCACACCCTCTTTCGTGGAGGGGCGCACCCATGTGACCTGGCTGCGCGAAGAGATCCTACATAAGACGCTAGCGGCGGCCGGAAATACGCATGGCGCATGAACGACGCGAGCACCGCATAGCGCTCGAGATTCTGTACGCCGTCGATGTCGGAAAAGCGTCGGTGGTAGAAGCGTTATCCCAAGCGCGCGACGGAGTCGGCGTTTTCGGCCGCGGCGACGAAGCGGCGGCCCAAGATCCGTACGAGCCGCTTTACCCGGCCATCGACAGGCGGCAGGATGCGCCGCGCCCGACCGACTGGTCGCTGGTCGAGGCGCTCGTCCACGGCACGCTCGGCTGCAAATACGCTCTGGAAAAGGAGTTGGCCTTGCTGCTGCGCCGCTGGAAGATCGAAAGGCTGTCCGGAATAGATCGCTTGGTGCTCGACTTGGCCGGCTGGGAGCTGCGCCACCGTCCGCAAGCGGAGGCCACGGCCATCATCAACCACGCAGTAGAGCTCGCCGGCCGACTATCCGGCTCCAAGAGCGGACGTTTCGTCAACGCCGTGCTTGACGCGTTCGCCAAGGCCGCCCCCGAGATGGCTCCCGACGGCCGATGAAGCCCAGCACGCGCCGTCGTCTGCGCATAGTAATGAGTTCAGCGCTGGTAGTCAGCCTTATGGTCGTGCTGGGGATCACGGTCGTCGTGATCGGCATCGGCGGCGCCTACGCGCGCCAGCTACCCGACATAGACCGGCTCTCCGACATCGAGCCCAGCGGGCCGACCGTGCTGTACGCACGCGACGGTTCGGTTTTGGCGCGCCTGTACGACGAAAACCGCATGTACGTCGCGATCACCCAAGTGCCGGCTGTGATGCGCCAAGCGATCATCGCCAACGAGGATGAGCGCTTCTACGAGCACAGCGGTGTCGACTTTCGCGGAATAGCGCGTGCGGCGGTCGCCAACTATCAGCGTAAGCAAATCACTCAAGGGGCCAGCACGATCACCCAGCAGCTGGCCCGTAACTTGTTCCTGAACGATCGCCGAACGGTTCATCGCAAGATCCAAGAGGCTTTGCTGGCGATGGAGATCGAGCGCTATTACACAAAAGACGAGATACTCGACCGCTACCTAAATCTGGTCTATTTTGGCGCCGGCGCCTACGGCGTACAGGCGGCTAGCCATACTTACTTCGGCGAGGATGTCAGCCGACTGACGCTGCCTCAAGCGGCGATGCTGGCCGGGATCGTCGCCGCGCCGTCGGAATACTCGCCGTACGTCAACGGCCACAACGCCAGGGTGCGCCAACATCACGTGCTCGATCGCATGGTGGCGGTTCACGACATCACTCGAGAACAAGCGCGAGCGGCGGCCGCGGTCAAATTGCAGTATATCGGTCAACGTTCGCAAGGGCTGCAGTCTTACCGCTATCCGTACTTCACCACGTACGTCATCGCAGAGCTGGAGAAGCGTTTTGGCGTCGATGCGGTTTTTCACGGCGCCCTGGTGGTGTACACGACGTTGGATTCGCACATGCAGGACCTGGCGCAAGAAGCCGTCAGCGAGGGCGTGCGCAGCGGCCGCGAGCTTGGCTATGGCATGCATGAAGGGGCGCTCGTCGCCGAGGATCCGAACACGGGTGAGATCGGAGCGATCGTCGGCGGCATCGGCTTTTCGCCGAAGAACCAATTCAACCGCGGATGGCAGGCAAGGCGACAGCCGGGTTCGTCGTTCAAGGCGTACGTTTACTCGACGGCAGTCGAGCAAGGCATGCCGGTTTCTACCGTGTACGAAGACACGCCGGTCTCTTATCCGGCGGGCGATGGCACCGATTACAGCCCCGAAGACGACGATCATGTGTTCCTCGGAGCCATCGATCTGCGCCGCGCGTTCGAATTGTCGCGCAACGTCGTCGCCGTCAAACTGGCTCACGATATCGGCATCTCCAATGTAATCGAGACGGCGCACAAAATGGGGATCACCGAAGACCTCAATCCCGACCTGTCGTTAGCGCTCGGAACGGCGGTCGTTTCGCCGCTCGATATGGCCTCCGGTTACTCGACTATCGCTTCCGGGGGTGTCTACATCGAGCCGACCGGGATTCGCACGGTCCAAGACAAGTACGGCGCTACGATCTTGGACAACCGCTTTCCGGACCGGCGGATCGCCCTAAGCGCCGGCACGGCTTGGATCATGACGACGCTGATGGAAGGCGTGATAAAGGAAGGGACGGGCCGTCCTAACGCCGACATCGGGCGGCCGGCCGCCGGAAAGACGGGCACTACTTCGGATTTCAGGGATGCCTGGTTTGTCGGCTTCGTGCCGCACCTGGCCGCGTCTGTTTGGGTGGGCAACGACGACTACTCGCGCATGAACGAGTCGTACGGCGGCAACGTTCCAGCCCTCATCTGGGCGCAATTCATGAAGAGCGAGCTGGCGGGCTCCAAGCCGGTCGAGTTTTCTGCGCGGCCGCCGGATCTCGTCGATGTGTCGGTCTGCGATGGCGGCAGGCGGCTGGCACCGCCGGGCTACGGCGGCGTCAAAGACGTCTATTTCAGAAAGAATCTGCCGCTGCAGTATTGCTACGAGACACCGGCGCCGGTTGCTTTAACGCGTGCGCCTTCCGCTTACAGGCGCAAGACGGCGGCTGCGACGCCGTCACCCGAGCCCTCGCCGTCGACGGAGGCGGCGCGCATCGTCGTCCCTGCGACTGCGGCACCCGCCGTCACCGCGTCACCAGTGCCCACGGCTACCGAGCAGCCGTCGCCGACCGCATCGCCGGTCGAAGCGCCTGCGACTCCTTGATGTATCCGCTCGCCGCCGAACGAGTGCTCAGCGTCGGCCAATTGTGCCGCGCCATACGATCGCATCTCGAACGGGCGCTGCCCAACCGCGTGCGGGTTAAAGGCGAAGTGTGGAAATGCAAACCGCCCTCCAACGCCGGTCACGTCTACTTCGATTTGAAGGACGAGCAAGCGCAGATCGCATGCGTCTGCTGGTACTCCACCGTGCAAACGCTGGACCTGCAGTTCCCGCTGGACGACGGAGCTTGCTTTGAAGTAACCGGCCGAATCGGGACGTATCCTCAGCGCAGTCAATACCAGCTCGTAGTCGAGGACGTCGTTTCGGTTGGGCGAGGCGAGCTTTACCGCCGCTTCGAGCTGCTTAAGGAAAAGCTCAAAGCTCAAGGGCTCTTCGACGAGGGTCGAAAGCGGCCGGTCCCGTCGTTCATCGGGCACGTCGCTATCGTGACCAGCCGCGGCGGCGCTGCCCTGCATGATTTCTTGATCACGTGCCAGCGCCGCGGCGCACACGTCCGCATCACCTTCGTGCATGCGGCCGTTCAAGGCGAGGCGGCCGCACCGGAACTCGCCCGGGCGATTCGTTTCGCCGGAACCCTCGACGTGGATGCGGTAGTAGTCGCTCGGGGCGGCGGTTCGATCGAAGACCTATGGGCTTTCAACACCGAAGCGGTAGCGTTGGCAATTGCCGCTTGTTCGCGGCCCGTGATCAGCGCGGTCGGCCATGAGACGGATTTCACGATCGCCGATTTCGTGGCTGACATGCGTGCCGCCACGCCGACGGCGGCAGCCGAGCACGTTGCGCGCGAGCGGGTTGCGTTGCTTGCGGCTATCGCCACGGCAACGCGTCGGCTCCTCAAAGGGGCCGTTCGCATCGCTGCGAGCGCGCGCGAACGGCTCGAACGTACCGAAACGGATTTGCGCAAAGCGCCCGCAGCACTGCTGTCCGCCCGGGCGCAGCGCGTCGACGAGCTCGCGTCGGCGGTCGAGCGCTGCAGCCCGCGTCGGAGGCTGGCCGAGGCGCGCCGTCGCCTGATCCAAACTAGGCAGCGGCTGGGTGCCGTCGCCAGACGATCGATCGCTTCGCGATGCTCAAACCTAGCGAACGCTCGGGGACGGCTGAACACGCTCGGGCCTCATCACACGCTCGAGCGCGGTTACGCTATAGTGTACGGCCCGGACGAGCGGATCGTCAAATCGATCGAACAAGTTCGGGTTGCAGATCCAATGCGCGTCCTCATCTACGATGGACGCTTGGCAGCCACCATCACCGCCAAGGAGTCGCCGTGACCAAGAGCTATCAGCAGACCGCGGAAGCTGACGCACAGGCTAAGCCTGCCTTTGAAGATGCGCTCGGGCGGTTGGAAAAAATCGTCGAGCAGCTGGACGACGGAAACATCCCACTGGCCGACGCGCTAGCGCTCTTCGGGGAAGGCAACGCTCTGGCGGCGACGTGCCGATCGCTGCTCGACGAAGCGGAACGCCAAGTCAGCGAAGCGCTGGAGGAGGCCCGTCCGCCGACAAACGCCGTCGCCCGGCGGGATGGCTCGAAAGCCGAGGCAGACCTTGGCTTGACGGGAGGCCAAGAAGAAGAGCTCCCGTTGTGAAAGCGCAGCCGCTGACGCGGCTGCGCCTAGATGCGCTGGTGGCGGAGCGGACGGGCACATCGCGCACGCGAGCTCAAGCCCTTATCATGGCCGGCAAAGTCCATGTCGAGGGGGCACTGGCCCAAAAGCCCGGCGCTCTGGTGCCGCGTGGTGCGCTGATAGGCGTCGCGCAGAAGGACCCCTACGTGAGCCGCGGAGGCCGCAAGCTGGCCTGGGCGATCGACCGGTTCGCTTGGCTTGCGCCCGGGTTGCGGTGCCTCGATGTCGGAGCGTCGACCGGCGGCTTTACCGATTGCCTGCTGAGCTACGGCGCTGCATCGGTGACGGCGGTCGATGTCGGCTACGGACAGTTGGCATGGAGGCTTCGCCAAGACCCACGCGTCCGCGCGGTCGAGCGATGCAACTTCCGCTACGCCCAGCCTGAGCTACTGGGCCCCCCGTTCGACTTTGCCGTCGCCGACGTCTCCTTTATCTCGCTCGCCAAGCTCGCGCCTAATCTAGCGTTGTGTCTGCGTGAGGGTGGCCGGTTCATCGGCCTGGTCAAACCTCAATTCGAAGTGGGTCGTGGGGGCGTAGGTAAGGGCGGCGTGGTGCATGATCCCAGCGTCCATATCGAAATCCTCAGTCGCGTCGCCCAAGACCTCGCGCGTTGCGGACTTGTCCCTTGCAGGCTGACGCACTCGCCGCTGCGCGGACCGGCGGGCAACATCGAATTTCTTATCGGGGCGCGCAAGGTACAAGCAGCGCTGCCTTTCGATCCGACGGGGGTCGTGCGCCGGGCTCACGAATCACTCGCGCGATGAAACGGCGTAACGTCGACAACGTCGCGCTTTACGTCGATATCCGCCGGCCCGCCGCCGTGCATGCGGCAAAGACGATCGCGAGCATCGTGCGGGATGCGGGCGCGGGCTTGCAGATGAAGGCCGAGCACAGCGGGCCTACGGGGCTCGAACATCTCCAGTCGCCGCCGTCATTTCCAGACGGCGCCGATCTGCTCGTGTCGCTTGGCGGCGATGGTACGCTGTTGCAGAGCGCTCATCTGGCGGCGCCGGCGGGCATACCGATAATCGGCGTCGACTTCGGCCGGATGGGTTTTTTGACGGAGGTAAACCGCGAAGACTACGAAGCGGTCATAGCCCGGCTTATGTCAGACGGCTTTGAGACTGACTCCAGAATCGCGCTCGAAGCATGCGTCGCTGGAATGTCCGCCGGCCACTTCGCCCTCAACGATATACATATCGACCGTCGCCATCAAGGACACATCGTGGGCTTCGGGATCGAGATAAGCGGCCGGACCGTCGCCCACATACCCGCGGACGGCATGGTCATCTCCAGCCCGACAGGCTCGACGGCGTACTTTTTGTCGGCGGGAGGTCCGATCATGGCTCCGGGTCTGGAAGCGTTCGGCATAGCGCCGATTTGCCCACACACGTTGTTCTCGCGCCCGTTGATCGTCAGCGCCCAAGAGGCGATCCGGATCACGATTCCGGGCGACAGCACCGGCGCTCAGTTATATGCCGACGGCCGGCTTAAGACCGACTTAGCGCCCGGCTCGGCGGTTGACATCGTCAAAGCGCAGCGCAGTGTCGAGTTCGTGCGGCTCGACAACCGTTACTTCTTCGAAGTGCTGGAGCGCAAGCTCCACTGGGGAACGTCGATCAAGCGCCCGGCCCTTTGACGCCAACGCGCGATCGGCGACGACCGCTCGCTTCAGCCGGCGGCTTGGCCGGCATGACGTTTGAAGTAATTCAGCGGTGATCGGTCACCGATCCATTGTGCCGGCGGAATCGCCCAAAAACGCGCCATCGCGTTAAGAGCGCTTGCATAGCGGGCTCGCAGCGTCATGAAGCTGCTCCACGACTCCTCGGCCCCGCGCAACCTGAAGCCGGCCGCTTGTAGTTGCTCGCGCGCGCGTTCGAACTCCGCGCGTTCGATCAGTGCGCCGCCTCCGTGCGGAATCGAGAAGTAACGGCTGAGATCGTCGGTGAGGTGGCTGCCGACTTCATGCATCAAACGCGCCTGGCCGTCCGGAACCTCCACGACAGTCGTCATGACTAGCGTAGCAGCATCCAGCAGCGCGCCCAAAGCGCCCGGCCATGATGCATCGATGTGGCTGGAGCGAAAAAACGCCAAAACGGGGTAGGCGAGGTGGCTGTCGAGCACCTCGGCCGCCCACGTTTGACCCTCGATGAAGAGCCGCTGCAGATCGTCGATGATTCCGAGCCTGGCATGCGTTTCGAGCAGCGCTATGCCCGACGCGGGCGCTCCAGCGCGCGCGTCGAGCGTCACGACAAGCACCTCGCGCCGTTGAAACGATCCGAACAACGAGAACAGAAACGAGATCACGACGGCGATCAACGCGATGCCTGACGCGGCCGTCGCGAGCACGACGATTCGCGCGATGCCGCCGGTGGCTACCACGTCGCCGAAGCCTAAGGTCAGCAGCGACGTGCCGGCAAAGTAAACCGCTTCGTTGAAGCTGGTCGGTATCGGCCGGAGCTGATGTTTGACTGCCATGAGCTCCAGCGCGGAGCCGAGCATGAGTCCGAATCCCCAAACGAGCAGCAAGCCTACGATCGCAAGCGGTGCGAAAACGCCGAATAGAGCTTCGCGCCGCTGTGCCGATGGGAGCATGAGGCCGGCTTGGCGCCACGCGGTCCAAGTCCAGCGAACGAATAGAAAGCTTACGCGCAGTGGGTGCCGCGTCGGCCTCGGCACGATGACGGCGTTGAATACATCGAATGCGATGACGACGACGATGAACGCGCCGACGCCGAACTCAAGGAGTTGAAGAATTCGATTGGTCGCCGTTCTCGAGCACGTCACGGATGGCTTTGACAAGCTTGGCAGCGTCGGGCGTCTTACCGACGTACATGTCTGCGCCGGCGTGTTTGCGCCAGTACTGATCGTCCGTCTCGCCCAAGCCGCTCATGAGAATGACCGGAGTCCTGGCGGAAGCGGGGTTGATCTTGATCTGGCGACAGAGCTCGTAACCGTCCATGATGGGCATGATCACATCGGCGATAACGACGTCGGGAGTCTCGGCCGCTACCGTCTTGATGGCGGTGGCCCCATCCGGGGCGGTGATCACGCGGAAGCCTGCTCTGGTCAAAGTCATCTTCAACGCGAAGGACTGAGTTACGCTATCATCGACGAGCAGAACGGTCGTGCCCATGGGGCGTCCTTTCACGATGTGGCGAGGTTGCGAAGCGCTAGGCCGATGTTCTTGGGTTCTGCGAACGCCTCGACGGCACCCAGCCGGCCGGCGGCAGCGGGCATTCCGAAGACAGTGCAGCTTGCCTCATCTTGTCCGAACGTCCTGGCTCCGCCGGTGCGCAGCGCTAGCAATCCTGCTGCTCCATCCCGCCCCATTCCGGTCAGCAGCACGCCGGCGCAGCGGCTCCTGAAGCGCGCTGCGGCGGACTGAAACAGCGCATCCGCCGAAGGCGCGATCGCGCGGCGGCGGTGCGCCGGCGGTTGAAGATGCAGCAGACCGCCGGCGCTGAAGACGATGTCGGTACCGCATGGCGCTATGTACACGTGGTTTCGCTTGGGGAGCAACCCATCGGCGGCAAGGGACACTTGTAATGGCGCCTCGTTGTTGAGCCAGTGGATCAACCCCTCGATGAACGGCGTGGCGATGTGCTGCACGACGATGACCGGCGGCTTGAAATCGGCGCCCAAGCCGTTGAGTAACGCGACCAGCGCGGCAGGGCCGCCCGTCGATGAGCCGACGACGACGCAGTCGACTCGGCCGTGCAGCGACGGCCCGCCCGCTTGCATGACGCGTAAGGCGGCATGAGCGCGTTGGCCGCTGGCGAGGCGGACGATCCGCTGCCGTAGATGCGAGAAAAAAGCCCGTTGACCGGCTGTGCCACCGCTCAATGGGCGTACGACTAAGTCGGCCGCGCCGGCGGCGAGCGCTCGAAACGGCAGCGAGTCACTGCCGCCCACGCCGAGCGAGCTGACGGCGACGACCGGCACCGCTCGTCTGCGCAGCAGTTCCTCGATCAAGGCGACGCCGCCGTCGTCTTCCAGTTCCAAGCTGACCGATACGACGTCGGGATTCGAGTCCTTAGCCAGCCCAAGCGCACCGGCCGGCGTTGTCGCCGTCGCCGCGATCGCTAGATCGGCGGCCTCGAGACCGGCGGCCATCGCTGCTGCGGCTTCAGCCGAGTGCTCGACGACCAAGACGCGGGCACGCGCAGCCGCCGTCATGCCACTAGCCCGGCCACCGTCTCGAGCAGCGCCGTTTCGTTGAAGAGACCCTTGACGATGTAGGCGCTTGCTCCAAGCTCCAGACCGCGTCGCCGCTCAGCGTCTTTGGCGAGCGAAGTGATGAGCACTACGGGCGTGCGGGTATAGCGGCCATCACGCTTGACTTTTTCGCAGAACTCCCAGCCGCTCATGTTGGGCATCTCTATGTCGCTCATGATGCAGTCGAAGCCACGCTCCTGCACCTTTTTCCACCCATCGACCCCGTCGATCGCAGTCGCCACTTCGTAGCCCGCGCTCTGCATGATGTTGCGCAGCAGCGTCCGGGTCGTGAGTGAGTCGTCAACGATGAGCAGGCTGCGTTTTGCCTTGTCCTCGTGTCGAACCAGCGACGCCGCAAGCGAGGGCTCGTGAGCGCTTTGCACGATGTGGCCGGCGTCAAGTACGCACATCGGCAGGCCCGATCGGGTGATTGCGTAGCCGACTATCGCAGCGAGCGCGCCGAGCGGCGGGGGCAGCGGCTTGACGATGACGTCTGACATGCCGGCCAGTTCGTCGACGATGAGCAAAGCTCGCCGGCCTCGCGATTCGATCACCAATGCCGGCGCTTTGCCAAGCGTGCCCAAGTCCAGCTGCGCCCGTCCGCCCGCAAGGGCAGCCAACATGACGATCGGAACCACTTCGTGGTTGACCGTCGCGCACAGGCGCCCGTTCACCAATCCGACGAGCGCCCCGTCGAGCATGACCGCTTCTCGGATAGCGGTCTGCTGTATGCAGGCGCTGACCTGGCCCGCGCGCACGGCCAACACCGATGATGTCAACAGGCTGATGGGCACGCGTAGGATGAAACGGGTTCCCGTTCCCGGCTGGCTCTCGACGGTGGTCTGGCCCCGCAGCTTAGCCACGCATTCGGAAACAACGTCTAAGCCGACGCCCCGTCCGCTGATCGCGTCCGCGTCGACAGCTGTTGAGAAGCCCGGCCGAAAAACGATCTGCAAAAGCTTTGCGTCGGATGTGGACGCAAGCTCCTCAGCCGTCATGTAGCCGCTTGTTACTGCCGCTTGGCCGACCGCCTTTAGGTCGATGCCCTCTCCGTCATCGCCGACCTCGATCGTCGCGCTTGCGCTGCCGGTCTGCAGCTTGACGGTCACTCTGCCGGTAGGCGGCTTGCCGCGGGCGGCCCGCACGGCCGGCAATTCGATGCCGTGCGCGACGGCGTTGCGCACGAGGTGCATAAGCGGATCTCTAAGAGCGTCCAGCACCGCCTTGTCGATCGAGGCGTCGGCACCGGCGACTGTCATTTCCGCCTTCTTGCCCTGCGCCAACGCCACGTCGCGGACGATGCGCGGCATGGTCCGCAACATGTTGCGCGCGGGCATCATGCGCAGTTCGGCAAGGCCGTCGCGCAGACTATCCAATGCGGTCGCCCGCTTGATGTTCGTCTCGACGAGCGAAGCGACGCAGGTCGCGACTAGCCGCCGCCGCCGCCGCAAGGCGACCAACACCGGCTTCAAGAGGGGACCGATTTGGGTGTCGACCACAGACAATTTGTCGAGCCCCTCGATCGGTAAGGAATCTAGCTGTCCCAGGTTCTCCAGCGCCGTTTCGTCCTCGCCGACGAGCCGAAGCAACTCTCCGCGCAGGGCCATCAGGCGGTCTATTTTGTCGCGGCTCACGCGCACCGAATCGGCGCTCGGTCCACCAGCCTCAAGTTCAGCGGCCGCAGGTCGTTCCGATAGTTGCCGAACGAATACCGCCGGTGCCGCCACCACCTGGGGTGCGGCCACTGCTTGGGGCGGTTGAGCCTCCGCAGCCTTGCCGCTTGCTACGATTCTTGCCAGGTACCTGACTACCTCAGGCTCGTCCGCGTTGCGCCCGCTTGCCGCCGTCATCAACTCGGCGATCGCATCGCTCCCGGCAAACAAAGTGCTGACATCCGATGCGCTGAGTCGCCGAGTTCCGTCGCGGATCGTCGCCAGCATCGACTCCATAGCGTGCGCGACTGCTTCGATGCCCTGGTAGCCGACCATTCGGGCTGCACCCTTTACGCTGTGCACGCGGCGAAACGTCTCGTTCAGCGCGGGTCCGCAATCCGGTTCCTTGTCCAAGGTCACGAGCAGGGGGCTCAACGCGCCGAGGTGCTCGTCGCATTCCGCCCGGAAGATGCCTTCGAGCTCGCTCAGTTCCGCCTGCGTGTACTGCATGCTATATGCGGTACGTGGCGACCATGTCTTTGAGGCCTACCGAGAGGTCGTTGAGCCTCTGGGTCGCCTCTTGGGTCTGCGTGGTGGCCGTCGCCGTGTCGCGCATCGCGGCGTTGACGGACGTTATGCTTTGCGTGACCTGCTCGATGGCGTGCGACTGCTGCTTGGCGGCAAGCGCTATGTCTTGCATCGAGTCAACGGTGTGCTGCAGCGTTTCGATAATTTCCGTTATAGCCTGCCCCGTCTGCGATGCATGAGTTGCGTTTTGGTCGACGCTGCGGCTGCCCTCGATCATCGCCATGACCGATTCGTCCGAAGCGCGCTGCACTTCGCGGGTTAGGGCATCGATGCGTTCGGTCGCCGTCTTACTCTGATCGGCGAGCTTGCGGATCTCTGCTGCCACGACCGCAAACCCTCTGCCCTGCTCACCCGCACGCGCTGCTTCCACGGCTGCATTGAGCGCCAGCAGGTTCGTCTGCGCCGCGAAGTCCGCCACGGTCCGGGTGATCGAACCGATCTGAGCGATCTGCTCGGACAAATGCGCGATGCGGTCGGATGTCTGCCGAAAACGATCGCGCAAGGTTAGCATCATAGAGACGTTAGTCTCGACATCGCCGCGGCCGCGCCGGGCTATTTCGGCGCTTCCGACGGATTTTTCCGAAACCGACTCCGCCTGGGACGCTGTGTTCTGCGACGCAGAATTGAGCTCTTGAATCGTTTGAGAGATCTGGCTCATCGCGACCGATTGCTGCGTTGTCATTCGCTCCTGCTCTTGCGCCGTGGTCGCGATATCCATGACTGCGGTCGTCGATTCGTTGACCGCTTCCTGCACCTGATGCAGCGAAGCTCCTAGTCTTTCCATCATGCTGTTGACTGCATCGCCAAGCGATTCGAGTTCGTCGGCCGTTTTGAGGTGGACGCGGTTCGTGAAGTCTCCGGAAGCGATGAGTCCCGCGGTATTCGACAGGAGGGCAGCGCCGTCAGACACAGCCGCGATCGTCTTGCGCGTGACGAGCACCGCGACGACGAGCGACATGACGGACGTAAGCGTGAGCGCGCCGATGAGCAGCGTCGCAAGCAACGAGGCTTCGGCTTGCTGTGAGCGGCGCTCGCGGTCCATCTCCGCCAGCAACCTATGCTGGGCCCTGATGAACGTCTTCATCTTGTCGCGCTCTTCACCGAAGCCGGCGGCGACTTGGGAGCGCACTTCCTTAGAGCCGTCTTGCGCGCCGGCGACGATCGCTTCCACGATCGAAGACTCGTCTTGAGCGCTTTGGATAAGCTCCTTGATGTCTGCTTGAGCTTCCGGAGACTTGTTGCCCAGCGTCGAGAGCAACGTGATATCTTTGGGCAGGTTGGTCTGCGCATCGTTGTACAGCGCGAGGTCGTCGGTTTTGCCGGACAGCCCCCATTGGGCCGCTCCGCCGATGATGCTCAAGACGTCGAGGCGGACGTCTTGGGTGGCTTGCGTGATCGGCTGCAGCATGTCTACGATGCGGCTTTGGCGCGCGAAGATCATCCTAGGCAGCACGATGGCCATCGCCACTTGGATGACGACGATTAAGCTGACCCAAATGAGAACGTTCGCCAGCTTCCTGCGCAGCGTTCGACGCTCGAACACTTTTAGTCGACCTATCACGTTTGAACCCCCACAGCTAAAAGAGCTGGTGCCGTCATCATCGCGACGACGTCCAGTAAGACGATCGTGCCGCCGTCGGCAAAGTGCAGGGAAAGGCCATAGTCGCCGGGTCGGTTTACCTCTGCCGGTGCCCCTGTCGCAAGCGTTCTAAGTCCATCCAGCGAGTCGACCGCGATTGCGATCTTTAGGCCGTTGGCCTCCAAGACGAGCCCGTCGACGAGCTCTGGCAACGTCGTCATTTCGAGGCCGAGAGTCGGACGCAGGTTGAATAAGGCCAAGGCCTCGCCCCGCCGGTTGACCAGTGAGGCACCGGCCGCGAAGCCGAAGCAGAGCGGCACGTGCGCGCTTTGGGTGAAGAATTCAACGATATGCTTGAGCGCAACGCCGTAACGCTGCCCGGCGATTAAGAAAGCAGCGACCTCGATTTCGGCCTCCGACGCCGCTTGGACGGGAGCGGCCAGCTCTGCCGATCGCACGGCCAGGTCTGGGTGGGCGTCCACCTCCGCCTTGGTGCCTGTAGGCGCTGATGCCTCATCCCAGTGGTCGGGTACCATTAGACCGCTGATGTCGATGAGCGCGCAAGGTTGTGGGGCGCAAGCGATCCCCGCGATGACGCGTTCGTTTATCGTCTCCGCTCCGAAAAATGCTGCCAAGTCGGACATCTGCGACCCGTCCAATTCGAAGAGACTGCACACTTCGTCGACGACCACGCCCACCGGCGAGCCGCCATCATCGATTATCAACAGCCGGCTCTTCAAGTCGACTGCTCGGGCATTCAGGCGCAGGCTGCGGCGTAGATCGCTGATCGGCACGGCGGTGCCGTGAACGTTGACGGCGCCTAGGATGCCGGCTTGCGCGAGCGGCAGCGGATAGACGATTGGCGCTTCGTGGGCCGAGGTGATGTAAGCGACGGGAAAGGCTACATTGAACCGGTCGATGCGCGTCATCAAGTAGGTGGCGCCGTCGACTGCACTCGTCGGCCGCGCTAGCGCAGCCTCAAGCATCGAGGTTCTCGCCCAGCTCAGCGTTGAGCAGCGCTCGCAGCTCACCGACCGAAAGGTTGTCCAGCCGCAGCGCTTCTCTATTCGAAGGCATCCCGGCGAGCAGCGCAAGGGCGCGTCCCAGTGTCTGCGATGCAGCACGCTTTCGGCCGGTCATTGCATAGAGGTTCCCCAGCTGCCACAAAGCCGGCACAAAAGACGCGTCGACGAACAGGGCGGCGCGCAGCAGTTCCTCCGCATCGCTCAGGTCGCCGCGGGCCATGCAAAGCGCGGCTAGCACGACGTGTGGCTCTGCATCCAGGACGTCGGCTTCGAGCGCCCGGCGCGCGTCTTGTTCTGCAAGATCGAGGTTTCCATCGCGGACATGCGCTATCGCCGTCGCGATTTGTTCGCGGGACGTGCGCGCCGACGTTTGCGGCGCGCCCCGTGCGTCGGTTGGCGATCGCGCGAGACTGGGCGCCTTGGCGGCCGGGCGCATAGCCAGACCCCTGCGCTGTGTAGTGTCGCGGACCGTCCTTGTCGTAGAGCGGATCTTAGGCTTTGGTGGCGCGTCGCCCAGCTTGCGGAATACGATGCCTGCATCGTAGCGCTCGACGCGCAAGCCGTCCAGCGTCAAACCGGCCGTCTCCCCATGGCCCAGAACTAGTAATCCGCCTGGCTGAAGTGCCGCCGAAAGCCTTGAGATGATTTGTACGCGCTGGTTTCGGCTCATGTAGATGAGGACGTTGCGGCAAATGATCATGGCGAACGCTTTGGCGGCGCACGGCAATGGCGCGGACGGGTCGCTGAGGTTGTGAACCTCGAAGCTCACCAGTGACTTTACTTGTTCGGCGATGCGGACCGTCTGAGCGCCGTTTGGGATCAGGCCGTTGTCGGCGCGTTCGTCCACTCCGCGCATCGACCAGCGGCCATAGACTCCGACTCGAGCGGCCGCGACTGCAATCGCGTTGACATCCGTCCCTATCACGTGCAGACGGCGCGGACCTAAAGCACGAACGGCCACGGCTGCGGCGGTATACGCTTCTTCGCCGGTTGAACATCCGGCGCTCCAGATCCAAAGTTCGGCACTGGAGGGAATCAGGCCGGGGAGCAGCCGCTCTTCGATGAGTTGCCACAGCAGAGCATC
>JALYUR010000052.1 GCA_030853635.1 Vulcanimicrobiota bacterium | reverse complement strand
GTATGGACCTGCGCTCGCTTTCAGCGCGCGCGGACGCCATTTGCGGTCGCAGCTTACATCGTCGCGGCATACTGGTTTACGGCCTCGACGTCGTTTGCCAACCCGGCCATGACGATCGCGAGGTCCTTGTCGGACACCTTTGCCGGGATCGCACCGGCAAATGTTCCCGGGTTCATCATTGCAGAGCTTTTGGGCGCGCTAGTCGCGACCGCTTTGTTCGCATGGCTTGCACCGCGCTCGGCCTGCCACGCGCCGCGCGTCGTGGTGCCGGTCGGGGAGACGGTAGAGTGAGCAAGAGGCGAGTGCTCTTCGTCGAGCGGCTGTGTGGCGACTCCCTGGGCGCCCAAAGCGCCGGCATCGAGCCTAGTAGCGTAAACCCGCTGGCTGTGGCTGTCATGCGAGAAGTTCGGATCGACTTGGCCGACAAAAAGACAAAGAGCGTCTTCGGTCTTTTTAAGGCTGGAGAGCGCTTCAACTATGTCGTCACCGTTTGCGATGAGACGAGCGCCGAGCGATGCCCTATTTTCCCTGGTTTTGCCGAACGGTTGCACTGGAGCTTTGCCGACCCGGCGGCTTTCAAAGGGTCATGGGATCAGAAGTTGGAGAAAACGCGCGTAGTGCGAGATGCGATCCGAGCCCAGATCGAGGCATGGTGCACTACCGCATGCCCGCGCGTCGCATAACAAAGGGGTTTATCTCCAAGCCCCGACTGGGACCTCACTCGTCGTTGCCAGTCGGTACGAGCATGGGCCTGTTGGCTGGTGCGCGAGCATACGACACGTGAGTCCGGTAAACGGTTTTGGCGTCAGCCGTTGCGACCTGCCACCGATCTCCGCGCAGAGTTTGCTCGAGATATTGAACCAACACATGCGATGCTTTTTGGCCGATCCGCGAGCTCAACACGTCCACGTCAGCGCTGCCTTGCATTGAGACCGTTCCTTGAAACAAAATCTCGCCGCTGTCGATCTTTTCGGTCATCTTGTGTAGTGTAAAGCCGGTCATTTGTTCACCGTTGAGCAGACACGACTGTACGGGAACCGGGCCTCTGTAGAGCGGGAGCACAGAGGGGTGAACGTTGACGACGAAGCCGAATCGATAGAGCACCTGGGAGCGAAATATCTGGTTAAATCCGGTCACAATGCCGACGTCTTCGTTGCTGATACGTTCGTAGAAGACCGGCGAATTGACGTCGTTGGTCTTCACCACAGGCAACCCGTGTCGAAGGGGCCCCTTCCCTTTCGCGAGACGCCTGATCCGCTCCATTGCTAAGCGCACGCGACCGGCTAAGTCCTTAGGCTCATTTCGTGAGGAATAGACGATTATTACGGGTACGCTATGCTTCCTCGAAAACGCAGTCATTGCGACAATGAACGGCTTACTGAAGCTGGAATGCGAGGTAAAATGATATATCATCGGCCGCCGGCCTTCAAAAGGTGCTTCAAGTTGGCTCTAGCGTCTGTGGGCCGGTTCGTTTTAGGCTGGCAAGTGTCGTAACCTGAGGATCGGCGGCGCAGTCGCTCAACCTTCCTTTCGGCCGCCTGCTGATACTTCGCTAGTGGCGACGCAAGGTTGACCCCTCTACCGACATGTGCTAAGATGCTTAGCACATGTCCCGCCTATTCCGCTTGGATGGTAAAGGGTCAGGCCTAGCCTTAGGCCCTTTGGAAACACGAGCCATCGAGGTCGTCTGGCAACTGGGCGGGTGGGTCACGGTCAGCGACGTTTACGACCGCCTAATTTTGAAGCATCGCGAATTCGCATACTCCACCATCAAAACCATCCTAAACAACCTGGTCGACAAAGGGCATCTTTGCAAACGCGCCGCCGGCCGCGCCAACGAGTTCAAAGCGGTTAGATCCAAGGAGGCGTTCGACGAGCGTCTCGTGCGGGACGTCGTCGAGCCACTGCTAGCGCATCATCGCAACCCGCTCTTAGCGCACATCGTTCATGAGCTTGACGATGAGGAGGGGGTCGCCGAGCTGGAACGGCTCTTAGCGCAAAAGAAAGCGAAGGCGCGCCTTGGCTGACCTCATGCTGTTCTTGCATGCCTGTAATTCGGCCGGGATGCTGCTCACCTCGCTCTGCGGCCTTATCCTAATGCCATTTGCGGCCTGGGCCGCCATACGATGGTTGACCCCATACATCGTGCGCATGAGTGACGACACCCCATGGCAAGCGCCGCTTGCCTCGATATCTGCGACCATCCCGGGGGCACTGTTCCTATCATTAGCAGCCATCGGCCTAGCGGGGGCGTCCTCGTCCGGTTGCCTAAACTTCCTGTGGGGTCGCATACTGTTCGGCACAATTTCGAGCTTAACGCTGCTTGCCATCATACGCGCATCCAGCATCGCAGCGGACCGCGGCGGCGAAGTCCGGCGCTTGATCCGGCTGTGCGAACCTCCGAGCAGACGAATCCAAGGAATTGCGGCTAAAGCGGAAGTTTGCGTCCGGGTTCTCGATTACGCCGGGCTGTTTTGCGCCCTTACGCGCGTCTTCTCTCCGGTAGTTGTGATCTCGCGCGGTACGGTCGAGCGTCTAAACGATGACGAGCTCAAAGCCGCTTTACGCCACGAACGAGCCCATGCTGTACGGGGCGATCTCATGCTCGCCGCGGCGCTGCACTTCTTTGTCGATCTCTTGCCTCTGCCGGCGAAGGACCTAATCGACACGTATGCTGGCGCTCGGGAGCTGGCTGCGGATCAACATGCCAGTCGGCATGCAAGCCGCGAAGATTTAGCGTCCGCAATCCTTTCCTTGGCCGGTAGTAGGAGACTGGCCCGATCGTGCGCCTCACTTGCCGAGGATCAAAGCGGCGTGCGATCGCGCGTGATGGCGCTTTTGGAAGCCCGTGCCCAACGAGCCGCCCCTGCACTACGCCGACTGCTCGTGACGGGTGCGCTCTTTGCCATCGTGGGCTTGAGTTTTTCACCGGTAATCCTCTCCGGGGCGCCTCACCATGCGTGCGCGGTCACACAAATGGCGGCGCCGAAGTGAGGCTCCGCTTTTTTTACCTTGTACTGCTAAGCTGCTTAGCACTTACGCCTTTGTCGGTGCAAGCGTCACCGATGGTTGAGCGGGTAAACGGCGCGCAAGCAATCCTTACTCTTGACCCCGATCCGCCGACTATCGGCACGGTGCATGCCAAGGTCGAGGTACTCGGAGTTCCGGCGGCGTCTTTAAAGGGCGTTACGGTACGATTCTCTTCAACCATGCCCTCGATGGCCATGGAAGGTCCAGCGGGCGTAGCTCAACCTGTGCGTTTGGGTCGATACACCTTCACAACTTCGTTGCCGATGGCCGCGCCATGGATCATGCGCCTGCAGTTTTCCGGTGGCGTCCGCGGGACGGCGACGTACAAATTCGCTGTCGTCGGGCCCGGTGATGCTGCCATGGCCGGCATGTCGAGCGGCAACGTCACCGCCTGGCGAACTGCCGTCTTCGGCTTGCTTGCGATCATGCTGGTCGGGGCTTTCATTCTACGCCGAGATCGCCGCCCTGCGACGCTCGGAATCTTCGTCTCCGCCGCTGTCTTAGTCCTCATCCTGGCATTGCTGCAGAATCGCTATGCGGCTCCGGCAATGGACATGTCTAGCATGTCGACGATGCGCGGTTCGGGCCCGACCCCCGTCACGCTGGTGACCGTTCGAAGCGGCTCTACGGGCACCGACGTATTCGCGCCGGGGACGATTGAACCGTATCTTACTCAGGACATCGTGACGCGGGCACCGGGCATCCTTCGCAACTTTGATCTGTACGCGGGGGATCGGCTACGCGAGGGACAGACCATAGCAAACCTCGACGCCCCTGAGTTAGGCAGCCAGGCTCAGGCGGCGAATGCTGACGCGCAAGCCCAAGCTGCGAGCGCGCGAGCCGCCGAGATCGAGGCGCACCACCACGCTCCCGTCGGTCTTTCCATAGCACAGAACGAGGCCGCCTCGACTCGGACGGACTTGTCGGCCGCCATCGCGGACGAGCGTGCCAAGAACGCACAGCGTGACTATTGGGACAACGAAATAAACCGCGAGCAGATGCTCTACTCGCAAGGCGCCGTATCGCAACAAGAATTACAAGACGAGCGCGCTCAAGCCGCCGCCGCGAACTCCGCCTACCAAGGCGCCGTCCAACACGTCGCCTCGCTGCAGCAACAAGTTGAAGCTGCACAATCGAGGACGATGGACGCGCACGCGACGATCGCCATGGCCCTGCAACAAGCCGAATCCGCGCAGTCGCAAGCGCTAAAAGCGGCTAGCTCGGCGCAAGCGGCTGGGACGCTCGCCGACTATCGAACCGTAATTTCCCCGGACGATGCGGTGGTCTTAAAACGCCTGGTCGATCCTGGGGTATACGTCCAAGCCGGCACGCCGATTTTGCGCATCGCGGTCGTGAACCGGCTTCGCATCCAAGCGAACGTCGCGCAGGAAGATCTGGACGGCATCGCCGTCGGCACGCCGATGGAGGCGCGTCTTTCAAATGGCAAACTCCTGCGCGGCCGCGTGTCTTCCGTCGCGCCTGCCGCAGACCCGACCACACACACGGCGCAAGTAGAAGCCGTCGTGCCTGGAACGGCAGCCGGCATTCCACCCGGCGGCTACGTCCGCGTGACGCTTCACCGCCGAGCCGCGATGCCGATGGGCGAGCTTAAGGTCCCCTCCGCGGCCGTCATTGGGGGCGGTTCGGATGCAGCGGTGTGGGTCGATGATGATGGAACGGCCCATAGGGTAGCGGTTCAAGTGCTGTCTGACGACGGCATCACGGCCTTCCTCAAAGGCGACCTACGGCATAACGCGCGGGTCGTGGCCGATGGCGCCGACACGCTTGAAGAAGGTCAAGCCATCGCGGAGCAGCATTCGTGAAGACGAATCAAAATAGCATCGCGGCATGGGCTCTGCGCAATCCATACGCTGTAATTGCGACTTATGCCGGATTGGTGCTGGCGGCTATAGCAGCGACGCTTTTCCTGTTGCCCACACGCATGATGCCGTACGTGCAAAGCCCGCTTATCTCCGTCATCACCATGACGCCCGGCTATTCGCCGCGCGAAGTCGAAACGTATTTTTCCAAGCCGATCGAAGAACGAATGACGGATCTTAAAGGTGTTCGTTTTATCCGGTCGATCTCGCAGCAAGGCCTCTCGATTGTGACGCTGCAGTTTCCCTACGGTGCCGACATGCAAAGAGCGCTCGTCGATGTGCAGCAATTGGTGCAGCAAGCCGAAGGCGATCTTCCATACGACCGAGCGAATCTTAAGCCCTCATACGTCATTCCGGTTGATCCGCTCAACACTCCAGTACTCCAGCTCTCCGTCCGCGGCCCGGGCTGGGACCCGGTGCAGCTACGCCAATTCGTCGCGAACGAAGTGGTGGATCAATTGAAAACAGTACCCGGCGTGCAGCAGGCGTTGCCCTTCGGGGGCCTTCAGCGTCAACTTCAGGTCATCGCCGACCGGGGAGCATTGGCATCGGACGGGCTTTCGCTGCTCGACATCCGAGACGCGCTGGACCGTCAAAACGCGAGCTCGTCTGGAGGGACGCTGACGGGCGGCTCACGCGAGACCATCGTCCGCGGCGACCAACGGGTCCAGGTAGCAGACGATCTGCTCGACTATCCGGTTTCGACCACCGAGGGCAAGACCGTGTACCTACGCGACGTTGCAACGGTGAAAGACGCCGCTGCGGAACGCCGCAGCGCTTATCGATTGAACGGCCAGGACGGCGTCGAACTTTCCGTAATCGAAGAGCCGGACGCAAGCGCACCGCGCGTCATCGCGGCCGTCAACGAGCGGCTAGCGCAGATCGAGCGCGATCATCCTAGTTTGCACTTCACGACGGCGTACGACAACTCGCGTTTCGTCACGGCGCTGACGCGCAATATGTTCGAAGAGCTGGGTGTGTCGGTGATTCTTGCCGGCCTCGTACTGCTGATCTTTCTGGAAGATGTCAGCGCCACCGCCATCGTCATGACGTCGATTCCAACCTGCTTGGGTTTAGCTCTGTTGCTTTTCGGTCCGATGAGGTTTTCGATCAACAGCTCGACGCTCGTAGGGTTGCTGCTGGCGATCGGGCGCCTTGTCGACGACTCCATCGTCGTCATTCATGCCGTTCACCGGCAACTTCAGGGAGGCAAAACACCAGCTCACGCGGCCGTCGATGGCACGATGGAAGTGATCCTCCCGATCGCGGCAGCCACCGGCGTGATGATCTTGGCGGTCGTGCCGCTGTTGATCAGCGGCGGCATCACGCAGATCATGTTCGTGGGCCTGGTCTGGCCCATCGTCTTCGCGCTCGTGGCCTCGCTTGTGGTTTCCGTCACGCTGACTCCCCTCTTGGCCGCCTATCTCTTCAAAGGCGAAGGCGAACCGCGAGCACCCTGGCGATCGAAAGTAGACGACACCGTCACAAGTTTGTTGACGCCGGCCCGGCGCGGGCTGCAACGGGTAGAACATGGGTACAGCCGGGGCCTGGCATGGAGCTTGCAAAATCGCGGTTTGGTTCTAGGCATCGCCGTCGTAGCGACGTATGTGGGCATGCAGCTCTATCCGTTCATCGGCAGCGAAATGATGCCGCTTGCCGACACGGGCCAAGGGTTTGCGTACTTCGAGACGGCGCCTGGAACGTCGTTTTCGGCGACCTCAGAGAAGGCGCATCGCTTCGAGCGTATCCTGCTCGATCAGCCCGAAGTGGAGAAGGTTTCGGGCGAAATCGGCGATGCTGCCAACGGCGGCTATTTCACCGGTCAGGCGATGAACGGACCAAATGCGGCGTCATATCTGATTACCTTTAAGCCCAAGGAAGAACGCCGGCGAACGATCTGGCAAGTCATGGATTCAGTCTACGCCCAGACAACGCGGACCATCCCGGGACTGCGACGTGTCGCTCTCAAGGAGATGGGGGCGGATGTCATGGCCAGCAACGCGGCGCCGGTCGAACTCGTGATCACCGGCCCCGACCTCAACGTCTTGCAAAAGCTCGGCCGCCAAGTCGCCGACGTCGCACGCGGCGTTCCCGGGCTGGTCCAAGTCTCCACATCCTGGAGCATGCAACAACCCGAGCAGCGCATCATCGTGGACAGGACGCGAGCCGCCCAACTCGGCCTTGCTCCGCAAGACGTTCAGAACCAAGCGTACTACGCGCTGCACGGCGGACTCACCACCGAATTCTTCAATCCGCAAAACGTCCGCCACTCGACGATCCTGGTACGTTACGGTCAGAACGACCGAGCGACCTCAAACGACTTACGCCAGACGCAGATCGCCGGCAAAAACGGCCAAAGCGTGCCGCTCTCCTCTATAGCCAGAATCGAACGCGGCCTTGGTCCCTCGCTCGTCGAGCACGACAGCCTGAATCGCAGTGTCTCCGTTTTGGGTTACTACCGCAAAGGCTCGCGCGGCGAGATGGCACTCGACACGGACGTCATGATGCAAGCGATGAGCCAGGTGAACTTTCCGACGGGCTACGCCATGACCATGCGCGGTGACATGACCGAAATGATGCAAAGCTTCGATCGGCTGCTCAACGCCATGAAAATTGCGCTCGTCTTCGTCTTTTTGCTCTTGCTCGCCCAGTTCCGCAGCTTCGCTCAGCCCCTGGTGATGCTCTTGGCTATTCCCCTTGAGTTGCTTGGCGTCTTCGGCGGCCTTTTGCTCGCGCACCAAAGCCTGTCCACCGTTTCCATCCTGGGGATCGTCGTTGCCAACGGCATGGCCGTCAGCAACGCGATCTTATTGTTGGATTTGATCATTCGCAAGCGGTCGGAGGGGCTTTCTCGGCAGGCGGCGATTCTGGCCGCCGGACCGGTGCGGCTGCGTCCGATCTTGATGACCACCATCGTGAGCCTGATCGTGCTCGTACCTGTTGGCTTCTTCCCCAAGACCGGGATCGATGCGTATTCGCCGCTGGCCACGGTCATCATCGGCGGGTTGACGGTATCAACGGTGCTGACCTTATTCGTCATCCCAGTGCTGCACGATACATTCGGGAGCGTAGCCGATTGGTTGAATGCACGCCGCCAGCATCGTGCGGAGCTAGCCCGTGCGTAAAGCGGCTGCCATGTGCTTCGTCTTGAGCGTCTTTTTGCTGACGAGCGCTTTAGCCGACCCCGTGCGTTACGACGGAGACCTTAGTTTAGCTCAGGCTGTGGCACGCGTTCGCGATGCCGGCTTCGATGTCAGGCTCGCGCAGGCTGA
>JALYUR010000049.1 GCA_030853635.1 Vulcanimicrobiota bacterium | reverse complement strand
CTGCATCACCGCGACGGCTAACGCTTTAGCGCCGACGATCGTGCAGCTGTCGGCGGGGCTAGAAACGCCATCGGCAGCCCGGCTGCAGGATGCGGCGCGGGATCGCCGCGCCGTGTTCGAGGCTTTTTCGACGATAGCCGCCCTCAAAGAGTTCACCGCCCTGCGCACGGGTGACGGGCGCTGGCGCAATGTGCTCCCACCGCTGACAACGCTGTCAGCCGGGGAGACCGCTGCGTTGCGTGATCGTCTGGCTGCGCTGAACTGCCTCCCCGATTCGCGGGCGCGCCGACGTTCACGCTAGGCCGGCGGCGGACCCGGCAAACTGAGCTCAGCGCAGTTTGAACTGCACGTCCAGCGCTGCTTGGAAAGGCAACGTTGTGTTGACGAACCCCGTATTGTTATTGTTGAGCCATACGGCGTACGGGTATTTGAGCTGCGGCGGAGCGACGGTAGGCGTGTAGTTTCCGGTCGGCGGCAAGAAGCTTGATGGCAAGGACGAGTAGGCGCAAACATGGGGATAATCCCACGCGTAGCCGCGCTGATAGCAGCGATCGATTAGGTTTGCCATCGTCAAGGTGGTTTTTACCGTACTTGACCAAGCGTACGCGATCTGCATGTTCGCGCTAAGACGAGACGGCTGCTTGAACGCTCCTAGGTTGTCGTATTTTCCCGTGTACGCATCGGGAATGAGCAGCCCGGGATAACTAGCGCAGTCAAAAGCGTTGTCCGTAGGCGGCGGGCAGGTATCTGGCTGGTAACCGGGCCACGACAGCGGCGAACCGTACGACGCGCCCGAGCTATACGTGATGCTGGGAGTCAGCGCCAGATTCCGATGCTTGAAATTGAGCACTAGAGATGCGACGTCGGGCGTTTCGTAGCCGTTGGCGGCGGCGAACGGCTGGGGTATGAGGTCGTACGTCGTGTACTCGGCGTTGCGGTCGAACAACGGTTGGGCAGCTGAGTTGAAGTAAGGGTTGGCCGCCCCGTTGGGCTCGACCGCAAGCGCGGTCGAGCCTCCAAACACGCCGCAGGGCGACCCGGAATCGCTCGAAGGCGCGGCCCCCGCGCACGCCTTTGTATACGAATTGTATTGCTGGACATAGATGTTCAGATTGTCGATGACATTGCGGCCGTTGGGAAAATTGTTGTAGCGGATGCGGCTGTGGGTGTGAGTGTACGCTAGCTGGAACGCCAGGCCGTCCTTTGCGAAGTCGCCTTTTTGCAGCGCTACTTCAACGCCGGTGGAGACTTGATGGCCCACGTTCAAGCTGCCGAATAGACCTGTAAGCGCGTTGATGATCAACTGCTGCACTTGGTCCTGCGTACTGCGGTAGAACGGTGTAACTTTGAAGCTAGCATCCGTTCCTTTAATGTGATGTTCCAGTGAGAGATCGTAATTAGCCGAGCGGTCGGGGCGCACGTCGTGGTTCGGCGTCGGGTATCCGTAGGCCGCGAAGTTGGTCCCTAAGAACGCCGCCAGATTCTGATCCGCTCGGTTCCAGTCGGCCTCACGTGTGCTGGCCGGCCGAGCGTATATCCCATACGACCCGCGCACGACGTTGTCCGCATTGGCGAGGTATGTGAAGCCCAAGCGTGGCTGGATCACGGTGTGGGAAAAGTCGGCGACGTCTTGATTGACTAAATGGACGGGCGATGAAAGTGGAAAGTCCGCCGCGCAAGAATCCGCCGGCCCGTTAAGCTTCTGCATAGGTTGGAAGTAGCCGGGCCCGAAGCAAAACTCGCGGTTGTAAGCCGCAAACCAAAACGCGCGCGCGGGATAACCGTCGACCGTATTGTCGTTGAGCCGGATTCGGTAATTCTCCGCACGCAGCCCCAGATTGACCGTTAGCCTGTCGGTCGGCTTCCAGCCGTCATTTATGGAGGCAGCGCTGAAGATCGGGTTTGACTTGCTGAAGTTAGCACGGTACCCGTTCTCCGTCACAAGCCATTGCGTTCCGGGCGCGGCCGGGTACGGCTCCGGGACGGCGAAACTCCCCCGATTAGTCGTGTTGAAGCAGCTCGAGATCGCGCCCGTCATGTCGTAGCAGTTTCCGTTCGGGTCGATGTCATTGGTGATGGGACGTAGTCCGCCCGGAAAGCTGTTCGTCGTCGTATACCGCTGGCCGAATGAAGTCGAATAAAAACCGGACAGCGTCAGCAGATGCTTGGCAGACAGCTGGTTTGCATAATCGACCGTAACTCCGTGAGTATGCACCGGCAGTTCATAGTCTCCGATCTCGCCGCCGAAGAGCAAGTAAGTCGAGACAGGTCCATGGATGAACCAGTTCGAGTAGAGCCCGTACCCGAACACTCGCAGGTAAGAACTGCTGGAAAAATTACGTTGATACTGAAGCTTGACGACCGAGAATGCGTTAGTATTCGTCTCGCGGAGGCTCGGAGGCAGCGCGCCTTGGTACGGATGGAGTTGGGCGCTCGGCGAGAAGTAGCGGATTATGGCGTTCGGATCCGGAGGCGCAAAGACGGTCCCTGAGTAGACCAGGGTATCGGACCAGGGAATCGGTGCGCCGCCGTTCTGAGAATTCGCGACGACGCTCTCTCCGCCCAAATCGTTGAGGGAGCTGTAATACGCCGCGTTCAGCTGACTGATTTGATACAGCAGTTGGATGTCATCGGCGTTCCCGCTGCTGCCGTGCGGCAGAGCAAAGTGGAGGTTTGCCACCGTCTCCCGGTCGCTCGTCGACGCGATTCCATAAGAGGGACCCGGCGCGAATTGAGACACCGTCAAAGGATAGAAGAAACCGGGTTCGTTAGCCCCGTTGGATTGGTTGACGTAGCGAAAGCCTTGATCCGCACCTAGCGTGCCGAAGTAGTAGGAAAAGCGCTGATCCGGAGTGGCGCCGCCCACTTCCAGGCTGGCCTTATTGTATAGAGTGGGTCCGCCGATGCCCAGATCGAGCGTGCCGAAGCCCGGGTTCGTTCCTCGCTTGATGACCTGGTTGACGTAGCCGGCTATGCCCGAAGCATCTGCGCTGGCGAGCGCGCCGCCCGTGTACACCTGCAATTCTTGCTGGCCAAGGCTCGAGACGAAACTCATCGGCGCGTTGTCGTAAGAACGGTTGACGGGAATGCCGTCGAGTTCCCAGCCGACTTGATCCAAGTCGCCGCCGCGGATGTAGACTGGCTGATACCAGCCTTGCTGGCCCTGAGGCACGTTGACGCCCGGGACCGACGCCATCGCGCTGTAGGCCTGGTTGAGATTGCCGGCGCCGCCGAGCGCCTGAGTCGCGGCCTGACCGGCCGCGTTGACGGAATAGACGTCGCTAGTGGTGCCCGGTTTGACCAGTTCGGCGGCGCCGCGCACGTTGATGGTGCCCAGCGTCGCCACGCGCTTGACGAGCACGAGGGCGACGCGCTGGGTTTGGTCGGCCAGCACCGTGACCCCCGTCTGTGACGTCGAATCGTAGCCGCCCGCGCTCACCGCCAACGTGTAAGTGTCCGGCGTCAGCGAGACGAAGACGAAGTTTCCAGAACTGTCGGTGACAGTCGCTAGGCGTTGCGACGGCGAAGCGGCCGTGACGCGAGCGCCGCTGATCGGCGCTTGGGTAACGCTGTCGCGTACGCGGCCGGCGACTTCGCCCGTCGTGCCGGCATAGGTTGGGGACCAAAGCGAAGAAAAAGCTGCGCAGAGCGCGGCCATGACGACCAACGTGCGGCGCCGAAAATGATGCATTGACAATGCCCTCATACTGGCCGATAACATGGCGATGTTGCGCCCGCCTTCCACCGGAGCCGCGACAATCCTGGCCGGACATGGCGCTCCGGCAGGGTTCCGCCGGCGATTACCAAGAACATCCATGAACCTGCTTCACGCGTTATGATGGGCAGATTACTGTAACGCCATTTGACGAGGATGCCGAA
>JALYUR010000092.1 GCA_030853635.1 Vulcanimicrobiota bacterium | reverse complement strand
TGCCGCGGCCGCAGGGCAGCGGCGCGCAGTAGACGCGATCGATGCCCAGCAAATCGAGGGCTAGCGCCGCGCCCGCGATGTCGACGATGGCATCCACTTGGCCAACTTCATGAAAGACGACATCTTCGACTGGTTGGCGATGCACTCGCGCCTCGGCCGCGGCAAGGCGCCGAAAGATTGCGCTCGCTCTATCCTCGACCGCCCGCCCATAGCCGGCCGCGCGCACGACTTCGAGCACGTCGGCGAGGCGACGATGAGCCGACCCCTCGTGACGGTGGCTGCCGCCGGCAGAGGCTGGAGCACAGCCGTCCTCGCCGGCAACCTCGACATCGAGATACAGCGCGCCCAAGCCCCGCTTGTGCACGGTCGCCGCATGCATCGTCCAGCCCGTCAGGGGCAATCTGCGCAACTCCCGCTCCAGAAGCTGCCGGCTCAACCCCGCGTCGACGAGGCTGCCCAATATCATGTTGCCGCTCGCGCCGCCGAACGGTTCGAAATACGCGACCCGCATCCGGCTCAGCCGGCCTTGGCGGTCGCGACCGCGTGGTTGATGCGCGACGCCGCGCATGCGGCGCCGAAGCCGCCGTCGATGTTGACCACGCCCACGCCGCCGGGGCACGCGTTGAGCATCGCCAACAGGGCGGCTAGGCCTTGAAAGGCGGCACCGTAGCCAACGCTCGTCGGCACGGCGACGACCGGCTTGTCCGTCAGCCCGGCGACGACCGCCGGCAGCGCGCCGTCCATGCCCGCGACGACCACGACGACGTTCGCCACGCGCAGCCCACCGACGTGGCCCAGCACTCGATGCAGCCCGGCAACGCCCACGTCGTCCAGACGCGCCACCCGATTGCCCATCAGATCCAGACATGCGGCAGCTTCGGCGGCGACCGGTCCATCGGACGTGCCAGCCGACACGACCGCGACCAAGCCGACACGCGGCAGCGGCGTCTTCTCGTACGCGATGATGCGCGCATCGGCCGAGAAAGTTGCCGCCGGCAGGCGCGTGCGGACGGCGATAAAAGCGCTCTCAGTAGCGCGCGTAGCCATCACCACCGGGCTGCGCTGGGCCAGCGCATAGGCGATCTCCGCGACCTGCTCATCGGTTTTTCCCGGGCAGAAAATCACCTCGCCGAAACCGGTACGCTCGGCGCGCAGGTAGTCGGGCCGCGCATAGCCCAGGCTGTCGGCGGGTTGGACCGCCGCCATGTGCGATACAGCCTCGTCGACGGACATGCTTCCGTCCCTGACGGCATCGAGCAGCCCGCGCAGCGTCTGTGTCGCCGTCGTCTTCATCGAGGACCTCATACAAGGGGAACGGGGTGCGTTTCCTGGAGAACGACCCGCTATGTCGCTGACGCAACGCGAAGCGAACGTCGACCTAAGCGTTTTCCGGTTTGCCGAGCGAACCGGCCGGCTCAAGGCCAGCGCCATTCGCGAGATCCTGAAGGTCACGGCCATGCCCGACGTCATCTCGTTTGCGGGCGGGCTTCCGGCACCCGAGCTCTTTCCAGTCGACGATTTCGCGCGCGCTTGCCAGGAAGTGCTCTCGCGTGACGGCAGGGAGGCGCTGCAGTACAGCGTCACCGAGGGTTATCCGCCGCTGCGCCAATGGATCTGCGAGTACCTCGCGCGCACCAACGGCATCCAGACGTCGGCCGACCACGTGCTCATCATCAGCGGCTCGCAGCAGGGGCTGGACCTCGTCGGCAAAGTGCTGCTGGACCCGGGCGACTGCGTGATCTTGGAGAATCCGGCGTACCTGGGCGCCATTCAGGCCTTCGACGCCTACCAAGCCGCTTATGCAAACGTCGCGACGGACGATGAAGGCATGCGCACCGACGATTTGCTGCGGGCGATCGCTCAGGCGCCGCGCAAACCCAAGCTTCTGTATCTCGTGCCTAACTTCCAAAATCCCAGCGGCATCACGTTAAGCTTGCGGCGCCGGCAGGCGATCGTTTCGATCGCAGCCGAGCACGGCATACCGATTTTCGAAGATGACCCCTACGGCCGGCTGCGCTATTCGGGAGATCACATCCCGTCGCTCATGTCGCTGGCTAGCCCGCGCAATTGCCTGTACATGAGCACCGTCAGCAAGATCATGGCGCCGGGCATGCGCGTCGCATGGCTCGTCATCCCGGACCGCGCCCTGTTCGAGAAGATCGTGCCGGCCAAACAGGCCGCCGATCTGCATACGTCGACGTTTACCCAGCGCGTGGTCTACGCTTACGCGAGCGCTCCCGGCAGCCTCGAAGCGCACATCGACCAGATGTTGCCAGTTTACGGACGACGCCGGGACATCATGCTCGAATCGCTGCAGACGCACATGCCGGCCGCATGCACCTGGACGCGGCCGGATGGAGGCTTGTTTTTGTGGGTGTCCGTGCCGCCCGTCGTCGACACTCAGGAACTGCTAGGCCATGCCGCGCGCGCCAAAGTCGCCTTCGTGCCGGGCGCGCCGTTTTGGGTAAACGCGGATGTCAAAAACACCATGCGGCTAAACTTCAGCAATGCGTCCGACGAAATGATCGTTGAAGGCATACGACGATTAGGCGAATTGGTGAAAGCCGCACTAGGTTGATCCGCAGCCGCGCTCGGGCGCTCGCGCGCACGGCGGCGGCCCTAGTCGTTGTCGGCGCGTGCGCTCCGGCGCATGCCCGTACGCTGCACGAAGCGTTGAGCATCCAGGCCCAAAGCGTTTCGTTCTTCAGCGGCCACGTCGTACTCGATGGCCAAGGCGACGCGGCGATCGACGACGGCGAGGTGCACGTCAGCGCCGATCGGATCATCGTCGATCTGCACGCCAACCGTTACGTCGCGATCGGCAACGTCGTCTTGACCGGCGTGCCGCAGGGCACGGGCGCCGCGCTGGGAGTCGATGCGCTAACGCATCGCGGCGTCCTGGTGAGCCTCAAGCCGCAAGCGACCGCCAGAGCGATCGAGGGCACGCATCTGAGCGACCAGCCGGATAAGGCGCAAAGCGCCGAGCCGCTGGCGCTGCCCGACCTAGGCGGCGAGCTGCCGTATGCTATTGCGGCTTCGGCCGTCGCCCATCTCGGCGCCGACGTCCGGCTGCGCGGCGCGCACGTCGTCGTTCCCGGCGGCCGCAGCGTATTTTTGCCCTCGTACGTCTACACGTTCTCTTCCGACACCGGCTACGTCGTCAACAACGTGTACGGCGCGAGCGAGGACATCCCGATCTACGTCGGAAGCACGCGCGATTCCATCCAGGGCTTGCACTTCTTCTACGACCGCCAGACCAAAGTGGGGATCGGCTTCGACGACCATATCGTCGACGGCAACAAAGCGTATCAGCTCGTCTCGCTGTCGCCGCTGACCGGCCCGTATAAGGCGCTGAACTACACGTGGCAAGAGCACATCAACGACCACGCATCGCAATCGTTTACGGCCGCTGCTCAGAGCGGCGGTCCGGTCTACAGCCGTTACGACGTCAGCGACCAAGTACATCGCTCGTTCTTCGAATTCTCCGCGGCGCAGTCGACCGGCTATCGACAGCAGCAGATCTCTTGGCAAAGCCTCTTCGAGCAGCTAGGGTCGCGGGGTTTGCCCGCCGACATAGACTTCAACTTGCGCAGCGAGTACGGACTGGACTACTCTTCCAACCCGGCCGGTTTTTACCCGTTCTCGTTTGCGGGCGCATCAGCCGGCACCGTAGCCCATACCGCGCTTGAGACTTACGCCTACACCAAGCCGTTCAACCTGAGCTCGACCAGCATCAACCTAACGGCGGATCTGCGGGCGGCGCGCGATACGCTTCCGCACGACCGCTTCACCCAGACCTACGGCGTCCAGCTTACCCGCCAACTCAACCCGTTGGTCACGGCGCAGTTCTTGGACGAAGAGACATCGATCCGCGACGCTTACTTCGTCCCCAACGTCTCCAGCTCCACTCACACCAGCAGCCAGTCCTTGGGCATGACCTACGACCACGGCGATGCGTTCGCGCTGTACGCTTCGCTCACGCACAATGCCGCTCAAGCCTTCGGGCCGACGGCGGTATACGTAACGCCCTGGACGCTGTTCGCAAACGTGCGCTTTCGCGTCAACCGCTCCTTGTCGCTGCAGTTGAGCAGGTCGTACTACTTCGGATTCGAAGGCCAGCACTTCAGCTCGTTCGGCGTGCAGATATTTCCCTAGGAGGCCGGCGATG
>JALYUR010000138.1 GCA_030853635.1 Vulcanimicrobiota bacterium | reverse complement strand
CGGCGTAGTTGAACTTAGACGTCGAGTCCTCGACGATGCCGACGACCTCGAATTCATAGGGCTCCGGCGGCGCGGCGCCGGCAGCCGGCTGGTCGATTGTCTCGACGATGATTTTGTCTTGCAGCTCGACCCGTTCGGCCGATCCGGATATGCGTTGATGATCCGAAGTCACAAACTGTCGTCTCCCTTCGGATTGCCTGCCGCTGCGAGTTCGCGCAACCGGCGCCATCTTCTTCTACCGCAGGTAACGGCGTTCGGCTGCTTCCTGCTCGCCGAGCGTGCGGGAAAACTGATGGTGACCACCGCCCTTGTAGACGTAATACAGGTAGTCGCTCGGCTGCGGGTGGAAGGCGGCCTCCAGCGATTTGAGGCCCGGATTGGCGATGGGCGTAGGCGGCAAGCCCGCGTGCGTGTAGCTGTTGTAAGCGCTTGCGACGCCAAGGTCTTTAAAGGACAAAGCGGTCTTGTGCAAAGGGAGGGCGTATTCGATCGTTGCGTCGACTTGCAGCGGCATGCCGATGCGCAGCCGGTTATAGTAGACGCCGGCCATGAGCGCACGCTCATCGTCGCTTTTGGCCTCACGCTCGACCAATGAAGCGATGGTCACTATCTGCGGCACGCTGAACCCCAACTCATGCGACGCTTTTAGATAATCAGCCGGCAAGCGCTTGAAGAACTGTTCCGTCATTAGGCCCGCGACGGCCCGCGCGGACGTTCGGCGCGGGATCAAATAAGTGTCAGGGAATAAGTAGCCTTCTAGGCTGGGCACGCGTGCTCCGGCGACGGTGAGCCGCGTGCGGCGCACCGTCGCCATGAAGTCCTTGACCGTCACCAACCGCTCGTCTTGCAGCCGTTGGGCGATCTGCCGGGCGGTGAATCCTTCGGGAAAACCGATCCAGACGGCCGGTGGGAATCCGCCCGCGGCCAAGACATCGACGACTTGTCTTATCGATTCGTGCGACGGGAACGAGTACTCGTCGGCTTGGATCGAGGCGCCCAGGTGCCGGGCGCGTACGTAAAGCGTGAACGCCGAAGTGCTGGCGATCACGCCCTTGCGCTGGAGCAGTTCGGCGATTGCCGGCACGCTGAGGCCTTGCGGGATCACCACCTCAGCCGGCGCGCTAGGCAACCGGCGGTCGGCGTATACCGACCTCAGCGCGGCGGCCGCGACGAAGGCGATCATACAGACGAAGATGATGCCCAGCGCGACGATGAGGCGGCGCAGTTCAGCTCTCGCTCAACAGCGTGGCCCGGTAGGACTCGAGGATCTCAACCGCGGCGAACCGATCGACGACTTGGCGGCGCTTACGGCCGGCCAGGCCACTGCCGAGCAGTCTCTTGTCAGCGGCAGCGGTGGTCAGCCGCTCGTCCACCGGGATGACGTCGCCGTCGAACTTGGCGCGCAAGGCGGCAATGAAGCGGTCCATCCCCTGCGCCGCCGGGCCTTCGCTGCCGTCCATCCTGAGCGGGTAGCCTACGACGATGGTGCGGGCTTCGCGCTGCCGCGCCAACTCGACGATTCGCTCGACGTCTTGCGCTCTATTCGTGTGCACGATGGTCGTGAGCGGCAGCGCCGGCAGCCGCGCCTCCTCGCAAACGGCTACGCCGATGCGAACGGTGCCGACGTCTAAAGCCAAGATCGCTTCGTTCACTGACGCTGTGCGGCGCCGCGCCGTGCGGCCGACGCCCCAAGGTTTGACGCGTCCAACGCAGACATCGCCCTGGACCTGCGGCCCAGTTGATACTGGATAAGAGGGTGCGTCGTCGCGCTCAAAGCCGGCGCGTTTATCGCTGAAGCCGCTTCGGCGAACTCACAAGTCCGCAGCGCTCGTAACGTTTGCAGGTCCGTCTCGCGCAACATAGTGCCTGCTCGGCCCATGCGATCAGCATCATCGGCCGCCGCGGCGGCGGAGCACCGGCGGCATACCAGGCCACCGCTCTCCGCAGAGAGCAGCACGCGACCGCCGGCCAAAGGCCGATTGCCCAATTGCGTTGCGCAAAGGGTGCAGGCGTCCAGCTCGGGGGCCAAGCCAAGCGCATCCAGCAACCGCAAGTCCACTGCGGGCATCAACGACTGAGGCTGCGTGCCGCCGCCGATCGTCGCTTGCAACTCGCACAACATAGCGTACAGTTCGGGAACCGCCATATCCGGCTCGCATAAAGCGTCGACGACCTCGGCGACGTAGGAAACCAGGAAAAAAGCGTCTGGGTCTACGAGCCGCAGCCACACCTCGGCCACGCTGGCCACGCCGGTGATCACATCGAGGCTCCGGCCCACGTGCAAAGTCATCGCCGAACGGTTGAAGAAGTCCAATCGGCTGCCGAACTTGCTGCGGACTTTGCGCACGCCCTTAGCGACCGCGCTGAACTTGCCCCGCTCGCGCGAGAAGACGGTCAAGATGCGATCGGCCTCTCCGAGCGGTCGCAGCCGCAGAACGAAGCCCTCGATGCTGTAAGTCTTCATAGAGTGCGGCGGGCGCAGTGACGACTGCCGCGGGCGTGCGCAAACGCGCTCGAAATCCCTACGGGGCGATCAACTCTGATTCGCGGTCTTCCGGTTCGGCGAAGCTCTCGCCCGAAAAGGGCGACGCCAACAGTTCGCGCAGCGATCGGGTCTCGTGAGTCCCATCGGCGCCGCAGCACAGCACGAGGATGTTGGGCGAAAACTCGGCCAAGACTTGGCGGCAGGCACCGCACGGCAAGAGACCTTGGTTGCCTCCGCCCGCCACGGCCACCGCGACGAAGGAGCGGGCCCCGGCGGTGGTCGCCGCGCCGACCGCCACCCGCTCTGCGCACAGCGACAGCCCGAACGACGCGTTCTCGACGTTGGCGCCCGAGAACATGCGGCCATCGGCCGCGAGCAGCGCCGCCCCCACATGAAACTGGGAATACGGCGCGTATGCGTTCAGCCGCGCCTCGGAGGCCATCGTGACGAGGGCTGCTATTTGAGCGTCGTCCAATCGCGGCATGGGCCTCTCCTGGGTTAGCGAGGGGAACCACCTTCGCCGTCCACCGGCCGCACGGAATGGTTGCCGCTGACCGTCCCGTTCGTCGGCTTCTTTATGCGGACGGACAGTAACCTTCTGCCGGCGGTCTTCTCGACGACTAAAGTCAGACCGCCGGCGATCGAGACCTGCTCGCCGACCGCCGGCACGCGGCCAAAGAGGCCGAACGTATAGCCGCCGATGCTCTCGAACTCTTCGGTCGGCAGCGAAAGAGCGAGTTCTTCGTTTACGTCGTCGATGTTCATGCGAGCGTCTACAATGAACTCGCCGTTGGGCAGCTCTACGAATTCCGGCGGCCGGTCCTGTTCGGCTTCGTCGGTCTCGTCCATGATCTCTCCGACGATCTCTTCTAAAATGTCCTCCATGGTGACAAGGCCTGCCGTCCCGCCGTACTCGTCGACGACGATCGCGACCGAAACTTTCTCGGCCTGCATCTCGCGCAGCAGTTCGTCGACCTTCTTGTTCTCCGGGATAGCCTTAATCGGCCGGACGAACGATCTCAGCGGATTCTGCAGTTCGCCTTTCGAGACGGCGATGAGCAACTCGCGGTCGTGCACGACGCCGATGATGTGATCGATGTTCTCTTCGTAGACGGGCAGCTTGGAATAGCCCTCGCGGATGACTAGATCTACGGCTGTAGTGACCGGCTCGTCCACGTCGGTGCACACCATGTCGATGCGCGGGGTCATCACCTCGCGAACCATCGTGTCGCCCAATTCGAAGATAGAGTGGATCATCTCGGTCTCGTCTTCTTCGAGCACTCCGTGCTTCTCGCCGGCGCTCACCATAGCGCGGATATCGTCCTCAGTGACGTACGGGCCGCTGGCGTTGGGATCGCCTCCGAACAACCCGATGATCCAATGCGTGGCGTGGATCAGCGTCCATGTGACCGGACGCAATAACGTGACGAAAAAGTTGAGCAGCGGAGCCAGCCGCAAAGCATAGCGGTAGGCATGCTGGACTGCGATCATCTTGGGAACGATCTCGCCGAAGATCAGCACCGCCACCGTCATGGCGATCGTCGCGACGAGCACCGGGCGCCATAATCCGTCGGCGATCGCAAGCCAGGTCGCAAGCGAGTCGGAGGCCAGCAAGATGATCGTATTCGCGACCAGGATGGTGGTCAGATATTTGTTGCGGTGGTCTATCAGGCGCAGCAGCGTCTGACCGTTTCTGTCGTTTTGGTCCTGGACGACGCGCAGTCTGCTCAGAGCAAGCAGCGACGCTTCGGACGCCGCGAATATACCGGCCAAAACGACCAAACAAATAATGCTGAGAAGGACGTATGTTCGGGGGTCGGTCAGCATGGCGCCCGGTTGACGCGGACCGCTAAGGGCGGGTCAATCATACGTCCCAATCGCTTCGACCGGCGACGATTAACACCCTTACCAGCCGCATGGCTGACGCTGCTAGCGCCGCGACAACGCACCGCCGAAGAGCCATGCGGCGACGAAAAGCGCGACCGCGCTCGATACGAGCACCGCCCCAGCGCCTGCGTGCTTCGCGGCGCGCGCGATCGGGCTGGATTCGGGCGCTAACAAGTCGATCGCATGCTCGAGGCACGTGTTTATCAGTTCGCAAGCGAGCACGAACCCCATCGTCAATGCCAAAATCGCCCATCGGTCGTAAGAGAAGCGCAGTGCCGCCGCAGCGACGGCGCTGAGCGCGGCGCAGATTACCTGGATGCGGAAATTCTGCTCTTCGCGAAACGTGCGTCGAACGCCGTCAGCCGCGTCCTGCACGGCCGCCGCAAAGGTGCGCCTAGGCATCACTGACCAGATCTTTGAGTATCCGCCGAGTCATCGCGTGCATGCGAGCCGCCGCCCGCCGCTCGTGGTGATCGTAACCGCACAGATGCAGCGTCCCGTGAACCAGCAGCCGCAACACTTCACTCTCGAGGTCCGCTTTGTACTGCTCCGCTTGACGGCACGCGGTCTCGATGGAGATGATGACGTCGCCGAACGGCTCGTCGGCTTCTTGACCGGTGCTCAGTTCGAACGCCAAAACGTCGGTAGGCCGATCCTGGTTACGATAGCTGAGGTTGAGCCGGTGAACCGTCCGGTCACCTGCCAGGACGACCGTGAGATCACCGCATACAGTAGGCGCCGCGCGGGCTAGCGTTTTCAAGGCCGCCCGGCGGATCGGCCCGACCAAGATGCGTTGAGACTTGGGCGCACGGACGTACACCCGCGGACGGCGGCCGTCGCTTCGGGCGTGCCCATGCGCCTCACCAGTCGAACGGCTCGTGGCCCATGCCCTTATGCGCGGCACATGGCTCTAGGATGATGGCCCCGACCACCGCCTGGGCCACACCGCGCGCGCCGAGGAAAGGCTGTAGCAGCCAGCGAGCGTTGTCGTCGGCTTGAACGGCCGGCTCGCCGAACGCACTGTCGCCGGCCGAGAAGCCGGCTAATGGCGCGAGATCCCCAGAAGGCGGTGACGGCGCGGAGGTCGCACGAGTTGGCCGCAGCGCCAGGCCACTGCGGCCCGGCGGCGGTCCCGGCCCGCTGAGCGCCGGCTGCCGCGCTAGGGAC
>JALYUR010000136.1 GCA_030853635.1 Vulcanimicrobiota bacterium | reverse complement strand
GCGGTCAAATCGCTCCTTGCGCGCGCGGCCGCCACCCAAAGCGCGCATTGAATCTGCGTACCGTCGCGGGCCGGTCGACCGTCGGCCCGATCCTCGCATGTCTGGCTTTGGCGTTCGGCTGCCTCTGCGCGCCCGTTGCCGCCAATGGGACTGCAATCGCAACGGCGTCGCCGCCGGTCAAGACCGCCTTGCGCCTGCTCGCCGCCGTGCATCGTTTTGTCGGCGTGGCGGTATCTCCCGACGGTCAGCGGGTGGCATGGGTCGAGGTCATTCCGGCGGCCGATCCGCTGCGAGCCGGTCACAGCGCGCTGTTCTTAAAAGAACTCCGCGCACCGAACAGCGCCGCCGAGCGCGTGCTCGCGGCCGGCGACGGCCGCGAGCATGACGAGCACGGCATCGCGTGGTCGCCGGATGCCAAGCGCATCGCGTTTTTAGCGCAAAGCGGCACCCGCGGTCAGAGCCAAGTGTACCTCATGGACGTCGCGTCGAAGGCGGTGCGCCGGTTGACCGATGTCAAAGGCGATCTAGCCGACTTGCGCTGGTCGCCCGACGGAAGATCGCTTGCCTTCCTGTTCATCCCGAACGCGCCGAGGACACCCGGACCGCTCGGACCCACGGCGCGCGATGCAGGCGTGGTCGAATCCAAAGTGTACGAGCAGCGGATCGCCGTCCTGGAGCTAAACGGCGGGCGTTTGAGAATGGTCTCGCCGCCCGATCTTTACGTGTACGAGTACGATTGGTCTCCGGACGGCACCAAGTTCGCGATTTCCGCAGCCCACGGCAACGGTGACAATAATTGGTGGATCGCCAAGCTGTATTCGCTGTCCGCGTCGTCCGGTCAACTGCGTCCCATCGCGAGCCCGCCGCTGCAGTTGGCTCAGCCGCGTTGGTCAGCCGACGGCAAGACCATCGCCTACATCGGCGGCATCATGAGCGACGAAGGCTCGACCGGCGGGGACATCTTCGAGGTTGCGGCTCAAGGCGGTCAGCCCAAAGATCTGACGCCGGGGATGCAAGGCTCCGTGACCTGGATCGCCTGGTCGACGCGCGCGCCAAACCGCATCGTATTCACCGAGAACGTCAACGGCTCGTTCGCGGTCGCGACGCTCGACGCGGCCAGCGGAGCCATAGCGCAGAAGTGGACGGGGCCACAGCTGCTCTCGGCTCAGGACGCCTACGGCATCAGCGTGGCGCACGACGGCGAGCGATCGGCCGTCGTACGCAGCTCGTTCAGCCAAGCGCCCGAGGTATGGGCAGGTGCGATCGGCTCGTGGCGGCAGATCACGCACTCGAACGACCGCGCCGCGCGGCTATGGGGGCCGGCGCGCAGCGTCGAATGGTCGAGCGACGCTTTGAAAGTGCAAGGCTGGCTGTTGTCGCCGCTCGGCTACGATGCCCATAAGCATTATCCGATGGTCGTGGTGGTGCACGGCGGGCCGGCGGCGGCTAACGTGCCGGCCTGGCCGCAAGGCTATTCGGGAGTGCTTGCAAGTCAGGGCTACTTCGTCTTTCTGCCCAATCCGCGCGGCAGCTTCGGTCAGGGCGAAGCGTTCGCTCAGGCGAACGTCAAAGATTTCGGATACGGAGACTTTCGCGACATCGTCAGCGGCATAAAAGCGGCGGAGGCCGTTGCACCCATCGACGATGCGCGCGTGGGCATCTTCGGCTGGAGTTACGGCGGCTACATGACGATGTGGGCCGTGACCCAGACGGATCGTTTCCGCGCCGCCGTGGCGGGCGCCGGACTGGCAAATTGGCAAAGCTATTACGGCGAGAACGGCATCGACCAGTGGATGATACCGTACTTTGGCGCGAGCGTGTACGAGGACCCGGCCGTCTACGCGCGCAGCTCACCGATCACGTTTATCAAGAAGGTCAAGACGCCTACGCTCGTGCTGCAAGGCGAACGCGATGCCGAGGTGCCGGCGCCTCAAGCGTACGAGTTTTGGCACGCGCTCAAGACGCTGGGCGTGCCGACGCAGCTCGTGATCTATCCCGATGAGGGTCACCGCATCGCGATGCCCGAGCACCAGCAGGATGCCGCCATGCAGCTGGTCGGCTGGTTCGACAAGTATCTGAAGTCTCAGGCGGTGCAATAGTGACGGAGAAGCAGCGTGCGGTGGTCAAGAAGTTCCAGCGCTTTGGCTTCGTCGTGATGGGCACGGCGGCCAACGGCAATGTCTTCGTAGAGCTCAAGGGCAACGACCCGGTTCGTGCGGCCGTGTCGGTCGACGGTGCGGTCACCCCGTTATCCGGTGACGTCGGGCGCTTCGACTGGGGCGCCTCCAAGTAGCCGGTTTCCAAATGGAGTGGCTGCGTTTCACCGGCCTCGACAAACACTACGGCGCCCGGCAAATTTTCTCGCAAGCTTCCGGCGTATTGCGCGACAAGGAGAAGATCGCGCTCGTCGGCGACAACGGCGCCGGCAAGTCGTCGTTGTTGCGGCTGTTAGCGCGGGTAGACCGGCCCGAGGCGGGCGAGCTCAGTTATGCGCGCGGCGCGCGCGTCGGTTATCTAGCGCAGACCGATGAAGCGCGTTTAGGTGCGACCCTTTTTGACTTGCTCGAAGATGCGTTCGCCCACATCCGTGCCGACGAGCGGCGGGTGCGGGAGCTTGAAGAGGCGATCAGCGCAGGCGCCGCCAGCAGCGATGCGGCCGCGCAGGAAGAGCTCTTGCGCAAATACGCGCTTGCCCGTGAAACCTTCGACCGCCATGGCGGCGAGGGGTTAGAGCGCCAAATGCGCTCGATGCTCAAGGCGTTGGGCTTCGATACCGCCGACTTGAAACGGTCGATCGCGGAGTTATCGGGCGGGCAGCGCACCCGGGCCGGCATCGCCCGCGTCCTGCTCGAGGAACCGGACTTCTTGCTGCTCGACGAGCCGACCAATCATTTGGACATCGAGACGGTTCGCTGGTTGGAGAACTTCATCATCGCGGACCCGCGGACGTTTTTGCTCGTCTCGCACGATCGGTATTTCATCGATCGCGTCGCCGACGCGGTATGGGAGATCGAAGGCGGCTCGCTGCAGGCTTACAAGCCGGCCCGCAATGCCTACACTGCCTACGTCGCGGAAAAGCAGGCGCGCCTCGAGCAGGCGCAGCGCGACTTTGCAAACGCATCGGCCGAAGAGAAGCGTCGCCGGGCGGTCATCGCCGAGCTGCGAACGCACGGGTCTCACAACTACGTCCAGGTGCACAGCCGCGAAAAGCTGCTCGCGCGCGTCGAACCTACGGCGCAGCCGAAGCAAGTCAAGCATACCTTTAACGTCGCTCTCAGTGCGGCGCGCAAGAGCACGCGCGGCATCGCGATCGCCCTGCTCGAGCTCGCCAAATCGTACGGCGCTAAGTTGTTCGCCGATCTTTCGCTCGATATCGCGCGCGGCGAACGGCTGGCGGTCGTCGGTCCTAACGGGTCCGGCAAGTCGACGCTGTTGAAGATAATCTCCGGCAGCGTCACGCCCGACTCAGGCGCCGTGAGGCTGGGGACCGGGCTCAAGCTGGCTTACTTCTCGCAGGATGCGGAAGCGGAACTACCCGCACGCGTTACTGCGGTCCAAGCCGTGATGGAGGCGGCGGCGGCGGTCACCCCGCAACGCGCGCGGGCGCTCTTGGGACGGCTCGGCTTGGGCGGCGATGCCGGCGACAAGCCGGTGGAATCGTTTTCCGGCGGCGAACGGCGGCGCATCATGCTAGCTCGCCTGATGGCTCAAGATGCGGATTGCTTGTTGCTGGACGAGCCGACCAACGATCTTGACATCGCCAGCCGCGAAGCACTCGAAAGCGTCTTGAATGACTACGACGGAGCGATGCTCGTCGTCTCGCACGATCGTTACTTGCTGCGCCGCCTTGCCGAGCGGGTTCTGTCATTAGCCGGGGGCGTTTGGACGACCCTCAACGGCGGCTACGATGACTACGAGCGGCGTGAGCGGGGCGACGCGGCTCCCAAGGCGGTCGACTCAGCCGACCGCCGGTCCTCGAAGGCTCCGCCGCCGGCCACGCCCGACAAGCAACAAGCGCGTATGCAGCGCGAACTTGCGGAACTAGAAGCGCAGGTCGCGTCCTTGGATGCGCGGCGATTGGAGCTGGAATACGAGTTCGCCAATCCGGATTTGTACGGCGACAAAGACCGCGTGGTCGAATTAAAGTCGCAACTCGCTGACGTTACCGAGCGTTTCAACGCCGGCATGCAGGCATGGGAGTCGGCGCTTGAGGCGCTAGAGACGCTGGCCGAGCGCTGATCCAAAGCGCGCGGGACTCAAGCCGTGCCCAATCCGATGAGGCCGCTTTGCGTCTACCTAACCCGGCCGAAACCGTAGCGCGCCTCGAGCGTAGGACCGAATCCGACGTTGCGATCCGCCGGCCGTCCGTACACGTAGTTGGCGGAATAGTTTATCGATCGTAGGCCCGCGAGAAACTCCATCGCGCCGCCGCTCCAGCCGAATGCTGCCGATGCGTCGGTCTCTGCCGCTGTTTCTTTCTGCGAAAAACTCCCTCGGAAGCGCAGCGAGAAAGCGTGCACGGTTCCGGTCATAAACGGCATGTCGGCGAAGTTGGCTTCCACGAAATGTCTTTTCGACAGCGGCAGGCGCGCGAACAGATCGTAACGCGTACCGATGAGGCGCGATTCATCTACTTCCTCGGAATAGTCGGAGTACGTCGTTCGCTGGGCTATGACGCCGAGGCCGAAACCCGCCCAGACTCTACCGTGGCCGTCGAGTGGAAAGCGCAGCGTGCCATTGAAGAGGCCGATCTTTTGTCGCGGCGATCCGAATGATGAACTGGTCGGCTGCGCCGCGTCGATCACCGGGATGCCTTCCAGATGAAGCTGCGCTCCGGGCCAACGTTCATTTAGTTCGAGCAAGGCGCCGCCACCGCTGCCACTGACGTCATGGCCCGGCTGAAGATGGCGCCCGCTCAGCACAAGGCCTTGGATTCCTAATTGCGTGTCGGCCGCAACCGGCGCTGCCCCGA
>JALYUR010000126.1 GCA_030853635.1 Vulcanimicrobiota bacterium | reverse complement strand
CCGTCCGTCACCGACGGATGCTCGTCGAATGAGACGCGATTCATGTCGGCATACTTTGAAAGCACGTGGGCCGGCACGATCGCATACGGTTGGTCACTCTCGCCGAAGAACGTGTTGACGAACGGGGCGAAGCGGCGCTTCAAATGCACGACGACGGTCTGCGGGTTGGGCGTGTCGATACCGGCCACGCCGTCGTATCCGTGGCGCGAAACGACGTTGTTTTGCGGATTCAGGATCGCTTTCCATGAAAACTTTACGTCGTTGCTCGTGATGGCGATGCCGTCAGACCACTTCGCGCCTTTTCTCAAATGATAGGTGATCGTCAGACCATCGGGCGAGATGCCGCCGTTAGAAGCCGAGGGCACGGCGGTTGCGAGAATCGGCACCGGTCGTCCGTGCTCGTCGGCCGACACGAGCGGCTCGAACATCAGGCGCTGCACGAATCCGTCGACGGTGCTCGATGCCAGCAGTGGATTAAGGGTCTTGACGTCCTGCTCGATCGCCACCCGCAGTGTTCGGCCTTGCGTTTGCCGGGCTGGTCCCGAACAGCCCCAAGCGATGACAATTCCCGCGCAGATAAAAGCGGCAGCAGTACGATTCATGCCCGACGCTTCTAACGCTGCGCAGTCATCTGGCTTCGAAGCCGTTCCTCTTGCGCCCGTAGCTCTGGCGTAAGCTCCGATCCGAAGTCTTCGGCCTCGAACACTTGGCGAATCTCGATCTCAGTTTCCGCCATGGGAGCGCGTTTCATCCATTCGATCGCTTCCTCTTTGGATCCAACCTGAATCATCCAAAAGCCGGCGATCAAGTCCTTGGCTTCGCTGAACGGTCCATCGATAACCGCGGCCTTTCCCCCGGAGAACTTGATGCGCGCTCCCTTGGAGCTGGGATGAAGGCCTTCAGCTGCGAGCATCACGCCCGCCTTTACCATCTCTTCGTTGAATTGGCCCATCGCAGCGAGAATCTCTTCGCTCGGCATGACGCCGGCCTCGCTTTGCTTATCGGCCTTGACGATAACCATGAATCGCAAAGTTATTTCCCTTTTCTGCTCAGGCGGCCAGGTAATCCCCCAGTTTGTCCAGCGCGCTGTTCCAGCCGCCCTCGTGCCCATCGCGAGATTCTTGGCTGGCGAACTTCTCATGGGTGAACACTAGCTCCGTTTCCTGGCCGAGATCGTGAAACTCGACCGTTATCAGCGTCTCGATTTCGTCGGCGGGCGAATCCTCTTCCCAACGCCACGTGTAGGAGAGCCTTTCGGGGGCCCGCACCTCTTTGAAAACGCCGCCCACGGCCCAGCGTTCCCCGTCCGTCATCTGCATGGTGATGCGGTATTTGCCACCGACACGCAGGTCGGACTGCATCTCGGGAACCGAGACGTCGTTTGGTCCCGCCCACTTGCACATCTCTTCCGGTCGCGTCCAGGCTGCGAAGACGCGAGCCCGAGGCGCGGCGAATTTACGACGAATCAAAATGCGCTCGGGCGCTTGGGTCTTGGTATCGCTCATGATCTCCTCTTTCTTAGTTGGCGTAGCTAGTCACGCCGATTCTGCTATAAAGAACCGTATCGTCCGCGGTTATGCGGCTTTGCGCTTGTGTAAGAATACGCTGTTGCCCTCGGTATCGTTGATCATCGCCATGAAGCACGTCGGCGTCTCGTTCTGCATGAGGACGGGGATGCCGCGGGCCTTGACCGCGCTAACGGCGGCCTCGAGATCATCGACCGCAAAGAGGATCCCGTTGCTGGGCTGGAACGGCATCACTCTGCCGCCGCCACCCCACAAGCCAAACGTCGTGCCATCGGCCAGTTCGTATTCGGCTCCCCTATTGTCCGGATATACCTTTAGCGGCTCAAGTCCAAGCACATCACGATAGAATTCGATGGCACGAGGCGCGTCCTTGACCATGTAACCGCTCAGGTCCATACCGGTGATCGTAAAGGGGCGTTTAGTCATCGTTTCTCCTAGCTCCATGAGCAGTGTCATCACTGCTCGACTTTTCCAGATAATCGTCCAGCCTGTCGAGCGCCGCAGTCCAGTAACGACGTTGGCGGTCCATCCAGGTATTGGCGGCGCTCAGCGCCTTGGGATCGAGCATGCAGTGATGCACCCGGCCGACGACCTCGCGGTTCAGCAGCCCGGCTTCTTCCAAGATCTTGACGTGCTTCGAGATAGCGGGTTGCGAGATAGGGAACCCTCCCGCGATCTCGCCGATGGTTAGCCGGCGCTTGGCCAACCGCTCGAGGATGCGCCGCCGCGTCGGATCGGCGAGGGCGGAGAAGACCGCGTCGAGGTGCGTTTGATTGTTAACCATCTGGTTATATGTTTATACACCGAGCGTGCCGGCCCTGTCAAGCCCAGCGGCAAAATTGCTCGCCAAGGCCAAAGTCGGCCGCTTAGCTCCTCGGTGGTCCCCGTCTGAGATCAGTGCGCCGACAGATACCCGGCAGCGGCGATCTCGCCGACCGTTTGACCGGCCACATCTGTGATGTCCTGGCGATTGCCCACTGACAGATTGTTGAGGAAGATGCAAAACGCGATGTGATGTCCCGCAGCGTTCGTCGTATAGCCGGCAAGCGCTTTGGCGCTAACGAACGCTTTGTGGTTCAGATGGTCCTCCTCGCTCCAAGTGCCCGTCTTTGCGTGGACCTTGCCCGCGGCCGGCGAGTTGGTCTGAATGTTGAAGAGCGTGCCGTCTCGTCCCAAGACCGGCAACGCATCGTAGAATGTCTGGAAAAACTTCTGCTTTGCCATAAAGGCCAAGTACGAAACCATAAATGACGGGGTGAAGTGCGCCGACCCTCCGGCTCCATCCGCTTGCGATGCTTCGCTGAGCGCAAGCCCCGCGCTCTGCAAGAAGCGATGCTCCAAATCGAAACCGGTTTGATCGACGCGCTCGCGTGCGTGGCCCAAGGTCGCGCCCAGGATGAAGGGCGTCGTGCTCGCGTGCAGGTTCTGACTGACCTTGAGCGTGATTTTGACCTCCTGAGCATACGGTGGCGATCTGTGTTGCGCGACCAGATTCTCAAGCGTGTATGAATGCGCAAGCAAGGCCATGTCCGGCGCCGCATCGGCGGCTGACGGCTCGGCCGCGACGCCGGCCTCGCGCAGCGTCTGTGCAAGCGCTACCTCGGCAAAGCGCTTGGGTTCGGGCGCAGCGTATGCGTAGAGTATGCCTGCGTTGCCCAAAGGCATGCTGCCGGTCAGCGTCACGATGTGGTTGCCGTCGTCCTGCTTGAGGTCTGGCGCCATGTTCACTTCTGGTTTGCTGGCGGTCGCGCCCGTCACCACTTGGTTGACGAAGCGCACGTAAGGGGTTTGCGGCGACGCGGTCACGATCGCCGGCGTGCCTTGCGCCATCCCTGGCCGTACGGTTACGTCGACGATGTTGTCGTTGAGGGTTATGGACGAGATGACCGTTCCCGTGCCGAGCTCCTGCATGCCGCCGGCAAACAGGGAATCGTCGACCATGACGTGCCCGCTTATTCGGTTGATGCCCTTGGCTTTAACCTGCCCGGCCAGCTCTCGCAGTACGACTAACGGATCGCCGGGCACCGCCTTAGTGTCCGGACTGCCGTCATACGCGTGGTCCTCGTTCTCAAAAGCCAGCGTGTCGTCAGGCTGGACGCGGCTGGAGATGTTCGGATCGCCAGATGCGACTAGGACGAGGTCGCCGTTAAGAATGCCGTCTCGGGTCACCGAACCGTTGCGATACACAGACGTCGTAAAACGATGGTTCGGTCCGAACAGCGCCAGCGCGCTGCCCATCGTCAGCAGCTTTGTCGTCGAGGCAGGCCCGAAAAATTTGTCGGCGTTGAGCTCGTACACCGGCCTAGCAAGATCAAGATCGTAGAACTCGATGCCGAACAAAGCATGCTTGAGCTGCGGCCGGTTGATGATCCGGGCGATTCTGTGCGCCAGCGATTGGCCGCCGATCGCCGGGGTGTCGCGCGGGGCGATCTCGTGAGGAGCCGAGGCCGGTCCAGCAAGCGCTCTAGGCGGCGGTGTCACGTGCGCCCGCGCCGGCGCAGCCAAGAAGATGGTCGTCGTCAAGAGCGCGCACACCCGCAGCAAGAAAGGCGCGCGCGCTAAGCGCAAGATATCCCGCATCACTGGCGATTACTCCCATCCTGGTGCGTTCGGGGCAGCGTCTGCTTCGCTGCTCGGAGGGCAAATCTTCGGTCCATCCAACGAGCCTGAGCCATGAATTCGATCGCCTGGGACAACCACGCGTGCCTGCCGCTGGACCCCAGTGACGAGTACGTATTCG
>JALYUR010000085.1 GCA_030853635.1 Vulcanimicrobiota bacterium | reverse complement strand
CGGTCGACATTTACGATGCGGCTGAATCGTTTTACGGCACGTATTCGGCTCTATTCCACGCTGACGCCATCGTCTTGAGCAAGGCCGCCGCTAGTCTGATGCGAGCCGGTCTGCTGCTGCGCGCGCTCGTCTTTGACGCACTACACCTAGTGCACCAGCGCATCGCGATCGTCGGCGGCCACGTCATCCTCGGGGGCGGGATCTACCGCTCAGTCTGATCTCGCCCGCCGCCGGATGCGCCGACCGACAGCGGCGCAACGCCGTCGACGATGGCCAGATGGCGGCTCAAGAACGCGCGCAGTTCTTGACGCACGGCTTGCAGTTGATCGACCACGCGCTGCAGCTCCTGTCTGGCTAGATCTATCTCAGCGCGCACTCCTTGCAGCTCGGTTTCGGCGTTTAAGCGCGCCTGCTGTTTGATGATATCGACTTCTTTGTGCGCTGCGGCCTTCACCTCATCGGCCGTGCGCTGCGCCAGCAGAAGCGTGCTTTGGAGGCTGGATTCCATCGATTTGAAATGCGAAACCTTTTCGGTCAGATCGGCGAGGGCCGATTCGAGCTTCGTCCGCTCGTCGATGTCCTGCTCGAGCGATTCGATGATCTCGTCCAAAAACCGGTCGACTTCTTCACGGGCATAGCCTTGCAAAGCCCTCTTGAACTCCCGATGTTGAATGTCGACCGGAGTAATCTTCACTGCTGTAACTGACGGCCGCTGAGATCAGTACGACTCGTATGCGGCGCCAATAGCACTCTCCGCATCCTTGGCGTTGATGCTGACATTGCTGGGCGCGAAAAGGTAGATGCCTTCGGCCACGCGCTGCATCTTGCCGTCGAGCGAGTAAACCGCTCCGCTCAAAAAGTCGACGATCCGTTGAGACAGCACCCGATCGGAGCCGATCAAGTTGACCATTACGAGCGTACGGCCGCGGAGGCTGTCGGCCATCTCGCTGACGTCCTCGAACTTGCGCGGATGGAAGAGCGCGACTCCCAAACGCCGCGTGGATTTGGCGTCCTGGAAAGAGACGATGTTCGGCTTGGGCTCTCGGTGGTCCAACTCGTCGTCCGAATCGTCGACTGGCCCACCCGTGAAGAAATTCGATAGATTAGAGAGTACGCCGGCGTAGATCATAGCATTTTCCCTTCCTTTTTCGGGCGCTCCCCGAACAGCGCGGCGCCTAGCCGCAGCATTGTGCTCCCCGCCGCGATGGCCTGCGGCATATCGCCGGACATGCCAAGTGAAAACCAGTCGATGTGAGGCAGCCCGGCACGCATGGTGTTGTAGGTCTTCGCCGCAACGGCGAAAGCCTCGGGTACCGAAGCGGGGTCGCGCGGGCCGATGGCCATCAGCCCGCGCAGCCGCAGCCCGCGCAGCCGGCCTAGCTGCTCGGCAAACTCAAGGCAGCGATGCGGTGGAACTCCGGCCCGATCGTCGCTTGCGATGTTGAGCTGAACTAACACGTCGAGGTTCGGTTTGCCGGCTGAGGCGGCTGCGCCCGCTAAGGCTTGGGCGGCCGTTATGTCGTCGATGGTCTGCACTACGTCGAACAGAGCGGCGACGCGGCCGAGCTTATTGCGCTGAAGACGGCCGATGAAGTGCCGTCGGATGGGATGGGCCGGCCACGCTACCGCCGAAAATTTGCGTTTGGCCTCTTGATAGTAGTTCTCACCGATGTCGGTCAAATCTGCCGCGATCGCCGCCTCTATCACCTCAGGGCCGAATCCCTTACTAACCGCGACGACCGTAACATCCTGCGGACGCCGCCCGGTCAGGCCGCACGCATGCGCGATGCGCGAACGCACCGCGAGCACAGCCGCCGCAATCCGCCCAGCCGCCTCCTCATCTGCGTCCGAGGCGCTCACTTGTTCGATGGTTTGCGGTTGGCGGGCGACTTATCCTCCGCCGTCGCACGCCAGTCGTGCGGCGGACCAGTCGGCGAAGCGCCCGGCGACGATGGCGGCGCGCGCTTCGCGCGTGAGCCGACTAAGAAAAGCCACGTTGTGCTGGCTCACCAAACGCGGTCCTATGACTTCCCCAGCGCGAAAGCAGTGCGCCAAGTAGGCGCGCGTGAACTGCGAGCAGGTCGGACAGTCGCATGTTGCGTCGAGTGGAGTAAAGTCAGCTGCGAACCTGGCGTTGCGCAGGTTCAGCCGACCTGAAGTTACCATAGCCAGGCCATGACGCGCGCAGCGTGTCGGGTAGACGCAGTCGAACATGTCGACGCCGGCCGCCATGCAGGTTATTATGTCGCCGGGCGTTCCGACACCCATCAAGTAGCGCGGCTTGGCGGCGGGCAGCTCCTCGCAGACCGCGCGCACCATCGCAACACTCCTATCTCTTGCTTCGCCCACCCACAAGCCGCCGATGCCGTAGCCGGCGAAGTCGAGTGCGCCGAGCGCGCGCGCCTGCTCGCGCCGAAGGCCGTCAAACGTCGATCCCTGCGCGATCGCGAAAAGCATCTGATCGGCGCGCTGCTTGACGTTCAGAGCGCGCTGCGCCCAGCGCAGCGTCCGATCCGCCGACTCGCAGGCGCGCGCTGAGTCGACGCCGGCTGGAGCGCAATCGTCGAGCACCATGGCGACGTCGGCGCCTAGACCCTCTTGCAAGGCCACTACGGATTCAGGCGTAAAAGTGTGGCGCCCGCCATCGAGATGAGATGCGAAGTGATAGCCTTCGTCATCGACGTGCGCCAAGCGCGCGAGCGAGAAGACCTGAAAACCGCCGCTATCGGTCAAAATGGCATGCGGCCACGCCATGAAACCGTGAAGTCCACCTGCCCGCGCGATTATGTCGGCGCCCGGGCGCAGATAGCAGTGATAGGCATTGGCTAGCAGCATGCGAGTGCCGCAGGCGCAAAGATCATCCGGGACGAGCGTTTTGACGGCGGCCTGCGTGCCGACCGGCATGAAAACCGGCGTTTCGATGTCCGCGTGCGGCGTGCGCAGCATGCCGGCGCGGGCGAGCCCGTCGACGGCCGTCAATTCGAAGTTCACGGCGCTTGGGCGCGGCGCAGACGATCGACCAAGCCGGCGAAGTCATCGGGCCACGGAGATTCGAAGCGCAGCGTTGCCCCAGTGATGGGATGCGCGAACTCCAGCCGCGCGGCGTGCAGTGCCTGACGGCGCATTCCCAGAGCGGCGCGCCCGCCGCCGTAAAGTTCGTCCCCGACGACCGGGTGACCGATCGCCGCACAGTGCACGCGGATCTGATGAGTGCGGCCTGTCTTAAGACTTAGCGCCAGCCGCACGAGCGTGCCGGGTTGAGCTTGGGGGGCCTTGGGCGCCGCGGGGATGCGGAAGATTTCGACCGTGCGATAATCGGTCAACGCCCGGCGGCCGCCTTCGCGTACGGCAAACCTTAGACGCGAGCGCGGATCCCGACCCAGCGGCGCATCGACGGTGCCCGCGGCCGGCTTTGGCGATCCCCATACGATCGCGTCGTAGCTTCGCTTGACGGCGCGCATGCCAATCGCGGCGGACAGCGCGCGCATGGCGGCATCGCTTTTTGCCACCACCAGTAGACCGGATGTGCCCTTATCGAGGCGGTGAACGATACCCGGGCGCAGCGCTCCATTGATGGCGGGCAACTCGCCCAGCGTCCCGAGCAGGGCGTTGACCAAAGTGCCGTCAGGGCTACCGGGAGCGGGGTGCGTTGCCATGCCTGCAGGCTTATCGACGACGCACAAGTCGGCATCATCGTACACGAGGCGAAGCGGTATGCTTTGCGCTTTGGCCGACGGCCGGACGACCGACGGCTCGGCTACGCTTATGCGCTCGCCGCTGCGCACGATATGCGATGGCCTGACCGCAGCGTCGGCGACTCGGACGCATCCCGCGCGCAGCAGGCCGGCGGCAGCGCTGCGCGACCGACCGCTGCGTCGAGCGATGACTACATCGATACGCTGCCCCTCATCCTCTGCGGCGGCGACGAATATCCGGGGCTGGTTCACCCCTGCGAAGTGGGACGCCGATCCGCGGCCAGCATGCGGATCAGCAGCAAGCACACACCGACGCTGATGGCCGAGTCCGCCACGTTGAAGACGGGCCATACTCGAAAGTCGATGAAATCCACGACGTAGCCCAAACGCAGCCGATCTACGATGTTGCCCACCGCCCCGCCCAAAATGAGTGCGAATGCGGCATGCGTCAACAGCGTAATGCCCTCTTGACGGTACCAAAGGTAAAAGGCGACCAAAACCGCCGAAGCGGCCGCCGCCAGCAACAGCGGATGAGATCCGAATAGACCGAAAGCGCCGTGACGGTTTTGAACGTAGGTCAGATAAAGTACTTTAGGCACTAGGATGCGGCTTTCGTCGGGCATGAAACGAGAGGCGATCGCGTGCTTGGCGATCTGGTCGCCAGCCACGATCAGGGCAGCGAGCGCCACAAATCCGAGCGACATCCTCGCTTTAATGCGTCGGCCCTTGGCTGTGGAAGAGGCGCAAGAAGTCTTCTAAGAAGCGGCTGACCCCCGGCAGGTGCAAAGCGATGATCTTGCCGACCACGGCGATTATCAGCGAAAATAGCAGCGTGGCTCCCAGCACCGTTCCAAGACCGCGGGCCAGCCCGGCGAGGAAGTTTATCCATAGAAGGCGGGCCGGGCGCTGGAGCAGTCCGACGTAGTCGCCTAAATTCATCCGCTCTACGATTTTCGCCAGGCGGTCGATCTCTCGCAGGGTCGCCCGCATCTCGTCTGCCGGAGGCGCATCCTCGGGCAGCTCGCGCTGAGCTTTCATCGAGCGAGCTCTTCGGCGCGCAGTCTGAGAACTTGGACCACTTGCAGCATGTCTTTGGCAAGGACGTAGAGCAGCGACTCGGGGCCGGCGCGATGGAGGCCGATCGCCAAGCCCACCACGGCAACGATGGTCACTATCAGCCCTGCAACCGTGCCGCCCAAAAAGTTAACCGCAAAGACGCGGTAGGGGCTGGCCCAGTAGACGGACGCGCCGAGGGCGCCCTGGCGCAACAGAACGTTTTTGAGCAGCCGCAACTGCAGGTGGCTATCGGGCAATCGGGCGCTACGATTCCACGATCGCCGGACGTGGGCGATCGTAGGCGGCGATGAGCTTTTCGATGCTCTGGCCGGTGAGATACGATATGTAGACGGGCACCAGCGGCAGGACGCAGGGCGAAACGAACGAGACCAGACCCGCGATGAAGACGGCTTCGACCGACAGGCGGCCGCCCGTCGCCTCCGGTCCCGTGCCGACGTCTTGCAGCGCGGGGAACGTCTGGTAAAGCCAACCGGTGAAGCGCAGGAAAGAGTTCGTGAACACGACGGCGCCCATCATGATGACCAAGACGCCGGCGGCGATCTCGATGGCCGGCAAAAACCTCTTGATTCGATTGAGTAACGGCAGCACGTACTGCAAAGCGACCGCGGTGCACAGCAGCGGCAGGCCCAAGCCCAACGAATACACGAACAGCAGGCCGACGGCGGCCGAGATCGTTCCGGTTTGCGACGCCATCGCTAAGACGGCGGCAAGGATCGGCCCGATACACGGCGACCAGCCAGCTGCAAAGCCGATGCCGACAAAAAAAGAGCCGACGTAAGATACTTTACCTCGGTTAACGCGCAACCGCTTGTCCATCGCCAAAAAACCAAGGCGGAACAGGCCGAGCATATTGATCCCAAGAAGGATGATGACGAGTCCGAAAATCCGCGTGATGACGGTTCGATAATCAGCGAATACGGTGCCCAGCGCGCTGGCGGTCGCCCCTGCAAGGACGAATACCAGCGTGAAGCCGGCGATAAACACGAGCGAATGGGCGATGACGTCGCGGCGCTGCACGTCGCCAAGCGGGGCATCGGTCATTGTCCGAACTGAGGTACTCATACGCTCTCTTGATCGCGTCCGGGCCGGTTCAGCATTGGTTCACGTACCCAAACATAGACCCGGTGGCATTGCACCTGGGACCGCTCGGCATTCGGTGGTACGGCCTTAGCTACCTTATCGGCGCTTTAATCGTCTACCTCCAGCTTGCGGCCAAGCGCAGCCGCGCGCGTACCGGGATGACGGTCGAACAGGCCCAAGAGTTCGTTGTCTATGCGATGCTGGGCGTGATAGTGGGCGGACGCTTTCTCTTTCTCGTCGCCGACATGCTGACGCCCGCTCGAGCCGGCGGTCATCCGTTGAGTTATTACCTGCACGCTCCGCTTGAATTGGTAAGCATCTGGCATGGCGGCATGGCGTTTCATGGCGGGCTCGTGGGCGCGATCGTCGGCTCGTGGCTTTTCCTGCGCAAGTCCGGGCTGGCTTTCAAGCCGGTCGCGGATGAAGGCATTTTGTGGCTGCCGCTGGACATCGCTTTGACCCGCTGCGCCAACTTCATCAACGCTGAACTGCCCGGGCGTCTCACCGACGCGCCGATCGGCATCAATTTTCCGGGATTTTCCGGCTATCGCTATCCCTCGCAGCTTTTCGAAGCGGCAGGCATGTTAGTGTTCCTGCTGCCGCTGTTGTGGCTGCTGCACGGCTGGGCCCGACGGCGCGGCGGCATGATTTTTTGGGCGTTCATCGGCGGCTACGGCGCCGTTCGGACGGTTGTCGAGTTTTACCGGGAGCCGGGAATCATGTACCGCGGTTTGACCGGCGCTCAATACCTGACGATCGCCATGCTCGTCTTGGGCTGCATCATGGCCTGGCGCTGCGCGCGTGCCGAACCTACCGCCTCGGCCCAGTCGCGCTGAAGGCGAGCGCTTGCGCCATCGTCTTGCGCCGTCGCATCTCAGCCGCTGTCCGCAGGGTGTGCGCGCGCGAGCGCGATGCCCCATCCCTCGGCCCGCGTCTCGAAGCCGTTGCCAAACGGCCGGCCATTGATCTCCACGGCCAACGTCTCGCGCGCGATGTATTCGCGCCACCGCTCTACCGCGGCCG
>JALYUR010000084.1 GCA_030853635.1 Vulcanimicrobiota bacterium | reverse complement strand
CGGTCGACATTTACGATGCGGCTGAATCGTTTTACGGCACGTATTCGGCTCTATTCCACGCTGACGCCATCGTCTTGAGCAAGGCCGCCGCTAGTCTGATGCGAGCCGGTCTGCTGCTGCGCGCGCTGGTCTTTGACGCACTGCATCTAGCGCACCAGCGCATCGCGATCGCCGGCGGCCACGTCATCCTCGTGGGCGGGATCTACCGCTCGATCTGATCCCGCCCGCCGCCGGATGCGCCGACCGACAGCGGCACCACGCCGTCGACGATGGCGAGATGGCGGCTCAAGAACGCTCGCAGTTCTTGACGCACGGCTTGGAGTTGATCGAGCACGCGCTGCAGCTCTTGTCTGGCGAGCTCTATCTCAGTGCGCACCCCTTGCAGTTCGGTTTCGGCGTTCAAGCGCGCCTGCTGTTTGATAATGTCGACTTCTTTGTGCGCTGCCGCCTTCACCTCATCGGCGGTGCGCTGCGCCAGCAGAAGCGTGCTTTGGAGGCTGGATTCCATCGATTTGAAATGCGAAACTTTTTCGGTTAGATCCGCCAGAGCCGATTCGAGCTTCGTCCGCTCGTCGATGTCCTGCTCGAGCGATTCGATGATCTCGTCCAAGAACCGGTCCACGTCTTCACGGGCATAGCCCTGCAAAGCCCTTTTGAACTCCCGATGTTGGATATCGACCGGAGTTATCTTCACTGCTGTAACCGAAGGCCGCTGAGGTCAGTAGGACTCGTATGCGGCGCCGATCGCACTTTCCGCATCCTTGGCGTTGATGCTGACGTTGCTGGGCGCGAAGAGGTAGATGCCTTCAGCGACGCGCTGCATTTTGCCATCGAGCGAGTAAACTGCTCCGCTCAAAAAGTCGACGATCCGTTGAGACAGCACCCGATCGGAGCCGATCAAGTTCACCATCACGAGCGTACGGCCACGGAGGCTGTCGGCCATCTCGCTGACATCTTCGAACTTGCGCGGATGGAAGAGCGCGACTCCCAAACGCCGCGTGGATTTGGCGTCCTGAAAAGAGACTATGTTCGGCTTGGGCTCCCTTTGGTCCAACTCGTCGTCCGAATCGTCGACCGGTCCGCCCGTGAAGAAATTCGATAGGTTCGACAGTACGCCGGCGTAGATCATAGCATTACCCCTTCCTTTTTCGGGCGTTCCCCGAACAGCGCGGCGCCGAGGCGCAGCATCGTGCTCCCTGCCGCGATGGCCTGCGGCAAATCGCCGGACATGCCGAGCGAAAACCACTCGATGTGCGGCAGGCCGGCACGCATGGTGTTGTAGGTCTTCGCCGCAACGGCGAAAGCATCGTGTACCGAAGCGGGGTCGCGTGGGCCGACCGCCATGAGCCCGCGAAGCCGCAGACCGCGCAGCCGGCCGAGCTGCTCGGCGAACTCAAGACAGCGATGCGGCGGAACTCCGGCCCGCTCATCGCTTGCGACGTTGAGCTGGACCAAAACGTCAAGGTGCGGTTTGCCGGCCGAGGCGGCTGCGCCCGCCAAGGCTTCGGCGGCCGCTATGTCGTCGATGGTCTGCACTACGTCGAACAGAGCCGCGACGCGGCCGATCTTGTTGCGCTGAAGACGGCCGATAAAATGCCGTCGGATAGGATGGGTCGGCCAAGCTACAGCCGAAAATTTAGCTTTGGCCTCTTGAGAGTAGTTCTCACCGATATCGGTCAAGCCCGCCGCGATCGCCGCCTCTATCACCTCGGGGCCGAATCCCTTGCTGACCGCGACTACCGTCACATCCTGCGGAGGCCGTCCGGTCAGGCCGCACGCGCGCGCGATGCGCGAACGCACCGCGAGCACGGCCGCCGCGATCCGGCGAGCCGGCTCTTCGTTTGCGTTCGAGGCGCTCACTTGTTCGATACATTTGGGGTTGGCCGGTGGTTTATCCTCCGACGCCGGGCGTCAGCCGAGCTGCAGACCATTGCGCGAACCGCCCCGCGACGATGGCAGCGCGCGCTTCGCGCGTGAGCCGACTGAGAAAAGCTACGTTGTGTTGGCTCACCAAGCGAGGTCCTATGACCTCTCCGGCGCGAAAGCAGTGCGCCAAGTAGGCGCGCGTGAACTGCGAGCAGGTCGGGCAGTCGCACGTTGCGTCGAGGGGAGTAAAGTCAGCGGCGAACCTGGCGTTGCGCAGGTTCAGCCGACCTGAAGCTACCATAGCCAGGCCGTGACGCGCGCAGCGTGTCGGGTAGACGCAGTCGAACATGTCGACGCCGGCCGCCACGCAGGTTATTATGTCGGGGGGCGTTCCGACGCCCATCAAGTAGCGCGGCTTGGCGGCGGGCAGCTCCTCGCAGACGGCGCGCACCATCGCAAAGCTCTCACCTCTTGCTTCGCCCACCCACAAGCCGCCGATGCCGTAGCCGGCGAAGTCGAGCGCGCCAAGCGCGCGTGCCTGCTCGCGCCTTAGGCCGTCGAACGTCGATCCCTGCGCGATCGCGAAAAGCATCTGATCGGCGCGCCGCTTGGCGTTCAGAGCGCGCTGCGCCCAGCGTAGCGTACGATCGGCCGACTCCGAGGCGCGCGCTGAGTCGACGCCGGCTGGAGCGCAATCGTCGAGCACCATGGCGACGTCAGCGCCTAGCCCCTCTTGCAAGGCTACTACGGATTCAGGCGTAAAAGTGTGGCGCCCGCCATCGAGGTGAGACGCGAAATGATAGCCCTCGTCATCGACGTGCGCCAATCGCGCGAGCGAAAAGACCTGAAAACCGCCGCTATCGGTCAGAATGGCATGTTGCCACGCCATGAAACCGTGAAGTCCCCCAGCCCGCGCGATTATGTCGGCGCCCGGGCGCAGATAGCAGTGATAGGCATTCGCCAGCAGCATGCGAGTGCCGCAAGCGAGAAGATCATCCGGAACGAGCGTTTTGACGGCGGCCTGCGTGCCTACCGGCATGAAGACCGGCGTCTCGACGTCCGCGTGTGGCGTGCGCAGCACGCCGGCCCGCGCGAGCCCGTCGGCGGCGGTCAATTCGAAGTTCACGGCGCTTGGGCGCGGCGCAGACGATCGACCAAGCCTGCAAAATCATTGGGCCACGGAGATTCGAAGCGTAGCGTTGCGCCGGTGATTGGATGCGCGAACTCCAGTCGGGCAGCGTGCAGCGCCTGACGGCGCATCCCCAGAGCGGCACGTCCGCCCGCGTAAAGTTCGTCGCCGACGATCGGGTGACCGATCGCCGCACAGTGCACGCGGATCTGATGAGTGCGGCCTGTTTTGAGACTTAGCGCCAGCCGCGCGAGCGTGCTGGCTTGCGCTCGGGAGACCTCGGGCAGCGCGTGGATACCGAAGATCTCGGCTGTGCGATAATCCGTCAGCGCTTGGCGGCCGCCTTCGCGTACGGCAAACTTGAGACGCGAGCGCGAATCCCGCCCGAGCGGCGCATCGACGGTGCCTGCGGCCGGCCTCGGCGATCCCCATACGACGGCGTCGTAGCCTCGCTTGACCGCGCGCGCGCCGATCGCGGCGGACAGCGCGCGCATGGCGGCGTCGCTTTTTGCCACGACCAGCAGACCCGACGTGCCCTTATCGAGGCGGTGGACGATGCCGGGGCGCAGCGCTCCGTTGATGGCCGGCAACTTGCCCAGCCTTGCGAGCAGGGCGTTGACCAAAGTGCCGTCGGGGCTGCCCGGGGCCGGGTGCGTCGCCATGCCTGCGGGCTTGTCCACGACGCACAAGTCAGCATCATCGTACACCAAGCACAAGGGTATGCTCTGCGCTTTGGCCGACGGGCGGACGACCGGCGGCTCAGCGACGCTGATGCGCTCGCCGCCGCGCACGATATGGGATGGTCTGACCGCGCCGGCGGCGACTCGGACGCATCCCGCGCGCACCAGGCCGGCGGCAGCGCTGCGCGAGCGACCGCTGCGACGAGCGACGACTACATCGATACGCTGCCCCTCATCGGCGGCGGCGGCGACGAAAATCCGGGGCTGGTTCACCCCTGCGAAGTGGGACGCCGATCCGCGACCAGCATGCGGATCAGCAGCAAGCAGACACCGACGCTGATAGCCGAATCCGCCACGTTGAAGACGGGCCATACTCGAAAGTCGATGAAATCGACGACGTAACCCAAACGCAGCCGATCTACGATGTTGCCTACTGCCCCGCCCAAAATGAGTGCGAATGCGGCGTGCGTCAACAGGGTAACGCCCTCTTGGCGGTACCAAATGTAGAAGGCGACCAAAACCGCCGAAGCGGCCGCCGCCAGTAGCAGCGGATGAGATCCGAAGAGGCCGAAGGCGCCGTGACGGTTTTGAACGTAGGTGAGATATAGTACTTTGGGCACTAAGATGCGGCTTTCGTCGGGCATGAGATGAGAGGCGATCGCGTGCTTGGCGATCTGGTCGCCGGCCACGATCAGGGCAGCGAGTACCACGAATCCGAGCGACACCCTCGCTTTAATGTGTCGGCCCTTGGCTGTGGAAGAGGCGCAAAAAGTCTTCTAAGAAGCGGCTGACGCCCGGCAGGTGCAAAGCGATTATCTTGCCGACCACGGCGATTATCAGCGAAAACAGCAGCGTGGCCCCCAGCACGGTTCCAAGACCGCGTGCCAGCCCGGCGAGGAAATTTATCCATAGAAGACGCGCCGGCCGCTGGAGCAGTCCGACGTAGTCGCCCAAATTCATCCGCTCCACGATCTTCGCCAGGCGGTCGATTTCTCGCAGCGTCGCCCGCATTTCGTCTGCCGGAGGCGCATCCTCGGGCAGCTCGCGCTGAGCTTTCATCGAGCAAGCTCCTCGGCGCGCAGTCTGAGAACCTGGACGACTTGCAGCATGTCTTTGGCAAAAACGTAGAGCAGCGACTCGGGGCCGGCGCGATGGACGCCGATCGCCAAGCCCACCACGGCGACGACGGTGACGATCAGCCCCGCTACGGTACCGCCCAAAAAGTTGACCGCGAAGACGCGGTAAGGGCTGGCCCAGTAGACGGACGCGCCGAGGGCTCCTTGGCGCAACAGAACGTTTTTGAGCAGCCGCAGCTGCAGGTGGCTATCGGGCAATCGGGCGCTACGATTCGACGATCGCAGGACGTGGACGGTCGTAGGCTGCGATCAGCTTTTCGATGCTCTGGCCGGTGAGATACGATATGTAGACGGGCACCAGCGGCAGGACGCACGGCGAAACGAACGAGACCAGACCCGCGATGAACACGGCTTCGACGGACAGGCGGCCGGCCGCCGCCTCCGGTCCCGTGCCGACGTTTTGCAGCGCGGGGAACGTCTGGTAAAGCCAGCCGGTGAAGCGCAGGAAAGAGTTCGTAAATACGACGACGCCCATCATGATGACCAAGATCCCGGCGGCGATCTCGATGGCCGGTAAAAACCTCTTGATGCGATTGAGTAACGGCAAGACGTACTGTAAGGCGACGGCGGTGCACAGCAGCGGCAAGCCCAGGCCCAACGAATACACGAACAGCAGGCCGACGGCAGCCGCGGTCGTTCCGGCTTGCGACGCCATAGCTAAAACCGCGGCGAGGATGGGCCCGATGCACGGCGACCAGCCGGCTGCAAAGCCGATGCCGACAAAAAAAGAGCCGACGTAAGATACTTTGCCTCGGTTAACGCGCAACCGCTTGTCCATCGCCAAAAAACCTAAGCGGAACAGGCCGAGCATATTAATGCCGAGAAGGATGATGACGAGTCCGAAAATCCGCGTGATGACGGTGCGATAATCAGCGAATACGGCACCCAGCGCGCTGGCGGTCGCCCCGGCAAGGACGAACACCAGCGTGAAGCCGGCGATGAAGACGAGCGAATGGGCGATAACGTCTCGGCGCTGGACGTCGCCAAGCGGGGCATCGGTCACGGTCCGAACTGAGGTACTCATACGCTCTCTTGATCGCGTCCGAGTCGGTTCAGCATTGGTTCACGTACCCAAACATAGACCCGGTGGCATTGCACCTGGGACGGCTCGGCATTCGGTGGTACGGCCTTAGCTACCTTATCGGCGCCCTAATCGTCTACCTCCAGCTTGCAGCCAAGCGCAGCCGCGCGCGCACCGGGATGACGGTCGAACAGGCCCAAGAGTTCGTTGTCTACGCGATGCTGGGCGTGATAGTGGGCGGACGGCTTTTCTTTCTCATCGCCGACATGCTGACGCCCGCGCAAGCCGGCGGTCATCCGTTGAGCTATTACCTGCACGCTCCGCTCGAGTTGGTGAGCATCTGGCATGGCGGCATGGCCTTTCATGGCGGGCTCGTAGGCGCGATCGTCGGCTCGTGGCTTTTCCTGCGCAAGTCCGGGCTGCCTTTTAACGCGGTAGCCGATGAGGGCATTTTGTGGCTGCCGCTGGACATCGCTTTGACCCGCTGCGCCAACTTCATCAACGCCGAACTGCCTGGGCGTCTCACCGACGCGCCGATAGGCATCGGCTTTCCGGGATTTTCCGGCTACCGCTATCCCTCGCAGCTTTTCGAGGCGGCGGGCATGTTAGTGTTCCTGCTGCCGCTGTTGTGGCTGCTGCACGGCTGGGCTCGAAGGCGCGAGGGCATGGTTTTTTGGGCGTTCATCGGCGGCTACGGCGCCGTTCGGACGGTTGTTGAGTTTTACCGTGAGCCGGGAATCATGTACTTCGGTTTGACCGGCGCTCAATACCTGACGATCGCCATGCTCGTCTTGGGCTGCATCATGCTGTGGCGCTGCGCGCGTGCCGAGCCGACCGCATCGGCCCCAGCGCGCTAAAAGCCGAGCGCTTGGGCGAATCGGCTCTGCGCCGTAGCATTCTCAGCCGCTATCCGCAGCGTGCGCGCGCGCGAGCGCGATGCCCCATCCCTCGGCCCGCGTCTCGAAGCCGTTGCCAAACGGCCGGCCATTGATCTCCACGGCCAACGTCTCGCGCGCGATGTATTCGCGCCACCGCTCTACCGCGGCCG
>JALYUR010000075.1 GCA_030853635.1 Vulcanimicrobiota bacterium | reverse complement strand
GGCGTGGGCGATGGCGAAGGACTTGGCGTCGAGCCGGTCCACACGCCCGATATGGCATCGAAGTTGCCGGTGTTGCCGAGATGCGGCAATCCCTCCATGTCTTCGATCGTGCGCAAGACGTTGAAGTGATTGACCGTCTGGCCGTATTCACCGGGCTTGACCATCGGCCCGACGAAGAGCGTTGCGATGTGGCCTCCGCCGTTGGTGTTGTCGCTGTCCGCTTCATCCCAAAGGATGACCAAAAGGCCGTTATGCGTCGCGTCGTAGGCGATGATACCGGGGATGATGCCGGCAAGATAGTTGTCGCCGTAAGCGATCGTGCTGTCGTGAGTGTTGTCCATTTGGTTGGGCGTAAGGAACGTGATGTCCGCGCTCAGGTCAGGTACTGATCCGGGCGACCAATCGTGTTCGACGGAGTGAGGCACGTCGGTGAAGTTCACCCACGGCGTGTGGCGGTTGACTTGCAGGGGGGCTCCAGAGGGGTCTTTTTTGGTCGAGTTGCATTGGCCCCAGGGCAGCGAGTTTTCGACTTGGGCGACGAATCTTTTGCCCTGCGCTTGGGTGGCCGCCGCTACGTCGCCGTTGTACGGCGCGTTCTTGGGAGGGCACGCATCCGTATCCTGGCCGCCGCCCGACAGCCCTTCCGTCGTGCCGGCGAATAAGGCGAAATAGTTCGGCTGGCTTTTATGCGTGATCGCGTATGCCTGAGTGAACCATGCGGACAGCGGCTTGAGCGCGTTGAACAAATACGGAGGATGAGCATTGAGCAGTATCGAGTAGTTTTGGTTTTCCATGATGAGGACCGTGATGTGGTCCGGATGCGGCAGGCCGGCCGAAGCGGCGCTCAGTCCTTGGGTGTTACGGAGGCCGTTCGATAGGCCGCCGCTGCCCTGGGCCGCCATGCCGTTGAGAGCGCTCGAGCCGCTGCCGCCGCACCCGGCCGCAAAAGCTACGGCGCCACACAACGCGGTGGCTGCAAAAATTTTTAGGGTACTCACAATTTCTCTTCTCTAAGAGTGTACGCGAAAGATACGAGCCGTCTGAACCGGCTTGTGGAACTATGATAACGCCGTCACTACCGCGCTACTATGATGAGGGTCACGTAACAAAAATACCCGCAAGACGTGCGTCACACTTAGTGGGTAGTATGAGTCTAAAGACCCTGGCTTATTTAGGCTCAGTGCTTCGCATGCGTCCCGACCAAGAGTGCTACTATTGGAATGCAGACTGCCATCTGTACTGCACCCTCAAAAAGGGTGCAGTCTCTAAGATGGCAGGAGTTTGCGATGAAGTATCTCGGCTTACCGGTATTGACGGCGTCTTGTTTCATCCTCTTAGCGTGCGGGGGCGGCGGCGGATCGAGCGTCCCATCGACGGTTCCCACGGCTAGCCCGACCGTTAGCCCAACCTCGACCGCGTCTGCGCTCGCGACGCATAGCATGGCCGCTGCGCCTTCGGCTTTAGCCTTCAGCCAGACGGGTTCGGCCTACGCCCAAGCCTATTCCGTGTCTGAAACCAACTATACAGGGAAGTTCAGCGCCTCTTTGTGCGGAGACGCAAGCGTCGCGTCGGTTTCATCATCCGACTCCCTCTCTTTCAGCGTGACGCCGCTGGGACCAGGCTCGTGCACGATCATCATGACCGATAGCGCCGGCAGAACAGCTGCACTGAGCGTCTCGGTCACTATCACCAGCGTCACGATACGCTAGCGATGAATATCATGCGTATGCGCTTTGCAAGCTCGCTCACCATCGCGGCGTTGGCTCTCTCGGCGTGCTCCGGCCCTTCGGCCGTGATGCCGCTTCGCACCGGCCAAACGACGGCACCAAACAGCATCGCTCGCTTCACGATCACGGTACCAAGCGCCGTTCACGCGTTAAGCGTCGGGCGGGCGCCTCAATACGTGAGCGCTTCTACGCAGTCCGTCTCGATCGCGGTCGACGGTGCCGCCAATCCGACGATCGCCAATCTTAGCGCCTCTTCACCCGGCTGCGCCACGCCAGCCGGTGCCGCGTTGAACTGCAAACTCAGCGTTGTCGCGCCGGTCGGGAGTGACACGTTTAGCGTGGTGACGTACGATCGCGCCAATGGCTCGGGCAAAGCGCTTTCGAAGGCTGCGATCTCGGCCACGATAACGGCCAATCACCTTAACAATATCGGGCTGATCCTCAACGGGATCGTCGCATCCATCCAGCTCGCGCTGTCAAATCCAGCCCCGCGCCAGGGTACAGCGCTGAGCATCGGGCTAACGGTCGACGCGATGGATGCTGACGGCAACGTCATCATCGGCCCCGGCATTTACGACAACGGCCCGAT
>JALYUR010000047.1 GCA_030853635.1 Vulcanimicrobiota bacterium | reverse complement strand
CGTCGACCCGAACGTGTCGAATCTGCTCGCGTATGCAGCCGCGGTGTAATGCAGGTGGGGCGAAGCGGTCCAGTCGTAGCGGCCGACAAAAGAGCGCTGCGTCTGCGATTGCGTCCCAGGCCCAGGCCCAAGCGCGTCGGGCGCTTTGAGCGTCTCCGCTCGAACGTCGGCTGATAGCGTGAAATCGCCGTTGCCGGCCAAGCGGTCGAATTGAACGGAGTCGTCCTCGATCGCATCCGCGTCGTTGAGCAGATACGGATTCAACGCAGGCGAAATGTCGTGTACGTTTTGCACGGACAAGCTCGTCAGATGGCGCGCTACGATAGTTGCCGGCGCGGTCCCGCTGGGGCCGCGGGGACCGATCGGCAGTTGAATGTCCACACCGTATGCCGGCGCGTTGGTCAACGCAGCGGCGCCCGGAGCGTTGACCGCCGTGAACCGCGCGTACTGCCCGGTGTTTGCCGGATCATCCGGCGCGCTGAGCGGTGCCGAGAGGTCGCGTACCGCAGCCGTGTCGCGGTATGTCAATTCGATGAAGCCGTCACCGGCAGCCAAACTGTAGCGCAGCTTGGCAAGCGTCGAGGTGGCAGTCACGCCGCTGCCGACTATAGCGGTCGTTCCGGCCGGATCGATGCTGATGGGAAAATCGTGTATTTCGCCTTGGCTCGTGTAGCGGTGCCACGAGAGCGCATAGCCGAGCCGGGCCGAAGATCCGGTCGCGTTGAGGGTCTCGGAAAATGTTCTAAAGCTGCCTGCCGACAAGCGGAGCAGACCGTGATCCTGCGGCGTGGGATCGAGAGTGCGGAAGTTTATCGCGCCGCCTTGAGTGTTCGCGCCGACGAGCGACGACGGCCCAATGCCGTAGACGACCTGCACGCCCGAGAACTCAGACGGGTCGAGCAGTTCTAAGTCGAAATCGCCGGTGCTGGAGTTGTTGACCTGATGGCCGTCGATGTCGATCAACGTTTCTGACGGGTCCGGTCCGCGGATGCTCGCGCTCTGCGGCAGGCCCGGCGCACCGCCGGCGGGTCGCGTCATGGTCAACGCTATCTGCTCGCCGAGCACATCGCTGAGCTGCTCGACGCCGCGGCCGGCTAGGTCCTGCGGATCCAGCTCGGTGGTCGGCGCCGAAGCGGTGGACAGCGCCTCCCTGCCGTTGACGCGCACGGTGCCCAGCGTCGCAAGCGACGAAGCGTTGACCGGCGCTAAAGCGATGTCCACCGTAGCGTAGCGATCGGCGCGCGCTGCGAACGTGCGGCCCGACAACGGCTGGTAGCCCGCTGCTGAAGCGCTGACAACATACTGGCCGGGGCGGACTGCGCCGATCGCGTAGTGGCCATCGCTGCCGCTGAGCGCCGAGAAGCTTAGGCGTCCGCCCGCGATCACGACGAGCGCTCCCGCAATCGGCCGCCCGGCGGTGCTCGTGACCGTGCCGCTGACCGTTCCAGGCGCCGCGGGGCCGGCCGGCGCCGCGGATGCGGCAGCGCTCAAGAGGCAACCCGCGCACAACAACGCGGCCGCGGCTTGATGCCATGGCGCTCTCAAACGTCCGAACGAATAAATCACCAAGTGCACGCGCATGGTTTTGGATGTGGGTTGGTGCTCTTCCGCCTGCATCCCGCGGCCCAGCCGAGCCGCGTGTGACGCCGGCCACTAAAATAAGAGCTGAAGCAGAAACGAGTAAAGCGCCGGCTTGCGCCGACGCTCTGCTCGCGTTTGGAGAGACGATGTATTGGCGGGTTACTTCAGCAGGATGGTGCCCTTTGTCAGGGTTGCGCGGACCGTGCCCGTGCCGACCTTGACGTTGAACTGACCGTTGGCGATCGAACCGCTAAACGCGAGGTTGCGCGTCGTCACGCCAGCGAAGTTCGCGGCGGTCCGGCTGATCGGCTGGTAGCTGTTTATGTAGCCCATGGCTGCGATGGCATTGCTCAGCTTGAGGGTCATCCAGCCGCGGCTGACGCCCTTGGGCGCCTTGACGGCGACCTGCACCGGCAAGCCCGCTACGGTCGTTGCGCCTGGGACGGTCGTTCCGTACGCGGTGCAACCTTGATTCGGGCCGCCGCCGTTGGGAGTGCCGAGATTGGAGCCGAACACCTGATGCACGAAGTACGTCTCGGGCGCAGCCGTCGGATGCGTGTAGTCGTCGGTGAAGGCGATGTTGGCCTTGCCGAACGGATCCAAGTAAATCTGGAAGTCGTCGGCGAGATTGCGGTTGCCCGAGCCCGTGCACGCTATGCCGTTCTCGCAGATCGTGCCGTGATGGATGATGTTAGTGTTGCTTGCCGTGTAGTACATAAAGTTGCGGTTGGCGAGCATATTTGTACCGGTGACGTTGACGTTTTGCGCCATCCCGACGTACCAGTCGCTCTCGGTCGTGCTGGGATCGCCGGGGTTTTGCGTCTCGTAGTAGACCACGTCGACGCCGCCGTTAAAGCCCGCATGAATCCACGGGAAGATGTGGCGCATGTAGCCGCCGTCTTGGGCGGAGCTAGTCACCTGGATTGGCAAATTGGGGCTCTGGGTGGCGGTGCCGACTGCTTGGCTAGTGACGGCGCCGTTTCGGCCGTGCCACGTCGCGTTGCCGTCGGTCGAGTACGCCATGAACACGTTCGTATTGTCGGACCAGACGGCGTACAGATAGCCTTGGGCATCGACCGCCATCGACGGGAAGAGGTGGCCGTAGCCGGGATTGGGATTGAGCGGTCCGTTGTACACGACCGTGGTCGTCCAGCTCGTTCCGTCGTCGATGGACTTGGAGACGTAGACGGTGTGGTAGGGGATCGCGTTGACGGTGCCGTTGACGTTCTCTTGGGCCGTCGCATCGGACACGAAAACTTCGTAAAGGATGGGGCCCGCGGCTTTATTCTGATCCACCACGATGGCGCCGAGTTCGTTGTTCTGCGTCGTGATGGCGCAAAGCGTCAGATTGGACGTGCTGCAATCCGTCGGGGTGCCCTCGATCCACGGGCCGATGCCGCCGTCCAAGTTCTTGCTGAAGTCGATATGGTCGCTGTACAAGTCATGGACGACGTCGTAGCGTTCTAGACCGCCGTAGGAGTTGTTCCACTCGCGGTCGTTGCCGGGTATGTCGTTGACGGCCGGGCTCGGCGTGTACGTCATGCCTGCATCGGCCGTAGATGAACCATAAACCGTCGCGAGGTTCAAGCTGGTGATGACCAGCGGGCCAGGCACGCAAACTGACGCGCTCGGGGTGGGGCCGGTCGGCGAGCAAACGGTATTCGCAGGCAAGGTCACCGCCGTGGTCGCGAAGGATCCGATCGCCAGGTCGGTGTCGCCGCCCCCGGGCGCGGGCCCCACCGCAGGAGTGAACACCGGCAGACCATCGGGCTGGCCCCGGTAGACGTAAGTGGGATACACACCAGCCCTAAACGTCTGTGGCGGGACCTCCCAAAGGTCGGTGCCCGCAGGGACGCCGCGGATCGCGCTGACGAACGTGCGATTCATAGTATCGGTGCGCACTTCCGGCTCGACGTCCTGAGCCGGACAAAACACGTTAGTCGGCATGCCGCAAGTCGAAACAAGTTGCTCGATGGGGGTGAACGCCTTAACCTGCGGCGTCGCGAACGCCGGCGACGCGGCGAACAATAACGCCAATGCGCCAGCGCCTATGTGCCAAGGTTTCATATAATCTGTCTCTCCATTGTCTGACCGTAGCGGTCAGGTCCAAGTTAAGCGAGGCCGTGACCACGCTCAGAAACTGTACCAGCCTGGGTGTGACAAATCGCGAACAAACGAACAAATCGGGACCCCAGCCCCACCTCGAAGCAACCAAGCGACCAGTGGAGTGCTTGGCGCAACCGTTGCGCGCAACCGCTAAGCTAAAGGCCGCTCGCTAGCTGTGGCTCCGGCGCCAGAGCGGGCTTTAACCGCCGCCGGCGCCGATGCGGTCGGCGCTGGGTTCTACCATAAGAACTGGGTCTAGGATCTCGCTCAGCCGCTCGTCGGAGAGGTCCGTGCGTTCGCGCGCGACTTCGCGGATCGTCTTGCCGGTCTTGGCCGCTTCCTTAGCAATGGCGGCCGCCGCGTCGTAGCCGATGATCGGCGCGAGCGACGTACACATCGCAAGGCCGCGCTCTACCATCTCACGGCCACGCGCGGTCGCCTTGAGCCCGTCGATGCATTGGGTCGCTAAGTTCTTGCTGGCCGCCGCGAGCAGGCCGATCGACTGCAGCAGGTCATAGGCGACCAGCGGCATCGTCAGGTTGATCTCGAAGTTGCCGCTTTGGCCGCCGACGGCGATGGCGGCGTCGTTGCCGATCACCTGGGCGCACACCATAAGCACGGACTCGCAGATCACCGGGTTGACCTTGCCCGGCATGATCGAAGAGCCGGGCTGAACGGCTGGAAGATCGAGTTCGCCGAGGCCGGCGCGCGGTCCGGATCCCAGCCAGCGGATATCGTTGGCGATCTTGGTAAGCGACACGGCCAGCGTCTTGAGCGCGCCGCTGGCGGCGACGCAGTTGTCCAAGCTCGATTGGGCCTGGAAGTGGTTGGGCGTCTCGTGGATCGGCAGGCCGGTCAGCTTGGCCAAGCGCGCGCAGGCCTTCTCGGAAAACGCCGGATGGGTGTTGATGCCCGTGCCGACCGCCGTGCCGCCGAGCGCCACTTCGCACAGCTCGTCGAGCGCTTGGCGCACTCGACGTTGGGCCGACTCGATCTGGCCGGCGTAGCCCAAAAACTCTTGACCTAGGCGGATGGGGGTCGCGTCCTGCAAGTGGGTGCGGCCCGTCTTTATGACTCCCCAGAACTCTTTGGACTTGCGCTCCAGCGAGGCCCGCAGCGTTTTCAGTGCCGGCAGCAGCTCCTCGTTGAGAGCGCTGGCCGCCGACACATGCAGCGCGGTCGGGATCACGTCGTTGCTCGACTGGCCGAAGTTGACGTGGTCGTTAGGATGGACCTTAGCGCCGTCTTGGGTGGCCGCGGCGGCCACGCGCTGCGCGATGACCTCGTTCGCGTTCATGTTCGTCGATGTGCCGGAGCCGGTCTGGAAGATGTCGACGACGAAATGCTCGTCCAGCTTGCCGTCGACCACTTCTTGGGCCGCAGCAACGACGGCTTCAGCCGTTTTCTTGTCAAGAATGCCCAGTTCGGCGTTGGTTTGCGCCGCCGCCAGTTTGATCTGCCCCAATGCTCTAATGAAGCGACGCGGAAAGCGCAGTCCGCTGATGGGGAAGTTCAGCTCTGCTCGGCGGGTGCTAGCCCCATAGAGGGCGCCGACCGGCACCTCCATCTCGCCCATCGAGTCGCGCTCGGTGCGGGTGTTCTTGTCGCTGTTGTTGCTCATGCGGTGCGATTACACGCGGCGCCGGAGCACTCATGCGGCCGCTTCATGACCGGCCATCGATGCGACGGTTTTAGTCGCTATGTGTGCCTGGTGGTAGTTCTTAGACGCTCGACTCGGGAGGCGATACGTTGGTAGTATCCTTGCCCGCGTCTTTGCCACCCCCGTCCCCGAAATGCTTTTCGTGCTGCTCGACTAGAGTGTCGTAAATATCGTCTACGCTTTGGTCGGGGCCAAAGAGCAACAAAATGCCATTCGGCTTAGCCTTGGTTCGGGGCTTGCTCTTGCTTTTTTTGGGCCGTTTTTGGTCGCTCATGCCATCATGCTTCGCTTACGGTTCTAGGGCCTATGCCGCTTCGACCGCTATCATCTCAACGACGAACCTTGTTGACACTGCTTGATGGGTTCAGGGCTCCGGCGATGGTGTCCTCGGCCGTGCGCCGATGGCAGATAGGAGCGCCCCTGCCGGTGCAAACTCAGGCGGGCGGCTGTTTGCCGCGGCGCCAAAAGGTGCAGATGTCGGTCCCGATCGGCAAGCGGGGCCTGATCTCGCCGACTATTCCCAACGAGCCGGCTAGCGCGGGCGCGGTCTCGCCCGAAGCGGCCGCCACCTCTTCATACGTAGACGCCGAAATGGGGCAGCGATTGCGTCTCGATGAAGTCGAGCACACTAACGTCATAATCGTCGTCTTCAGATCCTCCCGCCTCAAGCGGTTGACCCTCCCAGTAGCGTTCGTACGACCAGCGACCTTCTGCGTCGCTGTAGGCCAGGTGCAGCGTTTCCACGCCGAGCAACTCGGACAATCCTTCGGCAACGCCCCCGTCATCGAGTGAATGGCCGTCTTCCAAAACGGCGATCCACTCATTTTCTTCCGGCATAAGAGCGAAACTGCGCACCGTCTTGGCCGCAGTGCAGAGGTCCGGCGTCGGCTCTAGGCCGCGCCGATCGGTCGCGGCGCGATCCGTTTCGGCCATCAAGTCCGCGAGCGCATCGCGCACATGCGGGAAAGAGGACCCGCGAACGTAGACCGTGCCGAAATCGAATCCTAATGCCACGCGCGCCCTTGGATCTCGCGGCTAACGGCTCAACATGCTGCGCAGCGCGAAGAAAACGTTTTCCCTGCGCTCGGCAAGCCGCCGATAGAAATAACTTCCCCAGTGCGTTCCGAACGGCACGTAGACGCGCATGCGGTAGCCTTCGGCGGCGATCGCCCGCTGACGCTCAGGCCGCACGCCGTACAACATCTGGAACTCGAAGCGATCTGCCGAAACCTTATGCCGGCCGGCGTATTCCTTGACGGCCTCCAGCAGATTATCGTCATGGGTCGCTATCCCGGGGTAGCGTCCTTGAGTCAACAGGGATTCGGCCAATTCGCCGAAGTTTCGGCGGATCATCGGCATCGCTTGAATGGCCACCGTCGGCGGCTCTTTATAGGCGCCTTTGCATAACCGCACCCGCGCGCCTTGGGCGATACAACGCGCGACGTCTGAGGCTGCGCGGTGCAGATACGCTTGGATTACCGGGCCGATATGCGGGTAATCGGCGCGCGCGCGGTCGAAAATGCGATACGTGGAGTCGATGGTCGGCGAACCTTCCATGTCCAAGCGCACGAACATGCTCGAGGGCCGCGCGCGCGCGACGATGCGTCCTAAGTTCTGGGCAGCCAGATCTTCGGAGATCGATTGACCGATGGCGCTGAGCTTCACGGAGACGTTGGCGTCGGCTCCTAAGGCGGTGATCCGATCGATCAAGTCGACGTACGTCCGCGTCGTCTGCGCGGCTTCGCGCTCGTTGGTGACGTCCTCGCCCAGAAAATCCAACGACACGCTAAGCTTTGCGCGGTTGAGCGCGAGTACTGCTTGGAGCGCGCGCTCGATCGATTCGCCGGCCACGAAGCGACGGGCCAAAAAAAAGAAGCGTTCCTGCAGCTTTGGATGCGCGTTTAGGAATGCGCCGATGTCGGCCATGCAGCCGCCGCGCTTCTTGTTTGGGAATACCAATACATGCCTTCGGGCGGCAGCTTTGCCGCTCGGCGTCGCGGTGGCTTTGAGCATAGCGTGCTCTGCCACCGGACAGGCGGACCGCGTGTCGAGTCAAGCGGCGCCGCCGGACGGGCGGATCGACGTCGCGCTGAAAGACGGCCGGTGGCTGCACATGCTAGCTTTGCCTTTGGGACGCATGGCCGGCGTGGTGCGCGGCCGGGCGGCGTTCGATGAGACCGGAACGCGCGCGGTTTTCTTAGCGGTTTTTCCAGGCAGCTCGGCGGGCGGCGACTGGCGGCGCATGAATCCGACCGAGGCTTTCGTGGTCGATCTCACCAGACGGACATTGCGCCAGCTGTCGGCGAGCGGTCAGGCGGTCCGCGTGACCTGGGCCCGCGCCGATCGCGTGATGTTAAAGGAAGCGGGAGGACGGCACATCGTGGTCATCGGCCCCCCGATGGGGGTGCCGCTTCCCCCAAGCCGCATCGCCGGAGCGGATGCCGGCGCGCAGGTGCGGGTCTCGCCGGACGACTTGGAGCAGATCGCGATCTGGCGGACAGCCGACGGACGCTACGTAATCGTCGAAGACGGAAACCGCTTCGCCGTGCATGGCCTGTCTGCCAACGGCGCGTATGCGCTGACGGGATCGTACGTCGCTTGGGTCGATTCGCGTAAGCATTCGGGACCGGCGCTTGCCCGCAGCGGATCCGACACCGCGGCGCCGCCGTCATTTGCGGGGTCGGCCTATGGGGATGCTCTGACGCCGATCAATCCGCTCGGGCACTACGTCTACCAGGGCGCGTATCGCAACGGCGTCGCCTATTTCGGCTATTCTTCCGGCTTGGGTCGCGCGATCGCGCAGACGACGGATCTTCAAGGCTACTCGTACGCGCGGGTGCCCGAAGACATCGGCTACACCACTGGCGACGGATTCGGCGCCGGGCCGGACGGCTCCGCGTACTTCGCATGGCCCGAAGGCGGCACTCTGGCTTATCGGCACGGCGGCCGCTACGTGCGCCGCACGACGCACATGCCCGACGGCGCCCGCAGCCAAGCCCCCTTGTGGTCGGCTATGAGTCGCCTGGCGCGCGGTGAGGATGAGTGGCCGCCGCTGCATCCGGGCCAAGATGCCTTGGATGCAGCCTTGCTGGGCTGGCGCGTGTATCCGGTCGGCGATGCGCTCGGCCAGCGCTGGATCGCTTCGTTTCTGGGACGTGCTTACATCGGCGGCGACGACGGCCGTTTTAGGGTCGCTGCGGCGCCGGCATTTCCTTTTGCCGTGCT
>JALYUR010000046.1 GCA_030853635.1 Vulcanimicrobiota bacterium | reverse complement strand
CCCTGGCTCAGGCCGCCATGCGCTCCGTGGCGCTCGCCGTAGGCGGCGTGCCCTTCGCGCTGCTCGGTCGAACCGTGCACCGCTTGACCCTCATACTGCCAGGTTTGCTGATCGTATTCTTTTTTTTCGGCATCCCAGCCGGAGAACAGGCCGTCGAGATCTTCGGTGTCCTTGAAATCTTTGTCGATCAGCACGGCCGCATTGGTGTAGTTGACCACGTAGTCGCGGAACTCGCGGCCATTTTCTATTATATAATTGATGATGCCGCCGAGCAATGCGATGTCGGAGCCCGCGCGCAACGGGACGTGCATCGTCGCCGCTGCGCTGGTGCGGGTGAAGCGCGGGTCGATGTGGATGACTTGGGCACCGCGCCGGCGCGCTTCCATCACCCACTGAAACCCGACCGGATGGCATTCGGCCATGTTCGAGCCCATGATGACTATGCAGTCCGAGTTCTGCAGGTCCTGCTGAAACGAAGTGGCACCGCCGCGGCCGAGCGAGGTCCCCAAACTGGGGACCGTGGAGGAGTGTCAGATGCGCGCTTGGTTTTCCACCTGCACGACGCCCAATGCGGTGTACAGCTTCTTCATCAGGTAGTTCTCTTCGTTGTCCAGCGTCGCGCCGCCCAAGCTGGCGATGCCCATCGTCCGGTTGAGAGCCCGGCCACGATCGTCCGTAGCGGTCCACGTCTGCGCGCGCGTCGCGACGACCCGATCTGCTATCATCTCAACCGCATCTGCGAGGCTTAGGTCTTCCCAATTGCTGCCGTAAGGCCGCCGGTATTTGACCTTGTACTCGCGCTGCGGTCCGGTGACGAGGGAGCGCGTGGCCGAGCCCTTGGGGCAGAGCCGGCCGCGCGAGATCGGGCTGTCCGGATCGCCTTCGATCTGGGTAATGCGGCCGTCTTGGACATAGACGTTTTGCCCGCAGCCCACCGCGCAATAGGGGCACACCGACTTGACCACGCGGTCGGCGCTGGCGGTGCGGGGCAACAGCTTTCGCGAACGCGCGGTCTGCGCGGCCTTGCCCAAGCCCAAGATGTCGCCGCTCAACTGACGCAGAGCCGGCCAAGGGGCTCGCGAGATCTTCATGCCGGTGTTCCTCCACTAGTTACTTTGATCGCGTAGTTACTTTGGATCGCGCAGGGCAGCGGTTCGCCTCGGGTTAGTTATGGCGTCTAAGCCGGCGTGCGAGAGCCGGGCCGAATGCGATTAGCAGCGCGGCGGCCAGCCCGCGCGCCGATGCTTTCCATGCTTGCGCCCGCGGGTCCGGCATGTGATCCGGCTTTGGGCGTGGAGTCGTGGCATGATCCCGTCCGCGGTCGATCGCCAGCTTGATGACTTCGGCGAGATGCAGCGCGTGGCGGCCGGTCGCTTGGGCGATCTGTTCCCGGCAGCTGAACCCGTCGTTGATGATGAGCGTATCCGCCGGCGCGCTACGTACCGCAGGCAAGAGGACGCGTTCCGCTGCCAGCATCGAGACATCGTAGTGATCGCCCTGCTCGAAGCCGAAAGAGCCCGCCATCCCGCAGCAGCCCGAGTCGAGCGTTTCGAATTGGAGCCCGAGGCGCGACAGTATCGCCTCTTCGGCTTCGATTCCAAGCACCGATTTATGGTGGCAGTGCGCATGCACCAGCGCCCGGGCTACGAGCTTGGGCGGCTGATAGTTTGCGACTTCGTGCGCTAAGAACTCGCTCAGCATGAACGTCTGCCGCTTCAGGCGCTCCGCGTCAGGGTCGCCATGCATCAGGCCCGTCATTTCATCCCGGAATACCGACACGCAACTCGGCTCGAGGCCGACGACCGGCGTGCCCGAGCGGATGGAGGGGCGCAGTTCGTCCAGCGTCTTGCGCAGCATGACCTTAGCTAGGTTGAGCATTCCGTAATCGTACAGCGGGCGGCCGCAGCACAGCGCCCTCTTAGAGACGACCACCTCGAAGCCGGCGCTTTCGAGCACCTCGACTGCCGCCTGAGCGGTCGGCGGCGCAAAGTGGTTGTTCCAAGTATCGACCCACAGCATCACCTGCGGCTTGCCGGCATTGCGCCGCGGCCGCCGTGCGAACCACTGGCGGAACGTCTCTGACGCAACCAGCGGTATGCGCCGCTGCGGTGCGATGCCACAAAGAGCTTTAGCGGCATCGCGCAGCAACGGCGTTTGGCTCACGAAATTGGCTACTTCGGGCTTGAGTGATCCTAAGCCGGCCCACCAGTACATCAGGCCGAAAGCGTACGCGGCCCGCGGCCGCAGCTTGCCCTCGTAGTAATGCGAAAGGAATTCGGCCTTGTACGTCGCCATGTCCACGCTGACCGGACATTCGCGTTTGCAGCCCTTGCATGAAAGGCAAAGGTCCAGCGCCTCTTTGACCGCTTGCTCGCGCCAGCCGCCGCGGAGCGGGTGGCCTTCGAGCATTTCGAACAGCAGCCGGGCGCGGCCGCGAGTCGAGTGCTGCTCGTCGCGCGTCACCATGTAACTCGGGCACATCGTGCCGCCGTCGTGACGCCGGCATATTCCGGCTCCGACGCAGCGGTTCGCCGCATAGGCAAAGCTGTGCCGGTCGGCGCTAAAACTGAAATGCGTCTTGGGCTCCCAAGGCCGGTAGTGGAGGCCCATGCGCAGGTTCTCGTCTATCCTGTACGGATCCACGACTTTGCCGGGGTTCATCTTCCCGTGCGGATCCCAGATCGATTTGAACTCGCGGAACGCCTCGACCAGTTCCGGTCCGTACATCACGGCGAGATACTCGGCGCGCGCCTGTCCGTCTCCATGTTCGCCGGAAAGCGAGCCGCCGAACTCGCTGACGAGCGCCGCGGCCTGATCCATGAACGCGCGCCAATCGGCAAGTCCGCGCGCGCTTTGAAGGTCGAAGTCGATGTTGCAGTGCACGCAGCCTTGGCCGAAATGACCGTAGACGGCGCATTGATAGCCGAATTTGTCGAACAGCGCTTGCTGCCTGCGCAGGTAATCGCCCAAGCGTTCGGGGGCTACGGCCGCATCTTCCCAACCGGGCCAGAAATCGGCATGGCCCGGAACCTTGGAACCTGCCCCAAGGCCCGACTCGCGGATCTCCCACACGCGGCGCATTTCCCGGTTGTCGAAGAACAGCTGCATGGCGGGCGCATCGGCGCGCCGGCCGTAATCGTCCATAAAAGCGCGCGCCCGCGCCACGGCGTCTTCGCACGTTTGGCCACCGAACTCGGCGATCAGCCATCCCTCGCCCGGCGGGAACAGCGACTTGCCCGCGATCGACATGCCTTTGGCGTGCATGGAGCGGAACAGGCTGTCATCGAAGCCCTCGAGCGCGATCGGAGCGTGCGCGTTACAAAACGGCACGCTGTCCGCAGCGGCGAAGACATCGCGGAAGCCGCACACCACGATCGTCCGATGCGGCGGGCTGTGAATCAGCCGGCACGTCGCCTCGAGGTACGTCACGCAGGTGCCTTCGCTGCCCACCAGCGCGCGCGCGACGTTGAAGCCGTTTTCCGGCAGCAGCTCGTTGAGGTTGTAGCCTGACACGCGCCGCGGAATCGCGGGATAGCGCTGCCGGATGAGCCCCGCGTATTTCTCGCGCAGCGCTTTGAGGCGTGCGTAGATGTCCCCGCGGCGGCCGCCGCTTGCGATGATCTGATCGAGTTGCGCGGCGCCGGTAGGGCCGACGCGCATCCGCAGCCCATCGTAGGTGAGGACCTCCAGCTCCTCGATGTTCGCGTCGGTCTTGCCGGCCATCTGCGCGTGCACCCCGCACGAGTTGTTGCCGATCATGCCGCCGATCGTGTTGCGGTTGTGGGTCGCCGGATCGGGCCCGAACGTGAGATTGCGCTCTTCGGCCAGATCGCGTAAGTCGTCGAGCACCGTCCCGGGCGCAACGCGCGCCCGCTTGGCTTCCCAATCTATATGCGCGACGGCGTTCATGTACTTGGTCATGTCGATTACGACCGCGGCGTTGCAGGCCTGACCCGCCAGACTCGTTCCGCCGCCGCGCGGCAGGAGCGGCGCGCCGAAGGCGCGGCAGGCGTCTACGGCCGCGACGACGTCGTCAGCATCGCACGGCACGACCACGCCGATCGGCACTTGGCGGTAATTCGAAGCGTCGGTGGAATAGACCGCACGCGTGCCGTCGTCGAAAAGCACTTCGCCGCGAAGGCGCGCGCGCAAGACTTGCTCGAGCGCTTTGACGTTCAATGGAGATGCTTGGGCGGCATCGGGGCGCGGGGCGCTAGCCGACGGCGCGCCGTCGGCCGCTCGAAGTGGTTTGACCCTAGGACCTTTGGAAGTCAACATCACGCCGCCGGCCCGCCTTCAACGTCCGACCGAGGCGACCTGGGAGGACAGCGCGGGTGGCCGGCTTTAGCGGAAGTCGCGCGAGGTCAGACCACGGCCTAGTTCCGCGATGTCCATCTTCCAAAAACGCTTTGCTACGATGTTTATCGTGCCGTCTTCTTTTTGCAGCACGCCCTCGACGATCGCCGCCGGCTCATCGCGCGCTATCGGCCGATAGCGCTGGTAGATGTCCGGCCGCACGATCACGTTTATCAGCCCGGTCTCGTCCTCCATGGTGGTGAAGACGAATCCTTTAGCCGTACCTGGCCGCTGACGCGTCGTCACCACACCGGCGACCTTAAGCACTAGACGGTTGGGCAGCGACACAAGATCGGCTGCGCGGTAAACGCGCAGCTTATCCAATTGCGGGCGGTAGAATTGCATCGCTTGATAGCGGGTGGACAGTCCCAGACCCCAAAAATCGGCGGCGGCTTGCTCTTGGGCACGCATCGGCGGCAAGGCGATCTGCGGTTCGTCGACGCTCATGCTGCGCGCGAGTTCGCCGGCGGACGCGAGGCCGGTCAATCGCTGCGCTTCCCATAACGCCTGCCGCCGTGATAGCCCCAGGCAAGCAAAAGCGCCGACCGCGGCCAGCGATTCGACGATGTTGCGCTCCAAAGCTGTGCGCGCGACGAAATCCGGCAAGCTGCGATACGGCCCCTTAGCGCGTTCGGCGTCGAGCGGCTCCTTATGCAACTCGTTGATGCCGCGCACTTGATTGAGGCCGATGCGCAACGCGACCGTCGGCCTCAAGTCTTCATCCCCCGATTCGCGATCGCGGCGGCGGTAAGGCTCGGCGGTGCACTCATAGCGCGACGCATTGACGTCGGGCGGCAGCACGACTAGGCCATGCCGCCGCGCGTCGCTGACGAGCTGTGCCGGCGAGTAAAATCCCATCGGCTGGGCGTTGATGAGCGCCGCGTAAAACTCGGCCGGGTAATGCACCTTCAAGTAGCCCGATATGTACACGATCAGCGCAAACGACGCGGCGTGCGACTCGGGAAATCCGTAATCGGCGAATGCGCTGAGCATGTGAAAGAGCCGGTCGGCGATATCCCGTCCGATGCCGTTGCGCTCCATGCCGTCCAGCAAGCGACCGTGCAGCGCGGCCATCTTCTCGCGCGATCGTTTGTGGCCCATCGCGCGGCGCAACTCGTCGGCCTGGCCGGGCGTGAAGCCGGCGGCTTCCACCGCCATGCGCATGCCCTGCTCTTGGAAGAGCGGCACGCCCAGCGTGCGCTTCAAGACCGATTTCAGCTTCGCGTGCGGGTAGGTCACCGGCTCGAGGCCTTGGCGCCGGCGAATGTACGGGTGGACCATGTCGCCTTGAATCGGACCGGGCCGGATGATAGCGACCTGGACGACGATGTCGTAGAAACAGCGCGGCTTCAGGCGCGGCAGCGAGGCCATCTGCGCGCGCGACTCCACTTGAAACAAGCCGACCGTGTCGGCCGTGCACAGCATGTCGTACACTTTGGGATCATCGCACGACCGCAGGTCGGGTAGGTTCACGCTGACGCCCCGGACCCGGCGGATTTCGGCCAGCGCCCGTTCGATGGCGTCGAGCATCCCCAAGCCCAAGATGTCGATCTTGATCAATCCCAGCGCGGCACAATCGTCCTTATCCCAGCACAAGATCGTGCGGTCATGCATCGCGGCTTTCTCCAGCGGCGCGACTTCGATGAGCGGCGTCTTGGTGATGACCATGCCGCCGACGTGCTGGCTCAGATGGCGCGGAAAACCGTCGATGCGCCGGCACAGCGCGTACAGCAGCGACGCCGTGCTTGTGCCCAGATCGACTTTGAGCGCGGACGGCAGCGCGTCGAGTGCGGTCTGCACGTCGGCTGCGGACAGCGCGTGGCGCTCTCCGTGCGCCGTGAGATCTAAGGCGACGTGCGGCAACGGCTGGTGCGATTGGCTTAGCTCCGCAGCTTCATCGGCCACGTTGGCGGCTGCCATCGAATCGAGCGATTTGGCGAGTGCATCGACTTGGTCGAGCGACAAACCGATCGCCTTGCCGACATCGCGCACCGCCATGCGGGCGCGGTACGTGATGACTTCGGCCACCATGGCGGCGTGATCGCGGCCGTAACGGTCGTAGACGTACTGGATCAGCTGCTCGCGCTGGTCTCCGGACGGCGTATCGAGGTCGATATCGGGCAACTCATCGCGCTCTTCGGACAAGAAGCGCTCGAACAATAAATTGAGCGCGATGGGATCGACGTTGGTGATGCCGAGTACGTAGCAGACGGCTGAGTTCGCGGCCGAACCGCGCCCTTGCACCAATATCTTGCGCTCTTCGGCGAAGCGCACGATGTCCCACACGATCAGGAAGTAGCCGGCGAGATCGAGCTTTTCGATCACCGCCAGCTCGTGGTCTATTTGACGAGTCACCGCTAAAGTGATGGGATGGTAGCGTCGTGCTAAGCGCACGCGGATCAGCGATTTCAGATAAGAAAACGCCGTCTCGCCGGGCGGCAAGGGGAATTTTGGGAACTCGTTGGTCAGTTTTTCCAATCGGAACGCGCAGCGTGCCGCGACCGAGACGCTGTTGGCAACGGCGCGGGGTTGGGTTGCGAAAAGGCGCGCCATCTGAGCGCCCGAGCGCAGATAATATTCGCCGTTGGGTCGCAGCCGCGTGCCGGCCTGTTCCAGCGTCGTCTTGTGCCGGATGCAGCAGAGCACGTCGGAAAGCTCGCGATGCTCGGGCACCGCGTAGTGCACGCCGCCGGTGGCGACCGTCGCAAGGCCGATCTGCCGCCCCACGGCCTCTAGCGCGCGGGCGCGCGGTCCGTCGTCCGCCA
>JALYUR010000014.1 GCA_030853635.1 Vulcanimicrobiota bacterium | reverse complement strand
GCCTGGGCCTGGGACGCAATCGCAGACGCAGCGCTCTTTTGTCGGCCGCTACGACTGGACCGCTTCGCCCCACCTGCATTACACCGCGGCTGCATACGCGAGCAGATTCGACACGTTCGGGTCGACGATCGACCCGCGCTTTGCCGTCGTGTGGACGCCGACCGCCGACACGGTCGTGCGAGCGTCGGTCGGGACCGGTTTTCGTGCCCCGCTCCTCACGGAGCGCGCCTTTAATCCCAATCTGACGGCCGAGCGGACGACCGAATACGAAGCCGGCTACGAACATCGTTTGACGAGCGGCTCGAACGCTACCCGCGCGACCCTCAACCTATACCGAACGAATCTGCGCAGCCCGATTTTCTTCTCGGTGGACCCCGCGACCGGCGCCCTGCTGTTCCTCAAGAACCTAGGCGACGTCGTCTATCAGGGCGCCGAATTTCGGCTCGACAAACCGTTCAATGGGGGCATAACGGCGCATGCGTCCTACGGCATCGACATCGCATACCCGCTCAATAACCCGTTCGCGTTCGACCCGGCTGCGCCCAATGTCGTGCAGGGACAGCAGTTCCAAGGCATCCCGCCGCACAAAGCGCAGCTGGCCATCGAGCGCAACGCCAAGACCGGCTTCGATTTTTCGCTGACCGGCTCTTACGAGAGCGCCAACAACGAGATCAACCGGCCGGCGTACGTGCTAGTGGATGCAAGCGTCGGAACGACGCTCGGACACACGCAGCTAGCCCTTGGCGGTCGCAATCTCACGAATCGCTTCGACAGCAAGTTCACGCTGGTCGGGGCGGGGCCGGCCTACCCGACCCCGACCGGCCCAGCGCCGACCGATGCGTTTGCGCTGCAAGGGCGTTCGATCACGTTGACGGCCGCTCAGCGGTATTAGCCGGGCCCCGATGCTCGAGGGCCTGGAGTTAGCGCGAGTTGGATGACCGCGATCTTTCGCATGCTACCTTCCCGAGTCAAGCACTCCGGAGCCATCGAAACGAGCGTTTCACGAATGATTGTGCTTCGCCGTCGACGCAGTCGCCGTGTGCGGGGACCAGCTTGTCGAAATCCCATGCGAGGAGCTTGCGTAGCGATTCCCGTCCCAGCTCCGTGTGGCGCTTTCCGGCGAATGACAGGCGGAGATCGCGCGGCGCGCCGCCCTGCAAGATTCCGCCGAAGCGCAGGAACGCGTTTCGCAGCACGCGACCTTGGTAAGGCTGAAAGTTTTGAATGAAGTCTCCCACGATGAGCGTGCGGGAGTGCCGGTGAAAGAATTCAGCCTCGGAAAGCACCCGGCTTCCTCGAAAGATCAGCTGGTCGATGTCGGCTTTCCAAGCTTGCGGCGGCGCGTCGCCCAGAACGCGAGCTTTCCAAACCTGCGCCTGGGGGAAGAACTCCGCCCATTGCTTCAAGCGCCAATCGTGCAGGCGCGTCGGCGATACGAGATGCGCGATGGGACCGATATGCTCGAGTTGTCCCGCTTCCTCGCGCGTCGCGGCGACTGGCGAATTAACCCAGAGGGAGCCGTCAACGAGTCTCACCACGATCATTCGAGTGGGATACGGCATCCCGAAAAAGCGCACGGTAGGCCCTTCGGCGATCCAAAGATTTTCCGCAAAGCGCTGCAAGCTGTCCACCATGTCGTGCGTTAGACGCGATCCGGCCAAATCTTGCGCAGCAGGTCTCGCTTCGGACCGAATATTAGATTAGGCCGCGCTTTCCAGCTTCCTGACGGATCGGCGCGCTAAGCACTAGCGCGGTGAAAAAGGAAAACCGCGGCACTTGGCGCGGTTTCTTCGTCGCGACCAGTTAGCTGTCAGCCACCGCAGGTTCCCTGAGCCGTCTCAAACGTGCCCTCGTACGAATACTCGGCGCCCGTGCCGTTGGCGGGCGTCCGGTAGAACCAAGAGAAAAACGCGAGTTCCTGCGGATGATAGGTAAAGCCCTTAAGCGTGACTGTATACGGGATGCCGGTCAACGGATCGCCGACCTCTAGATTGTTCTGGCACCCGGAGACTTGGCCCGTGTGGCCCCATGCTGGAGTCGCGTTGTCGATGAACGGGTCGTCCATCCACTCGCCAATCTCGTGACTCCACGCGTGGATGTCCCTTAATCCCCCTGAGAACTCCCCCGGGTCCGTATACGCCCCCACCGCATAGGTTTGCGTTCCCCCGGTTCGTGCGTAGGCGCTGTGATAGCCGATGATGCAGCAGCCGCCGCCCTGCGTCTCCACCAGGTTGTACGCTGCGACGATCGGCAGTTGGCTCGGCGTCGCATACTTGTCGTTGAGCTGTTGCACGATCGTGTCCCACGCGTTGATGTCGACCTGTCCGAGATTGTGGTTTCTGCCGGCACAACCTCCGCCGCTAGTCGCAGAACCAGCCGGAGCCGCAACGTCGATCAAACGCGGACTGGCTGCCGCAGCGAGCAACACGTGATAATTCGTGCCATGAACGTAGGTCCAGAATTCAGCGCGCTGAAACGCGTCGGTGATCTGCGTCGTGCCGACTGCGACACCGTTGGAGACTTGGGGCGTGGCTACGAACAGCGGCGAGCCGAAAAACCGTTGAGAGACGGAAATGGTGTCGTTGCAGCCCGGCTTCGTGGGGTCAAGAACAGTTGAATCGGGGAAATGGACGCGCACGAGCAGCGGCAGGTACTTCACGGTCGTGCTGACCTTGTTGGTCATTGGATTAGTTCCGACCATCTCGAACGAATAAGTCTTGTGGTCCAGCGGCGATTTGACTGTCGAGCGGAAGAAGGGCACGGTTGCCGATGTCGCGGCTTGGAAGTCGAGCATTCGAGTGTCGACTCCGCGAGCCGGCAAAACCGTGAAATACGGGGTGCGTTGACTGCGATCGACTAAGACCCCGGCGTACGCTGCTTGACCAAGCGTGGCGACGCTAAGACTTACCGCGCATGAGTATAGCGCAAGCTTGTATAAAATGAGGCACTCCTTCTCGATAGGCGCTAGCTGATACGCGACGCGTCCAGTCGGCCCAGTATGTTTCCGAGCACCGAGCGGAGTCCCTTTGACATACAGCACGCGGCCGCGAAGGTGGCCCGAGCGTTGCAGTCGAGCCTTAACGCTACGTACCAGCGCAGGCCGCTGAGGCCCAGCGCGATAACAAACAGCGGGTGAAACAGATCGGTCTGATCGGCGTCGGCGCCATGGGCGAGCCGATGGGCACTGCGCTTTTGCGAGCGGGTTTGGGCCTGCGGACTTGCGTCCATCGCAACCGCAGCAGCGTCGAGCGGTTGGTCGCCCAAGGCGCGATTGAAGAGGCCGACGCGGCGGCCGTCGGCGCGGGCTGCGAAGCGCTCGTGCTAATGGTCCCCGATGCTCCGCAGGCTGACGAAGCGCTGTTCGGCAAGCGCGGGGCGGCGCCGGCGTTGCGGCCTGGCAGCCACGTCATCCTCATGGCGACGATGGCGCCGGCCGCCGCGCGTTCGATCTACGAACGGCTGGCGCAGCGGCAGGTTGCGGTGTTGGACGCTCCGGTCTCAGGCGGACCCGCGCGCGCCGCAACCGCCGATCTGGCGATCATGGTCGGCGCTGACGACGATGCCTATGCGCTTTGCGAACCCGTGTTGAGCGCGCTTGGCCGGCCGATCCACGTAGGCGGTCCGGGGCTCGGCGAGACGGTGAAGCTCGCCAACCAGATCATCATCTCCAGCGTCATGCTTGCCGACGTCGAAGCGCTGGTCTTCGCGAGAAAGGCCGGCGCCGACATCGAGAAATTGCGCGGCGTCATCGCCAACGCTACGGGGTCGAATTACATTTTGGAGCGGTGGCTGCCGCAGTTCTGGTTTAACGGTGCTCAGCACGAGGGCGGATTCGCGGTGGATCTACTGCGCAAAGATTTGGCGGCGGCGCTGAAGGCCGCCGATGACCTGGACGTCCCGCTTCCGATCTCCAAAGCGTCGCTCCAGCGATTTGACGAGGCTGCCGCGGCCGGCCTCGGCTCAAAAGATTACAGCGCAGTCGCGCAACCGTACGAGCGCGCTGCCGGCGTGAAGGTCGTCTGAGCAGCTCGTGCGCCAAGCTGTCCTGACCGCTGCTAAAACATTGGAGTGGCGCGAGCTTGCGACCCCGACGCCGGGTTCGGGCGAAGTGACGATCGCGATTCGGGCCGCGCTGACGTGCGGCACGGATCTGAAGACGTTCCGCCGAGGGCATCCCAAGCTCGCCTTCGGTCCGTTCGGGCACGAAGCCGCGGGCGACATCGCGGCCGTGGGTGAAGGTGTCGAAGGTTTCGCCGTGGGCGACCCCGTCATGTGGGTGCAGACGGCGCCGTGCGGGCGCTGCGCTTCCTGCGCGCAAGGCCGCGCCAACCTATGCTCGCGCCTGTTCGATCAAATAGCGCTCGGCGCGTACGCCGACTATCTGACGCTGCCGGCCAAAATCGTGCAGACCAATCTTTACGCCAAGCCGGACGACATCGCTTATATGGAAGCAGCGTTTTTGGAGCCGCTGTCGTGCGTCGTGCACGGCTGGAACGTCGTCCGGCGGGCGCGCGCCGGCGAAGCGTTGCCGCCCAAAGTCGCGATCATCGGCGCGGGCACGATCGGGCTGCTGCATGTGCTCTACGCGAGGCACCACGGCATCGAAGCGACCGTGATCGCGCGGTCCGCCGAGCGAGCTGCGCTCGCAGTGCAGATCGGTGCCGACGTAACGCTGACGCCGGATGACGTGACGGACCACCGTTTCGACATCGTAATCGAATGCGCCGGCAGCGAAGACGCATGGCGCCAAGCGGTGCTGCTGGCCGCAGACGGCGGCTGCGTCGTGTTCTTCGGCGGCCTGCCGGCGGACAGCCGGACGTCGCTGGACGCGACGCGCATCCACTACGGCGAGCTAAGCTGCCTGGGCAGCTTTCACTTCACGCCGGCGGACGTGCGCGAAGCCCGCGACCTGCTGTGCAGCCGCAAAGTCGCCGTGCGCCCTTTGATCTCCGCCATCGCGCCGTTGTCGCAGCTGGCTGAGATCTTCGCGCGGCTAGACCGGCGCGATGGGCACAAGTACGCGCTGGTGCCCGAGCCGTGGGCCGCCCAATGGGTGTGAAGAGTGCGGCGACGCCGCCGGTGGCGCAGCCCGGTAAGCGCCGGACGCGTGCGGCGGTCTACGAAGCGGGCGGCCGGATCAGCGTTCGCGCTCTCGACTTGGCGCCGCTGGGCGACGGCGAACTGCTCGTTCGCATCACCGCATGCGGGATGTGTGCGAGCGACACGCTCGGCTGGTACGCCGATCGCAAAGCACCATTCGTACCCGGCCACGAGCCGGTCGGCGTAGTCGAAGCGTGCGGCGGCCAAGAGACCGGATTTCGCATCGGCGACCGCGTCTTCGTGCACCACCACGCGCCCTGCATGCATTGCCGGCATTGCGCGCGCGGCGATCACGTCCAGTGCGCTCAGTGGCGCGCGACCGGACTCTCGCCGGGCGGTCTGTCCGAGTTTGCGATCGTCGCGGCGCAAAACGTGCGCACGGACGTGCTGGCACTGCCGGATAGCATTTCCGACGACGCCGCAACCCTCATCGAGCCGCTTGCCACCGTGGTCAAAGCGCTGCGCCGCGCCGGCATGCGACGCGCGGACCGTGTCCTTGTCATCGGCCTGGGAGCGATGGGACTGCTGCACGCGCTGGCGGCACGCCACTATGGCGCGGACTTGGTGCTCGGCGCCGATCGTACGTCCGAGCGCCTGCGGCGGGCGAGCGAATACGGCCTGGACCGCATCATCGACGTGAGCACACAGCCGCCCGCGGCCGAGGTGCTGGCCGCCACGAATGACGAGGGGGCGGATATAGTCGTGGTCGGGCCCGGCAGCGTCGCCGCGCTCGACGCGGCAATCGGGTGCGTCGCACCAGCGGGCACCATCCTTATATTTACGCCGCCGGCGCCGCAAGCACGCTGGCAGCTGCCCGTGCACGATCTCTACTTCAAGGACGTGCGGATCGTGACTAGCTACTCAGCCGGGCCGGATGATACCCGCGCCGCGCTCGCGCTGCTCCAAGGCGGTTTGCCGGTCGAACCGCTGTTCACGCACCGCCTGCCTTTGAGCGAGACGGCGCAGGCTTACCGCCTGGTGCGCGAAGCAAAGGAAGCGCTCAAAGTCGTCGTGTATCCGAACCGCTGATGAAGCACGCGTTTCGCGAAGCAGACTTCGGGTGGGAGGGCATCGAGCCGTCAGGCTATGAAGCCGGCCGCTCGGATGCACCGGATCAACGCCACCGCGGCGTGACGCGTCACGTCATAAGCGGAGCGGCGGGCGAACCTTCGGCCTTCAGCGTGCGCTATTTCGAAGTGGCGCCCGGCGGCTTCACGCGGCTTGAGCGGCACGAGCACGTCCATTCGGTGACCGTCTTGCGCGGCCGCGGCGAGGCGCTCGTCGGGGAGCACGTCCACACGGTGCGCCCCTTCGACCACGTCTACGTCGCTCCGCTGACGCTGCATCAATTCATCAATGAGTCGTCCGAGCCGTTCGGATTTTTATGCGTGGTGGACGCCCGGCGCGATCGGCCGCAGCCCGCGACCGCCGAAGAAGTGGCGGCACTCGAAGCAAACGCCAACACCGCCGGCAAGATCCGCATCTGAACTAGCCGGCGCTGACCTCGCGGCTGTCTGGGCCGCTGCGCTGATAGTCCATGCAGGGGGCCGCGCGATAAGGGCATGCGCGGCACCA
>JALYUR010000137.1 GCA_030853635.1 Vulcanimicrobiota bacterium | reverse complement strand
ATTCGAATGCGCGCGAGCAGCATCTTACGTAAGATGTGGAGCCGATAGCGCCATAGTACTCGGCGAAATCACAGTAGTCAAGCCTAGGCCCTCTCAGCGCATCGACCACGCGTACGCATTCCACGTCGTAGACAGCGGCGAAGGATCGAAGCCGCCCAAGCCGTCGCGGGCGGCGAAACTGTACTGCGGAGCGTACAGATAGTCGTAGGGAAGATAGAAAGCCAGCGCGCGCGCAATGGCCGAGTATAACGCCTTGCGCTTAACCCTATCGTTGGTCGCCAGCGCGCGCGCCTCGAGCGCGTCCACATAGGCGCTGCAGTAGCCGGCGTAGTTGGAAGGTCCCCGGCACGTGACGATGTCCGAATCGTCCGGGTCCTCACCCGTGCGCCAGGCGATGTAAGCCATGTCGAAGCCGCCGCTCAACAGCAGACCGCGCTCTGATTTCGGCAAGTAGAACTGCGTGACCGTGACTTTCTTCACGCTGGCCGAAACGCCGCGGTCGCGCAGCATCTGCTGGACGTACTCCGCGGTGCGCACGGCCGTATCGCCTTCGGGAAAGGTGACGAACACGACGCTCAGTTCGCGCCCATCTTTGCGGCGTCTGCCGTCGCGCCCCCGGCGCCAGCCGAGTGCATCCAGTGACCGATCGGCCGCGGCTGCATCGTAAGCCGGCAAGCGCACTGTCTTGTCCAGCGCCCACGAGAATGGCGGCTGATCGCTGTCGGTGACGGGGTATTGGCCAGCGGTGATGCTCGAGCTCAACCTGTGGCGATCGATTCCGGCGGCGATCGCCCGGCGCATGCGGGGGTCGTCGAACGGGGGCTTACGGCAGTTAAACGCGATCGCGCCGAAGCCGGAAAACGGCGCGTAAACGAAATGCAATCCGCGCGCCGCGCCCAGCGACAGACGCTGAGCCGGCGACAGCAGCGACCAGTCGAGCTGCCCCCCGCGCAGCATCGTCAAAGCGGTATTGAGATCCGGGACCTCTTGGGCGATGATCGTCGGCGTCTTAGGCGTCCCGCGGAAATAGCGCGGATTGGCCTCGAAAGTCAGTCGATTGCCGCGATCCCACTCGCGCAGCACGTACGGTCCAGTGCCGACGGGATGCGTGTCGAAACCGGATTCGCGCAGCGGTCCCTTGCCTTCGAGCAGATGGGCTGGAATGATCGGCATCGGGTTGGTGCCGTAAGTGAAGAAGGTCGCCACCGCCGGCGCCCAAGCGTGCGCGAGATGGACGACGGCCGTATGATCGTCGGGCGTGTCGATCGCCGTGATGATGTCGTAGCCGTGCACGCTCTGCACGTTGCTCTCTTTGGCCATAATCGCGCGCCAAGTGAAACGCACGTCGCGCGAGCTAAACGGGGCGCCGTCCTGCCAGCGGACGCCGCGCCTCAGATGGTACGTTATCGTGCGCCCGTCCCGGCTCACGCCGCCGTTTGCGACGGTCGGAACGGCAAGGGCCAGCGCCGGGATTTGGCGCCCGCGCTCGTCCACGTCGATCAGCAGATCGAACATCAGATGCGCGATTTGGCGCTCGTCGTCGTTTTGCGCGAGCACGGGATTCATGCTGTGCGGCTCTTCGGAGATGTTGAACGCGATGCTGTGAGCAGGGTTCGCGCTGTCGTGCGGCGCGCCGGAGCGTTGACAGCCGCAGATGACGGCGACGATCGCCGCGCAGGCCACGACGCCGACAAAGCGACGGTTGAGCTTCATGCGCCGCGCATTCGCGATGGCGGCACTTTTCACCGCGTAGGGTATCAGGCGCGACGCAGGTAAGCCGCCGCCATGAACGAGCCGGCATCAAATAGAGCGTGGCTGACGCGGAGCGTGGTCGCGATCGGCTTTGCGAGTCTGCTCTCGGACGCGTGCTATGAAGGCATCATCCCGCTGCTGCCTGCGTTGGTCGGCGGCCTAGGCGGCGGCGCTGCGGCGCTCGGGTTGATCGAAGGGTTGGCAGACGGTCTCGCGGGCGTGTTCAAATTGTGGGGCGGCGCGCTTGCGGATCACACTAAACGCCGGCGAGAGCTCGCCGCGGGCGGCTATCTCGGCCTCGGCGTTTTTATGCCGGCCATAGCGCTGGCCGCCAGCATCCCGATGGTGCTGGCGTTTCGTTCGCTGGCCTGGATTTGCCGCGGGTTTCGCAGCCCGATCCGCGACACGCTGCTAGTCGACGATACAGACCCGCGCTTCGTCAACCGCGCGTTCGGTTTTCAGCGGGCTTTGGACACGATCGGCGCGGTCATCGGGCCGGCGGCGGCGATGCTGATGATCCACGCGCATGTGCCGGTCCGTACGGCGATAGCGTTCGGGCTAATTCCGGGCCTGCTCGCCGCAGCGATGTATCTCTTCGTGCGCGAACGGCCGCGTACGGCGCCGCCCCGCCAAGCGCTGCACATCGCGCTGGCCGGTTTGCCCAAGCCATTCAAGCGCTATCTGCTCGGCGCCGGCATCTTCGGCATCGGCAACTTCTCGCAGACGCTGCTCGTGCTGGTGGCGATTCACGCCTTGACGCCGCGGGTCGGCGCCGTGCGCGCGATCGTCTACGCGACCGCATTTTACCTGATGCACAACATCGTGCAGGCCGCGCTGTCCTATCCGGCCGGAGTGTTCAGCGAAAAGATCGGCAGCGGGCGGCTGCTGATCGCATCGTTTTGCGGTTTCGCCATCGTGTCGGTGCTCGTCGCGGCAGGCTCGGCATCGGTCATAGCGGTCGGCATAGCCTTCGCCGTCTCGGCTATGAGCACGGCTGTTTTGGAGCCGATGGAAGGCACCTTTGCGACCCAATTGCTGCCGGCCGAGCGGCGCGGCACCGGCTTCGGTGCGCTGGCGGCCGTCAACAGCGTCGGCGACTTCGCGTCGAGCGCGGGTGTGGGACTTCTTTGGCAGGCATTCGGAGCGCCGCTTGCGTTCGCAGTTGCGGCGGCTGTCTGCATCGCAGGCGCGGCGATCGTATTACCGATCGCCGCTCCTCGTAACGTTGCGGTGTAAGGGCCGACCCTATCGGCCGGCCGCTATGGCTCGTCTAGTGACAGGCCGGCTGAGCCGACTCGAACGTCCCCTTGAACGAGTACTCGCCGCCCGTGCCCGTGGGCGGCGTGCGGTAGAACCACGAGAAGAAGGCTAGCTCCTGAGGATGGTAGGTGAAGCCCCCGAACTTCGCCGGAATCGCCGTACCGGTCAACGGATCGCCGACTTCAAGGCCGTTTTGGCAGCCGCTGACCTGACCCGTGTGGCCGTACGCCGGAGTGTTGTTGTCGATGAACGGATCGTCCATCCACTCGCCCAACTCGTGACTCCAGGCGTGTATGTCCGATATGGCAAGCGTTTGAAAGATGCCGCGGTCCGTGTAAGCGCCGATCGTGTAGGTCTGCGTCCCGTTTGACCGGGCGTAAGCGCTGTGGTAACCGATCACGCAGCAGCCGCCGCCTTCTGTTTCGACGATGTTGTACGAGGCGACGATCGGCAGCTGGCTCGCAGTCGCGTACCGGTTGATCAAGTGCGTGACGATGTTGTCGTATTCGTTGATGTCGATCGCTCCGACGTTATGACTGGAACCCGCGCACACGCCGCCGAATGTCTGTGAATCGGCGGGAGCCATCACATCGATCAGCCTTGGCTTTGCGGCCGCTCGGAGCAAAACGTGGAAGTCGGAACCCTGCACGTACTTCCAGAAGTTCGCGCGCTGAAACGCATCTTCGTACTGCGTGTTCCCGACGTACACGCCGTTAGACGACCAATCCCTGTCTTCAAACAAGGGTGAGCCGAAGAAACGGTCCGCGACGGAGTAGTAATCGTTGCAGCCGGCCTTGGACGGGTCCAAGATCGTACCGTCCGGGAAGTGGAACCTCAGCAAGAGCGGCACGTACGCTACTGCCGTGCTGCGCCTTTGCGTGATCGGGTTGGATCCGACCATCTCGAACGGATAGGTCTGACCGTCAAGGGGCGACTTCACGGTGGAGCGGAAAAACGGCACCGTCTGGGCCGCCGCGGCTTGTGAATCCAGCACGCGGGTGTCGACCGCGCGGGCGGGCAACGTCGTGTAGAACGGACTCCAATGGCTGCGGTCAGCGGTGACTCCGGCGTAGGCAGTTTGCGCGATCGCGCAGATACCGACAGCGGCTGCGCACGAAAGTAGCGCAAGCTTGTTCAAATCGAGGCTCCTTATCAGACTTATGGGTGAGTAAAGCCAAGGACGCCTCACAGCGGAGCGTCCTACAAGAGGCTAGTTTTCTGACTGACTTCAGCGGCCTGGGGAGCTTGGGACTCATCCAGCATGACTAGCGGCGACTGTTGTCATATGAAAGTGCGTTAACGAAAAGTTGCCAGCTCGCGCAGTGGACTCGCGAGCCGGTCAGCGAGTTGGCCGTTCGTTTCAGACAGTTCGCGCAGCAGGCCCTCTACCGCAGCGCCAAGAGCTCGACGAAGTTCCTC
>JALYUR010000111.1 GCA_030853635.1 Vulcanimicrobiota bacterium | reverse complement strand
TACGAGGAGCTGCTGGCACAGACATGCCGGCTCGCCAACGCGCTGAAACAACTGGGCGTCGGCCGCGGCGATCGCGTCGCGATCTACATGGGCATGGTGCCCGAACTCGCCGTCGCACTGCTGGCTTGCGCACGCATCGGGGCCATACACTCCGTGATCTTCGGCGGCTTTTCGGCGGACAGTCTGCGCGACCGCATCGTCGACGGTCAGTGCAAGCTGTTGATCACTCAAGACCAGGGCTGGCGCCGCGGAGGCAAGATCCCCCTCAAGCAGATCGCAGACGAGGCGATGGCGCAAACGCCTTCCATCGAGCACGCCATCGTGCTGCGGCGCTGCGGCGATCCGGTGCAATGGACCGCCGGGCGCGATCTGTGGTATCACGACATCGCGGCAACGCAGAGCCCGGATTGCCCGCCCGAGCTCATGGACGCCGAGGACCCGCTGTACATACTGTATTCGAGCGGCACCACGGCCAAACCCAAGGGCATTTTGCATACGACCGGCGGATATCTCACCGGCGTCGCCTCGACGCACAAGTACATCTTCGACCTCAAGGAAGATCACGACGTTTATTGGTGTACGGCCGACATCGGCTGGGTGACAGGCCACTCGTATATAGTTTACGGGCCGCTGTGCAATCGCACGACGAGCGTGCTGTTCGAGGGCACGCCGGACTATCCGGACAAGGACCGGTTTTGGTCGGTAGTCCACAAGTATCGGGTCAGCATCTTGTACACCGCCCCGACGGCCATCCGTACCTTCATGAAATGGGGGCCGCAGTACCCGCAGCGCCACGACATGTCGTCATTGCGCCTGCTGGGAAGCGTCGGCGAGCCCATCAATCCGGCGGCGTGGATCTGGTATCAGGAACACATCGGCGGCGGACGCTGTCCGGTCGTCGACACATGGTGGCAGACGGAAACCGGAATGATCATGATTTCGCCGCTGCCCGGCATCACGACGACTAAGCCGGGCTCCGCCACCCAACCCTACCCCGGCGTTTTCGCGGACGTCGTCGATGAGAGGGGCGATTCGGTTCCGCTCGGTGGCGGCGGCTACGTCGTCATCACGCGGCCGTGGCCGGCGATGCTGCGCACGCTGTGGGGCGATCACGAGCGCTACCTAGAGACGTATTGGCGCAAATACGGCAGCCGCGATTACTACTTTCCAGCCGATGGCTGCAAGCGCGACGATGAAGGATATTATTGGCTGCTGGGGCGCGTAGACGACGTGATGAACGTTTCGGGCCACCGCATTTCTACGACTGAAGTCGAGAGCGCGCTCGTCGACCATCCCAAGGTCGCAGAGGCGGCGGTAGTCGCCAAGAAAGACGATATCACGGGCGAAGCGGTCGCGGCTTTCGTGACGCTCAAGGGCGGCGGCATCGGCTCCAAAGAGGATGGTGATAGCCTGCGCAAGCACGTCGCCTCCAAGATCGGAGCGTTCGCGCGGCCGAAGTACGTGACGTTTACTCCCGATCTGCCCAAGACGCGGTCCGGAAAGATAATGCGCCGCTTGCTGCGCGACGTCATGGAGAACCGGCCGCTCGGAGACACGACCACGCTGGCCGACGCGGGCGTCGTCAAAGACATCGCCCAGATGGCGCAGACGGCGCCGCCCGAGGACTAAGCCGGCCGTTCGCCAGCTGTTCGGCTACGCGCCCGCAACCGTTAGCAGCAGATCGGTGCCGTATCCCACCACGAAGCCCACGAAGACGCCTATGGTCGCCAGCTCTTTGAAACCGATCTTGCGGCCGGCGCTCGTGAGTTCCCCGATCACGTACATGATCGCGCCGGCCGCTACCGTTAAGAAGATGACGGATAAGATCGGCGAGATGAACCGGTAACCGATGACCGTCCCTAAGAACGTCGGCCCGCCCCCGATGATTCCAAGCCGCACTATGGCACCCAAGCTTGCGCCGCCGGTGCCGGCGAGCGGAGCCGCGATGCCGAACCCCTCGGTCATGTTGTGCAGCCCGAATCCGATGATGAGCAGTACCGCTAGCTGGACGGCCCCGGTCGCAGCGGACTGACCGATAGCCAAACCTTCGCTGAAGTTGTGCGCCCCGATGCCGATGGCGATCGTCGTGGCCAAGGCCATCGGGCTAATCGCCCCACCGGCGGCGGCGTGCCGGTAGCGCGAGACGACGTTGCGCGAGAAATACACCAGGCCGACCAGGCCGACGCCTAAGCCGCCGATGTAAGTGAGCAGCAATCCCACAAACCGGCCGCTGCCTGCTCCTTGGCGCATGAGCTGCAAAGCGGACGTGACCGGCTCGCCGGCTTGGCGCAAGATGTCAAACAGCAAGAAGAACAGCACGCCGATGGCAATCGCGTTGAGAAAGGCGATGCCTTTAGGCGCGACGTTGCGCAAAGCGGCGAACGGCAGCCCGAAAAAGATCGTCAGCCCCGCGATGGCCCCGAGGATCCAAGTCGTCGCTTGACGCAGCGGCGGCCCGACCCCGCCGCCGCCCGATTCATCCGAGTTGCCGGCGGACGGTCCCATGGCCATGACGTCTGCGGATTCCAGCGACGCCAGCCGATCGGCGACGCCTTCATACTGGAGCGCCGAAACGAGGCCGCCTGGTCCGCGGCCAGCGTTGAGCATGTGATCCGCCACATGGCAATGGATCAGCCAGGTCCCCGGCTCCGCGTCGGCACGTAAAGCGATGTCGCGCGTTTCGCCGGGGCCCAGACTAACCGTCACCATCGACTGCTGCGCTTGGGCCGGCACCGGTTGGCCGTCGACTGCGAGCAGCTTGAAGCGATGTCCGTGGATGTGCATTGTGTGGAACTGAGTCCCGCTGATGTTTATCTCCCTGATGCGTACCAGTTCTCCGCGCTTGACGCGGAAGGGGATCGTCGACGGGTAGCTCTTGCCGTTGATGCTGAAATAGTTTTCGGCGTCGCTGAAGATGCGCCAAGACGATAGCAGCATCAAGTAATCGCGGTCCTCACGCGGCCGGGCTGGCGTCTTAGGCTCGACGATGAAAGCGCCGTAAAGACCCCGGTCGAGCTGGTTCAAGTCGTCGAAATGCGTGTGGTACATGTACGTGCCCGGATCGCGCGCGACGAATTCGTACACGAACGACCCGCCGGGCTCGATTGGGGCCTGGCTCAAGCCCGGAACGCCGTCCATGTCGGCCGGGACCGCTACGCCGTGCCAATGCACGGTCGTAGGTTCGGGCAACTCATTGGTCAGGATCACGCGCACTCGGTCGCCTTGGCGCACGTGCATCGTAGGGCCCGGCACGGTCCCGTTATAAGTCCAGGCCTGCGTCGTCACCCCTGGAGCTATCGTCCACGGCTTGACCTCGGCGATGAGGCGGAACGTTTTGACTTGGCCCGCTGCCATCGGCGGCAACGCCGGCAGCCGGGCAAAGTCCGCTTGCGCTTGGCTCTCGGCAGCCGCTATCTGAGCCGCGGACGGTTGAAGCGTGTCCGAGAGCGCCGAGGACCATTGCGTCGCCACAAGCGCACCGGTCGCGCCTAGGGCCGCCGCTGCGATGGCCAAACGGCGCCCGGAGCAAGCTAGGCCGGCGCGCAACCCTTTCACCTTCGCGAACGGGCCTTGGCCGCCGGATTGCGGACTAGAATGTCGCCGGCCAGCTGGACGCTGACCGTGTGCCGTTTCTTGCCAACGTCAATCGTGAGCAGGCCGACCGCGCGCTCGAGCTTACGGGCGGTCACGGTCGCACCTGGCCGCAGCTCGATCTCGCTTAGGAATCGAAGCAGCTCGGGGATCTCATTCTTGACTTCCAAAACGGTAGCCGCAACGCCGATCGGCAGATCGACGAGATCCATCCCGTCCTCGTGCCGCCACAGCGTTCCATCCTCGAGCGGAATCGGATGGCCGTGCGGGCAGGTCGTCGGATGGTCCACAAAAGACGCCAGATGGCGCTCGACGAGCGGCGAGATCGCATGTTCCAAACGGCACGCCTCGGAGCTGGCCAGATCCCACGGGATGCCCAAATAATCGACCAACAGCCGCTCGGCGAGTCGTTGGCGGCGCAGGGTGAGAGCGCCGATGCGAGCGCCTCGAGCCGTCGGCACCACCCCGTGTCTGCCTTCATGCGTGACGCAGCCTTCTGCGTCGAGCCGCTTGAGCATGGCCGACGCCGAGGCGGCGGAAATCGCCAGCTCCGCGGCTATGGCAGAGGTCGAAACGGCTGCCGAGCCGTCGTACAAGCGCACGATCGACTTCAGATACATTTCGACGTTAGGACTGACCTCGAGTTCGTCTGGCTCGCGGGGTCTCGCCGACTTCAGTGCAGACGTTGCCAAGCTGGTCTCCGGAAACTAGTTAGGTGAGCCTAATTGCCCGGTGAGTTTGTCCTATCCCTTCTTGATAGGTTGTATTAAAAGGGGAGCGGGTAAGCCTGCCGTCTTGTGAGCGCGGCGGCTTTCAAGCCGGGCGGCGGCGGACGTATGCGTCCAACTCGTCTACCAAAACCCTTTTGCGGGCCGGCGTTGCAAACGATGCCGCAAAACCGTTGCGCGCTACCTGTGCCAACTCGAGCTGCCTCAAGCCCATCGCCGCCGCTTTGGCGTACTCCTCGACCAGCGACGTGTGGAAAAAGCTTGGGTCGTCCGAGCTCAAGGTCGTGATTATTCCTGACTTTATGAATTCCGCAAGCGGATGCTGCTCCCGAGCGGGCACCGCACCGGTGACGAAGTTGCTCGTCAGGCATGCGTCGATCGCGACGCCGCGCTCTTTGAGCATGCGAAGGACGGCTCGCTCGCCCTGCGCCGCAACGCCGTGGCCGATCCGCTCGGCGTGCAAGAGCGTCGCCGCGTCGACCACGCTTTGCGGTCCGGCCGCCTCGCCCGCATGCACCGTTCGATGCAAGCCGGCAGCACGGGCTTTGTCGAACACGCGGGCAAAGCCGGCGGCCGCAAAGCGCCGCTCGTCACCGCCTAACCCAATGCCGACGACTCCCAGTCCGCGGCAGCGCAGCGCCAGAGCGAGATCTTGGAGTGCCGCATCTTCGCCCAAGTTGCGCACGAGGTCCAGCAGCAGCAGCGCGGAGACGCCCACTGCAGACTGCGCTTGACAACACGCCGCGTATATCTCACGGATCGTAGCTTCCAAGTCGAGCTCAGGAGCGAAAAGGCGCAAGCTGGCCGGTGAGAACATGAACTCGACATGCCGAATGCCTTGGCCGGCGGCGCGGCCTAGATAGTCAGTCGCTATCTCGGCGAGGTCCTGGGGCCGCCGCAGGCAACGCACGGCGCGCACGAACGCTTCTAGAAACGATGCAAAATCGCGGCAGTCAAACGGATCGCGCGACCCGAGGTCCATGCCGTTTCGAGCTGCGATGCGCGCGAGCGCCGCTGCCGTCACGGTGCCTTCCAGATGAACGTGCAGCTCGGCTTTGGGAAGCTCCCGCAGCCAAGCGTCCAAAGCCTCCGTCATGCCTTTGCGAAGCTGTTCAAGCGGCCGGACGATGGCACGATTTAGGGCAGGTACGCTACGGCAAACCGCCGTACCTACGGTCGCGGGGTGGAGCAGTCCGGTAGCTCGTCGGGCTCATAACCCGAAGGTCGATGGTTCAAATCCATCCCCCGCAATGTGCAATTGCGCCCCTCGTTGTTCCTCCGCTCCGCCGCCTCAGCATGTGCGTTTAGTTCTCCCACTAAGCCGCGCGCATTTTTGCGCCGCAGCTTAAGGCCATCCCCTCCACTTATTGGTAGCAGGTAGTAGTAAGTGCTGGGCGCAAAGCCCTGCCAATCACATCGGCCAGTCGAAGCGACGGAGAATAAGTTTCTATGCAGCAGCTGAGCCTAGGCAGCATACGCACTCGCCGCCTGGAAATCACCGATAGCAAGGACCGCACCGCCGCTCAGATCGGTTGCGATCAAGACGATGCTCCGGTAATGCGGCTGCTCGATACTAACGGGAAACCGCGCGCCGTCATCGGCTTGCAGGAAGGCAAACCGCATTTCCGCCTGATGGACGACCAAGGCCGGGTCCGGCTGTGCCTTATCCTAAGGGATAACGTCCCCGGCATAGAGTTCATGGACCATAGCGGGGGCCGGCGCATCCTCCTTTATCTGACGTCGCAAAACGGGCAAAACCCCGATCTGTTTTTCGTCGACTCGAACAACAAGGTGAAGTTCGGGTTGACGATGCTGCCGGACGGTTCGGTGAAGGTAATAGCTCAGGATAAGCTTGGACGCCTCGTCGAGCCGATTTGGTTCGCCTCAGACCTTACCGAGGATAATCGGCCCATCCAATAGCCGACGCAGCTCGATGTCTGGCACGAGTCGGCTGACTGCTTCAGCGCGAGTAATCGTCGAGCGTCGCGATAAGTTCTATCTGCAAGCCGGCGCGTAAGGCGTTTGATATCGGACATGCCGCCTCGGCCTCTTTGGCGAGCTCCTTGAAGCGCGCTGCGTCGATGCCGGGAACTTCACCGCGCGTCTCAAGGCGCATGCAAGTGATCTTAAAGCCGCCGCCCTGAGCTTCCAACGAACACGTCGCGCGCGTCTCTATCTCGCGCGGCTTAAGCCCTTTGCCGGCGATGACGTTGGCAAATGCCATGCTGAAGCAGGCGGCGTGAGCGGCAGCTATCAGCTCCTCTGGATTGGTGCCGGGCGCGCTCTCGAATCGGGTGCCGAAACTGTAGGGCGCGTCGCTTAGCACCTTGCTCCCCGTGCTGATCCGCCCGCGCCCGCCCCGCAATTCGCCGCTCCAAGTGGCGCTTGCCATCCGATCGATTGCCATGACAGCTTTAGTCCCTTCCTGACGCAAGCAAATCGCCCATCAGCCGTTGCAGGCTCCTTGGGCCGTCTCGAAAGTGCCTTTGTATGAAAACTCCGCGCCGGTGCCGGTGGCGGGCGTCCGGTAAGAACCAAGAATTGAACCCCAGTTCTTGGGGATGATACGTAAAACCGTTGAGCGTTACGGTGTACGGGATGCCGGTGAGCGGGTCGCCGACCTCGAGGTTGTTCTGGCAGCCGGAGACCTGACCCGTGTGCCCCCAGGCCGCGGTTGCGTTATCGACAAACGGATCGTCCATCCATTCACCGATCTCGTGACTCCAAGCGTGGATGTCTCTAATGCCGGAAGCCGAAAATTCGCCGGGATCCGTATCGGCGCCGACCGCATAGGTCTGCGTTCCCCCCGTGCGCGCATAAGCGCTGTGGTACCCGATGATGCAGCAGCCGCCACCCTGCGTCTCCACCAAGTTGTAGGCCGCGACGATCGGCAGTTGGTTCGGCGTCGCGTATTCGTTATTGAGCTGCTGCATGACCGCGTCCCAAGCATTGATATCGACTTGCCCTTGGTTATGGCCGCGGCCGGCACAAGCGCCGGGACTGGTGGACGAACCGTTCGGAGCAGCGATGTCGAGCAAACGGATCTTGACGGCGCGCGAGCAGCACGTGGTGTTTGCTGCCGTGGACGTAGGTCCAAAAGTTCGCGCGCTGGAAAGCGTCGGTGATCTGCGTAGTACCGACTGCGACCCCGTTGGATACTTGCGGCATCGCTACGAACAGCGGCGAGCCGAAGAACCGCTGAGACACCGAAACGGTGTCGTTGCTACCCGGCTTGGTGGATCGAGAATAGTGCCGTCGCGAAAGTGAAGACGCACCAAGAGCGGCACGTACTTTACCGTCGTGCTGAGCTTGTTGGTCATCGGGTTGGTTCCGACCATCTCGAACGAATACGTCTTTTTGTCCAGCGGCGATTTTACCGACGAGCTGAAGAACGGCACGGTCGACGAACTCGCGGCCTGGAGTTGGAGAGCCTGCCGGTCGACGCCGCGTGCCGGCAAGACGGTGAAGATCGGAATGCGTTGGCTGCTGAGGACGCCTGTAGCGGCGTGCGCAGCCTGACCGAGCACACAGACGCTTAGAACCACAGCGCATGAATACAGCGCGACTTTGTTCAAATAAAGCACTCTTCCAAAATGGTCTGACCGAAAAAAGAACGGCCTCGACTTGCGCGCCGTGTGGAAAGGGCGCTTTCCCAACGCCCTCAGTCGTTCCTCCGCGACGATTACTGTTCAAAGTCGGTTCTGCCTGAGTTGGTCGACCGGCTGCGAGCGGGCGTAAGTCATGTGAACTAGAATAGGGCGCTTATGGCGTCGGAGCTAGATATTCCCGGTCACATTCAAGATAGCGTCGACTCGATTGCGGAGCTTCGCGCCCGCGCTCACTTGAACACGACCCCGCACCAGCGCAACATCGAGTGGCTGACTAAGCGCCTGGGAAAGCCGGCGTTCTTCTTCTGCGTCTTGGCGTTCGTCAGCCTATGGATCGCCTGCAACGTGGTCTTACGAGCCGCCGGTCGCCCTGCATTCGATCCGCCACCGTTTCCCGCGCTTGCCGGCCTGGTGTCCCTGAGCGCACTGCTCATGACGATTCTCATCTTGACCACCGAGACCCGGCTCGGCGAGATCGCCGACCAGCGTTCGCGGCTGGCACTGCAGATCGGGGTACTCACCGAACAGAAAGTGGCCAAGACTATCGAGCTCTTGGAGCGCCAGCGCAAAGACGATCCCAGCCTGCGCGACCGCAACGATCCGGAGGCACAGGCGATGGCCGAGGCGGCCGATCCCAAAGCCGTCCTCGAGGCGCTCGATCAAGCGCACCGCACGATGCTGGGCGACGAATAAGCCTGTGAGCCGCATCACAACCCGGCTGTGCGGCGCATTATACTTCCCGCAACGCGCGATATCCATATAGCGTTACAATGAAGTCACCCAAGACCGCTTCCGTCCGCTTAAGGCGGCCGGGCGGCATTTTAGGAGTCATCAAAAGTGAACAAGTTTTTCACGAAGACCGCGCTGGCGGCCGGGCTAGCTTTGTCGCTGCTGAGCGTAGGATGCAGCGGCACCAACAACATCATCAGCGGTTCGACCGGCGCCAAGGGATACGTCCGGCTCGTCGACGCGTCGCCGCTGACGACCACGCCGCTCGGTCTGCAGGCATCGAGCACGACTATCAACAGCAACGTAACCGCCAGCACGCCGATCGGACCCTATGCTGCCGTCGGAGCCGGCAATCAGCAGTTCAGCTTGCCGGGAATCACGATAAACAACAATCCGTTCATCCACAGCATCGCTTCGGCGACCAACTATACCGTGGTCGCGGAGGGCGAGCCGGGCGCGGCCAACTATCAGACGTTCATCTTCCAGGACACCAATCCGGCTGCGGCTACCAATTCCGTGCGCTTCAAGGTCGACAACGCCGCGCCGAACCTGACCACGGCTGTCGACGTATACGTCAAGTCAACCGTTAACCCGGCGCTTAGCATACCGACCATCGCCGGGCTCGCGCTCAACAACGATTCCGGATCTTATCCTGGCGCGCCTGGAAACTCATACCTACCGCCGCAGCCGGTATCGGCGACGCCGTACCCGGCCGGCACTTACACGCTCGACATCGTGCCGACCGGCGTAGCGCCCACGGGCACCAGCGCCGATCTATTCTTCGCAACGACGACCACAACGCTCAACACGGGGACTTCCTACTCGTTCATCATCTACGACCTGAGCGCGACGCCCAACAGTATCGGCGTCCTGCTGGCCCAAGACTCGCCGCAAGTTCAATCCAACCAAAGCGGCACGTTCTCGAGATTCGTCCACAGAATCTGACGCGCGGATCCCAGCTGAAGCAACGGCGCTCGCCAAGAGCGCCGTTGCCTTTTCTAACCCAGGTCCGATAGGAGTGCTCGCGTCTGCGCGACATCGCGTTCGATCTGCGCGCGCAGGTCCGCCGCGCTGTCGTAGCGCTGTTGCTGCCGCAAGAACCGCCAATCCCGCAAGCTTAGCTGCTCGCCGTAGATGCTGGCTGCAAAGCCCAACAGGTGCGCTTCGATCAGCATCTGCGTGCCGCCGAAGGTCGGCTTGTCTCCGACGCTGACGGCGGCTGCCCAATCTCGGCCGTCGTGCCGAGCGACGGCTGCGTAGACTCCGGATCCGGGAAGCAACTTGCGGTGCGGCACCTCCAGGTTCGCGGTGGGATAGCCAAGGCGGTGACCCCGCCCTTCTCCGGGTTTGACGAGACCGCTGAGCCTATAGGCGGAGCCTAGCAGCGCCTCCGCCTCACTGAATGCGTGCCGGCCGATCAACGCGCGGATGCGCGAGCTCGATACCTTCTCACCGTCTCGCTCGAGCAGCGGTGCCGCCTCAAAGCCACAGCCAGCGGCGTTGAGAATGCGTTGGGCGAGCGCGCCGTCACCGGCGCGGCCGCGACCGAACCGCCAGCGGTCGCCGACCACCAGCATGCGAGTACGCAGTCTGGTCAGCAGAACGTCGCGCAGGAACTTCTCGGCCGAAAGCGACTGGATGCGCTCGTCGAACGGCAGCAAGAAGAGCACGTCGAGGCCGCAGGCGTCGAGCAAATTCACTTTTTCATCGACGGTCGTTATGTACTTGGGCGCGGCGCCTGGCTCCAAGAACTCTTGCGGATGGCCTTCGAAAGTCAGCGCGCCGGCGATCAATCCCGCTTTGCGCTGCGATGTAAGCCGAGCGAGAACTGCTCGATGTCCGATGTGGACGCCGTCGAAGACGCCGATCGTCAGCAGAAGCTGCTCGTCCGAGGAGTAATCGGCGAGACTGCGCACGATGTGCATGCGGGCCTAACCGTTCGCGCCTTCGCGCACCCCGCCTTGTGAGCCGCGCGCCAAGACGCGCGAAGGTAAAAGCCATAGCTCGCCGCCGCGACTGATGAGCCGTCCGGTGCCGATGGGCGCCTCAGCGTGAACTACCACGACCTCCTCGTCGTCAGGCGCAACGTCAAAGAGGCGCACTTGGTTTCCATGCATGAATCGCCGGCAATCGGCCGACTGCAAAACGACGCGCACCTGACCAAGCACGCTAAGCGGGTCGATGAGACACGAGGCGGGGTCGGCGGCGATCTCGGCCGGCAGCTTGGCGCTCGCGAGCTCAAACGGCCCCGCGGCCGTGCGCAGCAGCGCTCCCATGTGCGCAGGCACGCCGAGCCGGCGGCCGATCTCCTCGCATAGCGTACGCACGTAGGTGCCGGCATCGCATTCGACGACCAGGCGCGCGCTGCTCGCGTAAACCCCAAGAACTCGCAGTTCGTGCACGAAGGTACGCCGCGGCGCCCGATCGACCGTCTTGCCCTCGCGCGCGCTCATGTGGAGCCGGCGGCCGGCGACCTTTACGGCCGAATACATCGGCGGTATCTGCTCGAGCGGTCCGAGCATACCGGGCAGCAAGCCCGACAGACCCTGCGCCCATTGCGGCGGCACCGTCGCGGTGGTGACGATCCGGCCGGCGCTATCCCCAGTGTCTGTGATCTTCCCTACTATGAGTTCGAAGACGTAGCGCTTGCGCGCATCGCTGATGAGCGGCAGCAATCGGGTGGCCTGGCCCACGGCTAATCCAAGCACGCCGCTCGCCCCCGGATCCAGGGTTCCCCAGTGGCCGACGGCCGCAGCGCCGATGCGGTGCTTGACCCAATTGCCGAAAGCCGCGGACGTCAATCCCGGCGGCTTGAACGCGTTTATGAAACCGAAGGGCAGGCCTGAAATGCTAGGCGCTCGGGCGCAGGCGCATCTCCGCACGGATCGCGTCGAGCACCCGCGCGAGTGCGGCATCCAGCGGGCCGCTGACCGAAGCGCCCGCAGCCCGGAAGTGGCCGCCGCCGCCGAGCGCTTTGGCGATTTCCATGACGTTGACGCGCCCGCGCGATCGCATGCTCAGCCGGTAGTCTCCTGCTTCGGTCTCTTTTAGCAGCGCCGCGACGTCGCAGCGCTCGACCGCGCGCAAGGCGCCGACGACGTCTTCCAAGTCTTCATGGCTTGCGCCGAATTCACCCAGCATGGCTTGAGTGACCACGGAGTAACAGATGCGGTCGGCGGTCAGCGTAGCCGTGTCCAGGGTACGGCCCAAGACCTTCTGGCCTTCGAAGCTGCGCGTCTGGTACAGCTGCTCAGTGATCAGCTCTTTGTCGCCTCCGGCTTCCATCAACGCAGCGGCTAACCTGATCGTATGCGGCGTGGCGTTGGAGTACATGAAGCACCCGGTGTCGGCGATGAGCGTGGACAACAGACACGTCGCTATCGGGGGAGCCACGGTGACCTGCAGCCCGACGATCAGATCCAGCACCAGCGCGCCGGCTGCGGCTTCGCCTTCCACGACGTAGTTCAAGCGGCCGAACCGCTTGTTGCCGAGATGGTGATCGATGTTGATTATCCGTTCGGGCGGCACCCAGGCCAACGCATCGCCGGCGCGGACCTTATCGCTCATGTCGATAAACACGAATATCGCATCGTCACGCACGCCTTGGAAGTCGCGCTGCGTGAGGTGTGCCTCGGGCAGAAATTGCAAGTTGCGCGGGACCTCGTCGTCGAGAAAGTAGACGACGTCCTTATTCAGCGACTTGAGCGCCAAACCGAGCGCGAAGCCGCTGCCTAGCACGTCTGCATCCGGCTTTTCATGCGCACACATGACGAACTGGCGTGCGCGGCGCATGCACTGCAAAACCGCATCGGCATCCGAGCCGGCGCCTAGACGTCCGTTAGCTGCGATCTTTTCCTTGGTCGCCATCTCGTTTCGTCACCTCGTCGATCATAGACGTCACGCGCACGCCGCGAGCGATCGAATCGTCGCGCACGAAGGTTAGGGCCGGAGTGCGGCGCATCCGCATGCGCTGCGCCAGCTCCACGCTCAGGTAGCCGGCAGCCGATTGCAGACCGCGCATCGTCGCGGCGGAGGTTCGCGCGTCGCCGAGCGGGCTTGCGTGCACGCGGGCGGTGCGCAGATCGCGGCTTATCTCGCAAGCCAGGAGCGTGACGAAGCCGATGCGGGGGTCTTTTAGGGTCTCGTGGATCAGCTCGCTCAGCTCCCGGACGATCTCGTGCTCGACGCGCGCCAGCCGCTGGCTCTTAGCTCCGAGGCGGTCCGCCACAGCATATCCCCACACGTACGTTCGATGTCTAGCGGTCGGGCGGCCGCCTTAGGCTCTAGCCGAGGCGCCGACCGGAATCGGCGCCACTTCTTCGGTCGTGTAAAAGGCCAGAACGTCTCCCTCTTTGACATCGTTGAAGTGCTCTACGCCGATGCCGCACTCGTAGCCCTCCGCCGCTTCGCGTACATCGTCCTTGAAACGCTTGAGCGAAGACAGGCGCCCTTCGTAGACGACGACGTTGTCGCGCATCACCCGCACGCCGGCATCGCGCGTGACGCGCCCGCTGCGGACGTAGCTGCCGGCGATCGTTCCGACCTTGCTGACCTTGAAGATCTTACGCACTTCAGCCTCGCCGACCGCGACTTCGCGCGTCTGGGGCTTGAGCATCCCGGTCATCGCGGCCCTGACCTCATCGATCACGTTGTAGATGATGTCGTAGAGGCGGACGTCGACGCCCTCTTGCTCAGCCTTGCGCGCGATGGTCGCATCGGGGCGGATGTTGAAGCCGATGATGATAGCGCTCGAGGCGCTCGCCAGCATGACGTCCGACTCGTTGATGCCGCCGACGCCCGTATGGATGACGCGCGTGCGCACGTCCTCGGCCACCAGACCGTCGAGCTGCGAGCGCAAAGCCTCGACCGAACCCTGCGCGTCGGCCTTGATGATGAGGTTGAGGTCGCGAACCCCGCCCTCCTTGGCCTGCGCTAGGAACCCGTCCAACGTGACCGGACGCCGCGCGCTCGCCATCCGCTGCTGGCGCTTGCGCTCGCTGCGCTTTGCGGCCAACTCGCGCGCGTCGCGTTCGTCAGACACGACTTCCAAGATGTCGCCCGCGGCCGGCACCCCGGACAGGCCCATGATCTCGGCCGGGATGGCCGGTCCGGCCCGTTTGATGGGCGCCAGTTTGTCATCGAACAGCGCGCGTACGCGTCCCCACGTCGAGCCTGCGACCACGATGTCGCCGGCGCGCAAGGTCCCGTTCTTGACCAGCACTGTCGCCACCGGCCCGCGGGTGCGGTCGAGTTGTGCTTCGATGATCACACCTTGGGCGCGCCGGTTCTTGTTGGCTTTGAGGTCCAACAGGTCGGCGTTTAGCAACACCATCTCCAAAAGCTCGTCGATGCCGGTCTTCTGCTTGGCGGACACCGCGATGAACTGCGTCTGGCCGCCCCACTCTTCGGGCGTGAGACCCAGATCGGAAAGCTGCTGTTTGACCCGATCGACGTTGGCGTTGGGCCGGTCGACTTTGTTGACTGCCACGACGATCGGCACGCCGGCCGCCTTCGCGTGGTTCATGGCCTCGATGGTCTGCGGCATGACGCCGTCGTCAGCGGCGACGACCAAGATAGCGACGTCGGTAACCTTGGCGCCGCGTGCGCGCATCTCGGTAAACGCTTCGTGGCCAGGCGTATCGACGAACGTCACTTTGCGCTCGCCGTACTCCACCGTGTAGGCGCCGATGCGCTGCGTGATTCCGCCGGCTTCTCCGGCGGCGACTTTAGTCGAGCGGACAGCGTCGAGCAGCGACGTCTTGCCGTGATCGACGTGGCCCAGTACGGTAACCACCGGCGGCCGAGCGCTGAGCGAACCAGGCGGGTCCGCATCGGCTACGACCTCCACGGTTTCTTCGCCGGCTTCCTTGACGATCGCATTGTAACCGAAGCGGCGTGCGACTTGCGAGGCGACGTCCGGGGCGATGTGCTGATTGATCGTCGCCATCGTTCCCATGCGGATCAGCTGGCCGATGATCTGGCCGGCCGGAATATCCATCTGAGCCGCAAGCTGCTGAACGGTGATGAGGTCGGGAATCTCCAAGTCCTTTAGGACGGCAGGTTCGGTAACGGCGCCAGGTGCCGAAGGCGCGGCATGACGCAGCGTTTTTTTGAGCAGGTTCTCGCGCTCGCGCTCCTTGCGCGCGCGCTCCATCTCTTCTTTGGACTTCTTGCGCATGCCCGGAGCCGGGCCGGAACTCGGCGCCGGTCCGCCCGCGGCGCCCGGCAGCGGCCGGCCCGATGGAGTGCGGCCGGGAATCGGTAGGCGTCCGGGTACCGGCTTACCCGGCGCGCTTAGCGGACCACCGCCCAGCGGCGCTTGACCGGGCCGCAGCACAATCGGCTGACGCGCGGGCCTGGCGACCGGGCCGTTGGGGATTACCTGACGCAAAGAGGGAATCGGCGCGCTCGGATCGGCCGATGCCGCCGGAACGACTTTGTGGTGCGCGGGCGGCCGGGGCACGGCGGTTTTCTGACCGCTGGGAACAGGCTGCAAACGGCGCGGGGGCGGCGCGCCGGCGGTGGTGGGAGC
>JALYUR010000095.1 GCA_030853635.1 Vulcanimicrobiota bacterium | reverse complement strand
GGATCGACGTGATCGGTGATTACTTGACCGAGATTAACGTTACTTCGCCAACAGGGTTGCAGGAAATCGCGCGATTCGACGGCGTGCACATCGAAAAGGCAATCTGGGACCGGATCGAGGCCAAGGTCGGCGCCATAGAGCATGATCACGCTGCGCGGAACGTTCAAAGCGTGTGAAATTATGCGATCAAATAAGAGTTAGGGCATGATCACGCTAAGCGGAACGTTCAAAGCGTGTCGATCATGCGATCGAACGAATACTCGTAGAATTTGGCTCTTATAGCGTTTTTTGTTGATAAGGTCCCAATCCGATAGCTCCGAGGATCATTGCGGCAGATGTGGCGTTTTGTCCCAGTGCTTCGAGGGTCCGACGCCAGCCGAGATAGTTGGGGAGGTTTTTCGTGGCGACTCCATGGAAGCGACGCAGCCATTCCTTCAGCCGGCCATGATAGGCATTGACATTGTTGAGATGAAAGTCCGGCGCCGTTGGGTTTGGCTTGCCCGGCATCGGCAGAATGTGAGCCGCTATCCCCGCCTTGCGGGCGAAAGCAACGATCGCCGTGCCGCCATCGCAACAGAATTCATTGGCCGGCGTGACCACGCCATCCAACGCCGCGGCGATGGACACGCGGTTCAGTTTCGGTAGCACCGCGTCCGTGGTCGCTCCCTGGCGGTCGCGTGCAACGATTACCGGGATCTGTTCGGCGGACAGGCCGCGCTTGGCTGATTTGCCACCCCGCTTGCGGGATTTTCGCGGCAGGCCCGACCGCTTGCCTTTGAACGATTCCAGAATGAAGGTCTCGTCGCCTTCGACAATGCCCGTCAAAGCCTTGGGTTTATCGCCGGCCAGAGCAGCCAGAAACCGGTGTCTCCAGCGAAACGCCGTGGTGTAATGCACACCGCATTGCCGTGCCGCTTTGGCGGTGCTGACACCGTCGATCATGGCCGCGGTCTGCTCGGCCCATTTCTCCTTCATACGCAGATGTGCCAACGGCGTCTTCGTCAAAGCGTTAAATGTGCGCGAGCAGGCTTTGCAGCGGTAGCGCGGCAGAGCGCTCGCCTGGCCCCAACGTACGATATCGCGGTTGCCGCAGTGCGGACACCCAACGCTGTCTATCCGGCGTTGGCCAAGCGTCGCGACACTTGCCGGGTCGGCCTGAGGCACTGGTGGCGCCTGCAATGCAGGACGGGCGGGCTGAGCCTCGGCAGTCGCCAGGTCAACACGTGAAGGGCTCTGGGCCAACGTGCCAGGTGTCGCAACACCGCCGGCGTCCACGGCCTCGGATAACGCCAACACCTGCCACGCCCGTCGCCGTTGTGGTTCGGTCAGGCCCGCGATCTCACCAAGCCAAGTCTCAAACGCCGACAATCCCATGGCGGTACCCTTGTCAAATGCCCCTTGTTAACCAGCATCAACAAGAAGCGCTATAAGAGCCAACATTTTAGATGTCCATTAATTCCATTGCGTCGCCGAGTGCGAACCGACCGGCGTTTACCACTTCCGCGTGAACGCCGAGTTCGACATGTCCGTAAAACGAGCGAAGTTCCGCGACCGGGTTGGCGTCGCGCTCGCCGGTCTCGGGGTTCACTTCGGTCGCCGGGCAACGCGTCGTTCCCTTGATTACCCGCAGCACTGCACCACCGATTTGCAATTCCCGCCCTACCCAATCACGTTCCGCCCAAGCGGGGGCTCCGCTGAACCATATATTGGCGCGGAAGCGGCGGCGATGCCGGCGGGCGCCGGCCTTGGCTTCATAATCCCGCAAACTCGCCAAGTTGTTCAGGCTGATCACGTTGGTCCGCTGGTCGCCGAACACGTGCCCGGGGATGTGGTGAAAGACCGGCTGGCCACGGGCTTCTTCACCCATGTAGTCGGCGAGGAATGAGGCGATGCGCGCCCGCCCCTCCGGCGTCATCGGGTTCGCCGCTATTTCGCTGCCGCCGGGGGCACGGACACGCAGGATCTTGGACCCAGGGTCGAAGACGCTGAACAGCAATGCTGCGCGGGCGTGTTTCATCTGACAGAGAAAGTTCCACTTCGGCAGCCATGTTGGATTGGCCGGGTCGAACCCCGAGTCCCCATGAGCCAGGGCGAAGGCGCGATCCCAAGGGATGGCGCCCCCGGTTTCAACCTCGGCTTGCTCCAGTGCTTCGGCCGTCAGGCCTTTGAC
>JALYUR010000055.1 GCA_030853635.1 Vulcanimicrobiota bacterium | reverse complement strand
CCGCAGATGTCGACGCTCGTTTTCGCAGCGCAACTCGAGGAAATAGCCGACGGAGCGGCCGCAATCCGGGAAGCCACCGGCCGGCAATGCGTCTATTTCCGGCCGCCGCACGGCAACTACAACGCGTCGACCCTGCAGGCGGCGCGGGCGGCCGGGGAGATCGTGACGTTGTGGGACGTCGATCCCGGCGATTGGCGCACACTGTCGCCAGAGGAGATCCGAGCGCGGGTTATCGGCCACGCGCGATCTCCCGCCGTCATCTTACTGCACAACGGAAAGGATGCGACGATCGAGGCGCTGCCGGGCATCGTGGGCGCTTACCGGCGCGCCGGCTTCACCTTCACCACGCTGTCGGCGTTGCAGCGCCGGCTGCCGCTAGAGGCGATCAACGATCCGCTTCGCGTGACCATCCGCTGAGCAACGGGATTCGACTGCGGCGCCCGTAGAAGCCGACGGGCATGAGCAGGCAGATCATCAAGACGCGGCCGCAGCGGCCGTACATCATCGCGCGCATCGTGATACTCATCATCGTTTTGGCACTCATCGCGGCCGCCATCTACTGGGCAGGACCGCACGTTCGGCTGCGGGAACACGCCAATGCCGTGCACTCCGTTTCGAACGGCGCTTCTCGAGGCGGCTACTCCATGCAGATTTATATCAGAGGCAAGAACCTCCACGTCAGCGCGGCCCTTAACCAGTATGTTCAAGAGAAAATCGGTCATTTGGTCCACTATTTCGAACACATCATCGATGCGCACGTGACCATGCGCACTGAGAAAGATGACCAAATCGTCGACGTCACCGTCAATCTTCCCAACCACCTATTGAAGGCCGAGGAGCGGTCGGCGAATATGTATGCCGCCATCGATCTGGTGCGCGACCGGCTCGAACAGCAGATCGTCAAATACAAGACGAAGCTCATCGGCCGGCATCATCACGCTAAAGATGCACCGTCAACCAACGCGCTCGGCTAGGGTCTCGTCGATTTGTCGTTACTGACCTCGATCAAGTCGCTGGTCGATGGCAACGACCGTGAAGTGGCGCGCCTGAGGCGCACCGCCACGCGCATCAACGCGCTCGAAGCCGAGATGCAGGGGCAAAGCGACGAACAGCTCGCCGCCAAAACCCCGCAGTTCCGCGAGCGGCTTGCGCGCGGCGCGCCTTTGGACGAACTGCTGCCAGAAGCATTCGCCGTCTGCCGTGAAATCGCCAAGCGCGTGCTCGGCATGCGGCCGTTCGACGTGCAGCTCATCGGCGGCATGGTCTTGCACGAAGGCAAGGTCGCCGAGATGCGCACCGGCGAGGGAAAGACCCTGGTGGCTACGCTGCCGGTCTACTTGAACGCGCTCGAAGGCAAAGGCGTGCACCTGGTCACCGTCAACGACTATCTGGCCAAACGCGACGCCGAGTGGATGGCGCCGCTTTACAACGCGTTGGGGCTCTCGGTCGGCATCATCCAGCACTTTCTCGCGCCTGCGGACCGGCACGCGGCGTATGCAAGCGACGTCACGTACGTGACCAACAACGAGGTCGGGTTCGACTATCTGCGCGACAACATGGCGCCGCGCATCGACTACTGCGTGCAGCGCGAACTCAACTACGCGATCGTCGATGAAGTCGATTCAATTTTGGTCGACGAAGCGCGCACGCCGCTCATCATCAGCGGCCGGCCGGAAGCGGTCCTGGGCCCGCGCTATGAAGACGTCTCCCATCTGTACGAGAAGTTCGCGCGCAGCATAATGCCGCAGCTCGTCAAGGACGAGGACTACACCGTCGACGAGAAGATGCACGCGGTGCCTATAACGGAAAAAGGCGTCGCCAAGGTCGAACGGCTGCTGAACACCCAGAACCTCTACGATCCGGTCAACTTGGAATTGGCGCACCAGCTTCAGGCCGCGCTCAAAGCCAAAGAGCTGTTCCGCCTGGACGAGCAGTACGTCGTCAAGGACGGCGAAATCGTGATCGTCGACGAGTTCACCGGGCGCCTGATGTACGGGCGGCGGTACTCGGACGGCATTCACCAGGCGATCGAGGCCAAAGAAGGCATCAAAGTCAAAAGCGAAGATCAGACGCTTGCGACGATCACTTTCCAGAACTACTTCCGGCTTTACAAGAAGCTCGCCGGCATGACGGGCACGGCCAAGACCGAAGAGCGCGAGTTCCGGGAGATTTACAGCCTTGACGTGATCGCCGTCCCCACTAACGTCGCCGTCCGGCGCAAAGACTACGATGACGTGGTATACAAAAATGAAGACGGCAAGTTCCGTGCCGTCATCAACGAGATCTTGGAGCTGCATCAAAAGGGCCAGCCGGTGCTGGTCGGCACCAGGTCGATCGAAAAGTCAGAGCGGCTTTCGGCGATCTTGTCCAAGCGCGGCATCGATCATCAAGTTTTAAACGCCAAGCAGCACGAGAAGGAAGCGCAGATCATCAAGGACGCGGGCCTAGCCGCAAAGGTGACGATCGCGACGAACATGGCCGGCCGCGGCGTCGACATCAAGCTGGGCGAAGGCGTCACGCAGGCCGGCGGCCTGCACATCATCGGCACCGAGCGCCACGAATCGCGCCGCATCGACAATCAGCTGCGCGGCCGTTCCGGGCGCCAGGGCGACCCCGGCTCGTCGCGTTTTTATGTCGGTCTCGACGACGAGCTGATGCGCATCTTCGGCGGCGAGCGCATCCTAGGCATCATGGAGCGGTTCAAGATCGACGACGACACGCCGATCGAAGCCGGCATCCTGACCGCGAGCATCGAGCGTGCGCAGAAGAAAGTCGAAGCGCATAACTACGAAGCGCGCAAGCACGTCCTCGAGTACGATGACGTGATGAACAAACAGCGCACGGTCGTGTACAGCGAGCGGCGGCGCGTGCTCGAAGGCCACGACCTTCGGCCGTCGATCACGGAGATCGTCAAGTGGAAAGCGCGCCAAGCCGTCGACAGCAACTGCCCCGAGAACGTGCATCCGCACGAGTGGGACCGGCGCCAAGTGCTCGACGACATGGAGACGGCGCTGCGCGGCATCTCGCACCGGGTCGATGTCTCGCAGCTCGAGCCGCTGGCCAAGGATGAGATGATCGATCTGCTCGCGCGCGAAGCCGATCAGATGTACACCGAAAAAGAAGAACGCATGGTCGCCCGCTATCCGCAGCTCGACGCGGCGGGCTTACACGAGGGTCTGCGGATGCTCGAACGGGGCACGATGCTGCAGATCGTCGACCGCCTTTGGATCGACCACCTCTACACGATGGACAGCCTCAAGCAGGGCATCGGCTTGCGCGGCTGGGGTCAAAAAGACCCGCGCGTCGAATACGAAAAAGAGGCCTACGAGCTATTCGAAGATCTCAAGGTGGCCATCCAGGAAGAGTTCCTAGCCGCGATGTTCGCGGGCGACGATTTCCATATCGTGGTCCAGGGGCCGCCGTCCGATGCGGAGCTGCCCGCGCCGGACGCGCCGTTCGAGACGGCGCCGGCCCTTCCGCCGGACCCGACCGCCGCCCGGCGGTTCGAACAGCTGCACAGCAATAGGGACGATACAGCCGCCTTGGAACCGGCGCGCCGCACCAACGGCAAGGTGGGACGCAACGAACCCTGTCCCTGCGGCTCGGGCAAAAAGTTCAAGAAGTGTCACGGCGCGACCGCCGCCTAAAGCGCCGCCTAAACAGCCGCCATTTCGCCCACCCGGCCATTAGGAGTGGAGTCAATGAACGAACAGCTGCGCACGGACTTGCAAAAGCTCAACGACCGGCTGCAAACGCTGATGGTGCGTCTTTGACGCCGCCGCCAAACGCCGAGATATAGCCAAACTCGAAAAAGAATCCCACCAGCCGGGGTTTTGGGACGATCCGCGATCCGCCCAACAGCACATGAAAGCGCTGGCGGACCTCAAGAGCGACGTCGAACCGCTCGAGAAGCTGGTCGCCGCGGCAGCCGAAATCTCAGAATACCTCGTGCTCGGCGATTCCGATGAGGCTCTGCAAGCCGAACTTTCCGCCGCAGCGGCGCAATTGCGCACTCAAGTCGATGAGGCCGAGATGACGGCCGTGCTCGACGGCGAGTACGACCGCCACGGCGCGATCGTCAGCATCCATGCGGGGGCCGGGGGCACCGAAGCGTGCGACTGGACTGCCATGCTGCTGCGCATGTATCTGCGCTGGGCGGAGCGCCACGGTCACCGCACCGAGATCGTCGATACGCTCGAAGGCGAAGAGGCGGGTTTGAAAAGCGTGTCCTTTTTGGTCGAGGGTCGCAACGCATACGGTTACCTCGAAAGCGAGCGCGGCGTCCACCGGCTCGTGCGCATCTCGCCTTTCGATGCCGCCAAGCGCCGCCACACATCTTTTGCGTCGGTCGACGTCACTCCGGAACTCGAAGATAACGACGCCGAAGTCGAAATCAAGCCCGACGAGATCGAAACAGAGACCTACAAGAGCGGCGGCGCGGGAGGGCAGTACGTCAACAAGACCGAGAGCGCGATCCGCATCATTCACAAGGCCACCGGCCTGATCGTCGCCTGCCAGACCGAGCGCTCGCAGCTCGCAAACCGCAACCGGGCGATGAAGATGCTTGCCGCCAAGCTCGCACAGCGCGAGCGCGAAGAAAGGGCGGCTAAGCTTGCGTCGCTAGCCGGGCTTAAGAGCGCGATCGAATGGGGCAGCCAGATCAGATCCTACACCCTGCAGCCGTATACGATGGTCAACGACCACCGGACCGATGTGAAGATCGCAGGCGCTCAGAACGTTCTCGACGGCGGCCTCGATCCGTTCATGTGGGCCTATTTGCAGCAGCGGCGGCGGACTGCCGCCGCCTAGTGCCGCCGCGTCGATCGCATTGTGGACGGCACCTCTACGGTCGCCAAGGGGATCAGGGCGGTCGGCGCGAAAACATGCCGCGTATCGATCCGCGGCTCGCCAGACTATAGAAAACGGCGCGGCACGACGGAAGAAGGGGGTGGTCGCCGTCAGTACAGACAGTCCACGTTTTCACCAGGACCTTACCGTCGGCGAAGCACTCGCCCTAGACCCCGGTGCTAGGGCGGTCTTCGCCAACTTTCACCTCGGAGGGTGCTCGCACTGCGCAATTTCCGAGTTCGAGACCATAGAGCAGGTCAGCGAAGGATACGGGATCCCGCTGGCGATGATCCTAGACGCGTTGAACGCCTTGGATCAAGAGAAGGTCCCCGTCGGAGCGGAGAAGGGCTAAGCCTCGTTCTCGCTTGCACGCCGCCCCCGAGCGCCTGACGTGGCGCTCGTTTCTTTTTGACGGAGGCTTTGCGTCCTTGGCCGATGTGTGCGTGGTCATCGTCAGCTTCAACGCAGCCGACGAGCTGGAGGCATGCCTGCGCTCGATCGCCGCGTTGCCCGAGTTGACGGCGCGCGAAATCGCGGCCCAAGTGATCGTCTCCGACAACGGTTCCAGCGATGGCAGCATCGAGCGCGCGGTCGGCGCTTTTCCGCTAGTTCAAGTGATCGAAAACGGCGCCAACCTGGGGTTTGCCCGGGCTTGCAACGTGGCCGCTCGGCGCGCCGAAGCGCCGCTGTTGTTCTTCTTCAACCCCGACGCGCTGGCGCAGGCGGGACTGCTCAAAAATGCGGTCGAGTATTTCAGGGCGCATCCGGACGTCGCCATGGTCGGCGTCAAGCTGCTGGAGTCAGACGGCCGGCGCGCCGACTCGTGCGGCGAGATCGACACGTGGTGGCAGGCCTTTTTGCGCAGTTCGGGCTGGGGTGAACTGCCGATGTTCCGCAAACAATCGAACGGTTACGCGCTGCGCCACTGGGACTACGCAAGCGAGCGAGACGTCGACTTAGTCGTGGGCGCCGCGATGTTCATCCGCAGCGATGTGTTCCGGCGCTTAGGCGGCTTCGACGAGCGTTTCTTTTTGTATCACGAAGAGGTCGACTTCGCGCATCGGCTGCGCGCGCTCGGCCAGCGCGTCGTCTATCTTCCGCAGTGCGTCGCCGTCCATCGAGGAGAGCAAGGGGGCTCCAAGAAGAGGTGGGGCAGCGCCGGCGTTTTGGGCTGGCGGCAGCGCAGTCGGCGGCTGTACTGGATCAAACACCACGGCATCCTGTGGTATTGGTCGCTGTGCGCGGCGCTGGCTGGCCGCTACGTGCACTACGCGGCGCTGCTGTGGGCAGCTCTGAGGCTGATTCGCCGGAGTCCGAAGACATGACCATCGCTCAATCGGCCGACGTCCAAGCGCGCCAGGCCTCGCTCGGCGAATTACGACGGCGTGTCGCCGATTGCCGGCGCTGCCCGATCGGCTACACGCGCACGCAGGCGGTCTGCGGGGTCGGCGATCTGCATGCGCCGTTGGCCGTCGTCGGCGAAGGCCCGGGCGAGAACGAAGACCTGCAGGGCGAGCCGTTCGTCGGCCGCGCGGGCGAACTGCTGACGAAGATGCTGGGCGCGATCGGCTTGCGGCGCGACGAAGCTTTCATCACGAATACGATCAAGAGCCGCGCGACTTTGGTCGAAAACGGCCGCACGTTCAACCGCGCGCCGAGCCCGCTGGAGTTGGCCAATTGCCGGGAGTATCTGGACGCCGAGCTCGACATAGTGCGCCCGAAGGTGATCTTGGCGCTGGGAGCGCCGGCGGCGAAATCTTTTTTGGGTCAAAGCTTCGGCATCACTCGGCAGCGCGGCCTGTGGTTTAGCGGACCCAACGGCGCCGACTTGATCGTCACCTTTCACCCGGCGTACATCCTGCGCCAGACCGGCGGCAACATGACGGCTGTCAAAAAGCTCGTCTGGGCCGATCTGCAGGCTCTGCGGCGGCGGCTGGACGAGCATGCGGCGCGCGAAGCGTCGGGGGAGGTGGCCGGCCGGCCCGCCGTTCCGGGTGCGCCCGAACTGGAGCTGGGCCTGTGATGGTTTCGGCGGCCGCCGAATCGATTTGGTGGTCGGCCCGCGCAGCGACGGCCGGGTTTAACTCGGCCGACTCGCTGCTGCGCCACTTCGATCTGCCGCGCTACCGCCTGGCGCAGATCTACCGGGCTGCCGCCAAAGAGTTCGTACCCGACCTGGATGCCGTCAGCGTCTTGCCCGCTGCGTTACGTGCTCGACTCAAAGCCACTCTGGCACTGACGAGCGTCACGGCGCGTCACGCGGCGACCTCGCGCGACCGCCAGACGACCAAGGTGCTGTTCGGACTGGCGGACGGCCAAGACGTCGAGGCGGTCCTGATGCGCCATCGCAACGGCCGGACGACTGCTTGCATCTCTTCCCAAGCCGGCTGCGCCCTGCGCTGCGATTTTTGCGCCACCGGCCAAAGCGGTTTTACCCGCAACCTAAGCGCTTTGGAAATATTCGATCAAGCGGTCGATCTGGCGCGCCGCGCGCGCAACGGCGGCGAGAAGCTTACGAACATCGTCTTCATGGGCATGGGCGAGCCGTTCCTAAACTACGATGCCGTCATGGCGGCGGTCGCGCTCTTGAACGATCCGCACGGGTTCGGGCTGGGCGCTCGCCACATCACGATCTCGACGGCCGGCGTCGTGCCGGGCATCAAGCGCTTTACAGCCGAGAAGACGCAGGTCAACCTGGCGCTGTCGCTGCACGCGCCCGACGACGCGCTGCGCACCAGACTCATGCCGATCAACAAGCGCTGGCCCATCGCATCTTTGATGGAGGCGGTCAAGGAGTACGTGAGCGCAACCCGCCGCAAAGTGTTCTACGAGTACTTGATGCTTGCGGGCTGCAACGATAGCCCCGACGACGCCCGGCAGTTGGCCGATCTGCTGGGCGGGCCGCTGCATCACGTCAACTTGATACCTTACAACTCTACCGACGCCGCCTACGCGCGCTCGAGCGAGGCGGCGGTGCGGCGCTTTCAATCGATCTTGCGCGAGCGCGGCGTGCCGGTGACCGTGCGGCAGACGATGGGCGATGACATTGCAGCGGCGTGCGGACAGCTGCGGGTCGACCGCGTGCTTGCGCCCGCAGCCGCAGGGAAGTAGCCGCGTGCTCGAAGTGGAGCGCGTCACCAAGCGATTCGGCGCCCTGACGGCCGTGTCCAACCTGTCGTTTGCGGCCAAGGGCGGGGCGGTGTTCGGTCTACTGGGGCCCAACGGCGCGGGCAAGACGACGACGATCCGCATGATTTTGGACATCTTCAGCCCGGATTCGGGCACGATTCGCTGGGACGGCGGTGCGATCGACGCGCGGCGCCGGCGCTCTTTCGGATACCTGCCCGAGGAGCGCGGGTTGTATCCCAAGATGCGCGCGGGCGATCAGCTTTTGTTCTTGGCGCGGCTGCACGGCGTAGATGCCGACGTCGCTAGGCGGCGTATCGACGAGCTGGCCGCCGGCTTGGGCCTGACCGAGCAGCTGCGCAAAACGCCGGCCGAGCTGTCCAAAGGCAACCAGCAGAAAGTGCAGTTCATCGCGGCGGTCGCGCACGAGCCGCCGTTGCTCGTCCTCGACGAGCCGTTTTCGGGCTTCGACCCGGTCAACGTCGAGATCGTCAAGCAGTCGATCCGCGACCTCGTGGCGCGTGGGACCGCAGTGCTGTTGTCCAGCCACCGCATGGAGCAGGTCGAAGAGCTGTGCGAGGACATCTGCATCATCGACCGGTCACGCGCGGTGCTGGCCGGAAAGCTGCGCGATATCAAGCGCAACTGGCCTGACCGTTTTCTGCGGATGTCAGGCGTGGCCGACACGAAGTTTTTGGCGGCGTTCTCGGCCGACACGGCGCGCACCGATCCGGACGGCTACCTCAACCTGACCGTGTCGCCGCACGTCCGGCCGGCCGATGTCCTGCGCGCGGCCGTCGCGGCGGGGCCGGTCGACTACTTTCAAGTGGTCGAGCCCACCCTCAACGACATCTACCTGCATGCAGTCAAAGCGGAAGCGGCCACAGCGTGAAGACGACGATGATCATCATCGCCCGCGAGTTCGTCGAGCGCATCCGGCAGCGATCGTTCATCGTGGGCACTATTCTCAGCGTCGCGTTCATCATCGGCTTGTCGTTTTTCCCTCGGGTGCTGGGAGCCGTCGCCCACAGCACAGTGACCAAGATAGCGGTCGCGGCACCGGACAGCGCGGTGCAAGCCGCCGTCGCCAAGGCGCTGTCGCAGCACGACGAGGAGCTGACGTTTGTCCCCGAGCGGCCCAACACAGCGGCGCTGCCGCCTGGGCTCAAAGCGGCGCTCAACGCGTCGAAGTACGATGCAGCGCTGGTCGCATACCGCGATCCGCACGGGGCGCTGGCGTTTGCCTATTATCCGAAAAAGGCAAGCGCGCTCGAAGAGGAGTCGTCGCTCAAGTCGGCTCTGCTGCGAGCCGTTTTGCTCGCCGGATCCCAAGGTGCAACGGGTGCAGCTGCCGCGCGCGCGCTCGACTTCGAGTTTTCTGTCATCAATCTCAACGAACGGTACAAGGACGAGACCGAGGAGCTGCTGGCTAAAGGGCTCGTTTACTTCCTGCTGATCATGCTCTACATAGCGGTGCTGATGTACGGCGTGTACGTGGCTCACGGGGTTATCGAAGAGAAGGCCAACCGCATCATGGAGATCATGATCGGCGCCGTGCGCCCAGCGCAGCTGCTGGCCGGAAAGATCTTCGGTATCGGCGCAGTCGCCTTGGTGCAACTGCTGATAAACGCGCTTGCGGCCGGCGCCATGCTGGTGTTCGCAGCCGCGACGCGTCACGGCGGTCCGGCGGGGGCGGCAGCCGGAAGCGCGGCGGTCCCAGGGATCGTCGCAGTGCCGCCGGCGACGCTGATCTACCTGCTCGTCTTCTTCTTGCTCGGCTTTTTCACTTATGCGACCTTGTTCGCGGGCATCGGTTCGCTTCTGACCAAGCCCGAAGAGGTCCAGCAGTACTCATCTATTCTCATGCTGCCGATCATCGGAGCTTACGTGCTGGCCATCTACGCCCTGATGAACCCGGATCTGCCGCTGGTGATCTGGATGTCGATGGTTCCGATGTTCAGCCCGATGCTGATGTTCGCGCGCATCGCCACGACGACGGTGCCGGCTTGGCAACTCGGCGTCTCGATCGTCGCGTCGCTTTTGGCCATCTGGCTCTTCACGCTCGTCGCCGCCAAGCTCTATCGCGTCGGCGTGTTGATGTACGGCAAGCCGCCCAAGCCGCTGGAGCTTTGGCGCGCGCTGCGGGCGCACAGCTAGATGGCCGCACGGCCCAAGCCGACCATGGATGAGATCGTCGCTTTGGCCAAGCGCCGCGGTTTCGTCTTTCCTTCCAGCGAGCTTTACGGCGGCGTAAACGGCGCGTGGGACTACGGGCCGGTCGGCGTCGAGCTCAAGCGCAACGTGCGCCAAGCGTGGTGGCGCGATATCGTCGAGCTGCGCGACGACGTGGTCGGCATCGACTCATCAATCCTTATGCACCCGGACGTGTGGCGCGCGTCCGGCCATCTCGAAAACTTCCATGACATGATGGTCGACTGCAAGACATGCAAGAAGCGCTTCCGCGCGGATCACGTCCAAGGGCCGAACTGTCCGGCGTGCGGCAACCCGACGCTGACGCAGCCGCGCGCTTTCAACATGATGTTCAAGACCCAAAGCGGCGCGATGGAGGGCGCCTCCGCCGAGATATATCTGCGGCCGGAGACCGCCCAGGGCATGTTCGTCGATTTTCGCCTCGTCTACCAGAGCGCGCGGCGCAAGCCGCCGTTCGGCATCGCCCAGATCGGCAAAGCGTTTCGCAACGAGATAACGCCGGGCAACTTCATCTTCCGGTCGCGCGAGTTCGAGGTGATGGAACTCGAATATTTCGTTCCGAACCGGCCCGAGGCGGCTTCACTCGAGCGCTATGCGCAGTGGGTGAACGATCGCTACGCCTGGTGGCTTGGGCTGGGCGTTCAGGCGCAGCGGCTGCGCAAGCGCGTATACAGCGGCGCTGACTTGGCCCATTACAGCCGGGCGACGACTGACATCGAGTACGACTACCCGTTCGGCTGGGGAGAACTCGAGGGCATCGCGCACCGCGGCACCTTCGATCTGGCCCACCACGTCGAGGCCAGCGGCAAGGACCTTTCCTTTTTCGACGAGGCGACCAAAGAAAGCTATCTTCCCGACGTCATCGAGCCGGCTTTAGGCGTCGACCGCGCGCTGCTCGTCTTTATGATCGACGCGTACGAACGCGAGTCCGATCGCACGGTGCTGCACTTTCATCCGCGCCTGGCTCCGTACAAGGTCGCGGTGTTTCCGCTCGTGCGCAACAAACCGGACATCGTCGAATTGGCGGCGCGGATCGAGCGCGGGCTACGCCCCGCGATGCGAACGGTCTTCGACGATTCGGGCAACGTAGGAAAGCGCTACTATCGCCAGGACGAAATCGGCACTCCGTATTGCGTGACCGTCGACTATGAGAGCCTGGACAACGCGGACGTCACCGTGCGCGACCGCGATACGAAAGGCCAAGAACGCGTGGCGATCGACGGCCTGCAAGACTACTTGGAACGGCGCCTGAGGGCGGCGCAGAGCTTGGCGACGGAGGGCGCTGCAGGCGGCGGCGCGAACCGTTCTAGCCGGTAGAGTGCGCTTCCAAGGCTGTGTTCTGAGGTCTCGGCCGGCACGGTCTCTTTATTGAGAGCGCGGGAGAGAAGTATTGAGATCGACCAAGCAGGCGGCCACGAAATCCAAGCGCAGCAGCGCTACGGCCAGCTCCCGGGACTCGCGCGGGCCGCGACAGCCGGCTAAGGTCCGGACCTCGGTTAACGCTCAGCCTAAGGCCAAGACCGCCGGCCCCCAGCGGCCGTCCGCAGCGGCGCCAAATCGTGCAACGCCCAAGAGCCCAATGCCCAAGGCTGCGGCGGTCAAGACCGCTCCCAAACCGGTCAAGGCGCAAAAAGCGCCGGCCGGACGCTCGTCGAGCGTGCCGCCTAGCGAACCGGTCGAAACTTCAGCGGCTTCAGTACCAAACGGTCGAGCGGCATCGGCGGCGGCAGTTGAAGAGCCGCAGAGCGAGTTCGCGATCCCCACCTATAAGATTCCGACCATGCCGCCGATGGACGGCGGTCCCATGCCGCACTTGCCGCCGCCCAAAGCTGCGGCAACCAAAAAGCTGGAAACGCCGGCTAAGGCAGCCGTCGGGAAGATGACCTACGCTTTCGAAGAGGGCGGGGCCCATCTGCGCGACTTGCTAGGCGGCAAGGGTGCCGGCATGGCGGAGATGACGCGCATGGGTCTTCCCGTACCGCCAGGCTTTACGGTGACCGCTGAGGTCTGCCGGCGCTACTACGAACTGGGCCGCCAGCTGCCGCCCGGCCTCGAAGAAGAGATTCACCGCCGGATGGCCGAGCTCGAACGCAAGACCGGCAAGGAGTTTGGGGGGGAGCACGATCCGCTTTTCGTGTCGGTGCGCTCGGGCGCGCGCGTCAGCATGCCCGGCATGATGGACACGGTTTTGAACCTTGGCCTCAACAATCGGACGTGTAACGCGCTCGTAGTGCTAACCAAGAGCGACAAGTTCGCCTGGGACGCCTACCGCCGTTTTGTCCAGATGTTCGCGACCGTCGTCCTGGGCATGAAGCGTGATCCGTTCGCTGAAGTCGTCGGCCGCTACACGGCCAAAGCGCGCGTTTCTTCTGAATCGGATCTAACGGCGCTGGCCTTTCGCAACATGACCAGCGAGTTCAAGGCGCTCGTACGTCACCACACCAAAAAAGATTTTCCGGAGGACGTCTTCTCGCAGCTGCGGATGGCCGTCGAGGCGGTGTTCAACTCCTGGAACAGTAAGCGCGCGATCGAATACCGACACCATGAGCGTTACCCGGATTGGTGGGGCACGGCGGTCAGCGTCGTCGCCATGGTGTTCGGCAATATGGGGGAGGATTCTGGCACCGGCGTCGCTTTCACGCGCGATCCTTCGACCGGCGCGAAGAAGCTCTACGGTGAGTACCTGGCCGACGCTCAGGGCGAAGACGTCGTCTCAGGCAGCCGCACGCCGGTCAAGATATCCGAACTCGAGCGCCGCCATCCCAAGATCTATAAGCAGTTCTCCGAGATCGCCGCGACGCTGGAGCGCCACTACTGCGACATGCAGGACATCGAGTTCACGATCGAGCGGGGACAGCTGTACATCTTGCAGTGCCGCTCGGGCAAGCGCAGCGCGGCGGCGGCGATCCAAGTCGCGGCCGACATGGTGAAGGAGCACTACATCAGCCGCGAAGAGGCCCTGATGCGCATCGACCCGGCGTCCATCCAGGCGCTGCTGCACGCGCAACTGGACGAGAGCGCGACCGGGTCGCCGATCGCCAAGGGCCTCAACGCTGCCCCGGGAGCTGCGGCCGGCGTCGTGGTCTTCGACCCCGACATCGCGGTCGAGATGAAGCGCGACGGCAAGCGCACGATCTTGGTGCGGCCGATGACGACCCCCGACGACGTGCACGGCATGATCGCGGCTGAAGGCATTCTCACGTCCCAAGGCGGCGCCACTTCGCATGCGGCGGTGGTCGCCCGCGGGATGGGCAAGCCCGCGGTCGTCGGCTGCGAGGCGCTGCTCATCGATCTGCGGGCCCGCCAGTTCACGGTCAAAGATGAAGTGGTGCGCGAAGGCGACCCGCTTACGATCGACGGCACCACTGGAAACGTGTACCGGGGCGAACTGCCGATGCAGGCCGCCAAGCTCACGCCCCAGTTCGAGCATATCCTCAAGTGGGCGGACGAGCATAAGCGCCTAGGGGTTTGGGCCAACGCCGACACGCCGGAGGACGCGCAAAAAGCGCGGGATTTCGGCGCTCAAGGCATCGGGCTGTGCCGCACCGAGCACATGTTCATGCAGACCGAGCGGCTGCCCATCGTCCAAGAGATGATCATGGCGGAAACGCCCGATTCGCGCCGCAAGTGCCTCGAGCAGCTGCTGCCGATGCAGCGCGAAGACTTCGTCGGCATCCTCAAGGCTATGAAAGGCTTGCCGGTCACGATCCGGCTGCTGGATCCGCCGCTGCACGAGTTTTTGCCCAGTCTCGAAGACCTGCTGGTCGAAACCACCGAGATGCGCGTCTCAAAGGCCGACCCCTCGGCGCTCGCCCGTAAGGAAAAGGTTCTGCGGCGCGTGCGCGTGTTGCACGAGAGCAACCCGATGCTCGGGTTGCGCGTGTGCCGGCTCGGTATCGTATATCCTGAGATCTATCAGATGCAGGTCCGCGCGATCATAGAAGCGGCGGTCGAGCTGAAGAACCAAAAGATCGACGTGCGCCCGCTGATCATGATTCCCGGCGTCGGCTTGGTCACCGAGATGAAAGCGCTGCGCGACCTCGTCGTCAACGAGGCCGAGCGCATACTCAAGGAGGCAAGCGTCAAGATTCCCTACCAGGTCGGCACGATGATCGAATTGCCCCGAGCATGTCTGGTGGCGCACCGCATCGCCGAGCACGCCGAATTTTTCTCCTTCGGGACCAACGATCTGACGCAGACGGTCTTCGGCTACTCGCGTGACGACGCCGAAGGCTCGTTCATTCCGGTCTATCTCGACCGCAAGATCTTGCGCGAGGACCCGTTCCAAGTCATCGATCAGGACGGCGTCGGGGAGATGATGCGCATGGCCTTCGAGCGCGGGCGCATGACCCGGCCGGACATGAAAGTCGGGATCTGCGGGGAGCACGGCGGCGAGCCGTCGTCGGTAGAATACTGCCACAAGTTGGGGCTCGACTACGTCTCGTGCTCGCCTTTCCGGGTGCCCGTCGCTCGGCTAGCGGCCGCGCAGACGGTCTTGCGCGAAAAGGCCGCTGAGGCGCCGTCGGCACAGAGCAAGACCGACCAGGATTAGCGCGTGGCGGCCACCGCCTCCATCCGCGAAGAGATCGAGCGGCGCGAAGCGGCGATGCTGTCGCCGCATGCGGCGCTGTCCGCTCGTTCGCGCGGCCGACGCGTGGCCGAACCGCCCGACCCCATCCGCACTTGCTTCCAGCGCGACCGCGATCGCATCTTGCACAGCAAAGCGTTTCGGCGTCTCGCGCACAAGACCCAAGTGTTCTTATCGCCGCTGGGCGACCACTATCGCACCCGCCTGACGCATACGCTCGAGGTGATGCAGCTCTCCCGGTCGATCGCCCGGGGGCTTGGCCTCAACGAGGACCTCGCCGAGGCCATCGCGCTCGGCCATGATCTCGGCCATTCGCCTTTCGGTCACACCGGCGAGACGGCGCTGACTCAAGCGTTGGCGCGCTACGAACCGGGTTTCGTCTTCATTCATTCTCAACAGAGCCTGCGCGTCGTAGTCGCTTTAGAGCGGCGTGGGGATAAGTTAGGACTCAACCTCAGCGAAGAGGTGCTCGACGGCATCGCCAAGCACAGCAAGCATAAGGGCGCGCTGGCCGGCTATGCCGACGTTCCGTTCACGTTGGAGGGCCAGATCGTGCGCTACGCCGACCGTATGGCGTACATCAATCACGACATCGACGATGCGATTCGCGCCGGCATCATCGACGCGGCGGATCTGCCGGCTGCGGCCGTAGCCGTGCTCGGCGCAGCGGGCGCCTCGCGCATCGAGACGGTCGTCGAAGACATGATAGCGCGCTGCCGCGGCCAAGCGCGGATTGAGCTCTCGCCGCCCGTGCTCGAGGCGGTCGAGACGATGAAAGAGTTCATGTTCCGCCGCGTCTACTTCAACGCCGCCGCCAAACGCGAGGAGCCCAAAGCGCAGCACGTCATCGAACGGCTGGTCAGCTATTACATGGAATGTCCAAACGAGCTGCCGCCCGAATACGGCGCGGCCGCGATGTCGTCGGATTCGCTAGCCCGCCGGGTGTGCGATTACGTCGCCGGCTTCACCGATCGCTTTGCGATCAAACAGTTCCGCGCGCTGTTCGTCGACCCGGTCGTCGCTCAAGTGCCCAAAGAGTGGGGCCTGTAACGGGCCGCCATGCCGTTTGACAGCGGCGTGGTCGCGGAGATCGGCGCGAAGGTCGATCTGCTCGGCTACGTCAGCCAGTTCGTGACCTTGAAAAAGCGCGGTCGCGAATACGTCGGCCTGTGTCCGTTTCATTCCGAAAAGACGCCGTCGTTTTCGC
>JALYUR010000045.1 GCA_030853635.1 Vulcanimicrobiota bacterium | reverse complement strand
GAAGCCGCCCGCTTAGAATCATCAGCAGGACCGCGCCGTCCACCGGTTCTTCCACTTTGCCGACGATGGTTCCGGCGCGATCGCGAACAAGTCCGCTAGCATCTATGTTTCCCACCCTGTCGTAGTCGGCGTCGGTTACCCAGCCGCTTGCGTCGACCGCTGCGACTCGGCCGGCGCCGGCCTCGTCGGCGTAGACTTCTCCGGTGGAGCGCGCCAGGCCGACCGGCTGCCCAGGATCATCGCCCAGCGTGATTTTGCCTAGTGCGTCGACTTTGGCCACGACCGCTGCATCGGTTGAAAGTATCCTGCGCATGGCTACAACTCCGAAGATCGCCGAGAGCTCAAAAATGCGTCGATAGCATCGTTCACGAGCTCGTCGGCGCGCTTGTTCTTTTCGCGGCGCACATGGTTGACGGTCACTTCGTCAAACCGACGAAGCAGACTGCGGGCCCGGCCGTGCAACTCGAGCATTTTTTCGTCCTTGACTTTATAGGCGCCGGAGAGCTGCCTGACCACAAGCTCGCTGTCCATGAACAAATTGAGCCGGCGGCAGCCTACCTCCAGCGCACGTTCGAGCGTCACTATGAGCGCGCGATATTCGGCTACGTTATTGGTGGCGGTGCCCAAGAATTCGCTGATCTCGGCGACGACTACGCCATCCGACGCCACGATGATGCCGCCCGCACCGGCCGGCCCCGGGTTACCGCGCGCTCCTCCGTCGGTGTAGACGCTGCAGCTTTCTACGGCGGCCACTCGGGTTACCAGCGCCGAGGTAGACTGCACGCCAAGTGGATGCTTTGCACTAGATCGTAGGTTCCCGTCCGCGACGAGTTGTCCCGCTTTAGCGTTATGTCGTCGGGTCTCGCATGAAATGGTCGGCTGGTCCGCGCATCAAACGATTAGCCCACCGACTACCGGTCAATGAGTTGCACGCCTTCGATGTTCGCCAGCAGGAGTATCGATAAGTTGTCCGTCTTCAACCGCATATTCGCGTGTTTCACGTTCATCACCCTAGTTGCGTTCGCGGCGCTGGCGGGGCCGCCGGTGGTGGGATACGCGGCGCCGCCGTCACCCTCACCGAGCCCGACCCAAGAGCCCACGCCTTACATGGCGCTCGATCAGGTACCTAACGGCACGTGGGACATCGTCATGCAAGGCCGCGACATCACCTACTCCACGATGAAGCTGACCGATGTTGGAACATCGATCAACGGCGTGTGGCTGTTCGACAAGAAGACTAAGTACGGTGTATCGGGCACGCGCGAAGGCAGCCGGCTCAAGCTCGACATAAAGGCCACAGTAAAGCCGGACGCCGCGCTGATCGGCAAGATCGACGCTACGATAGACGGCATCGCCGACATGTTCGGCACGATCACTCTGAAGACGGTCGAGACTCCGTTCCAGGGGGCGCAGCACTCTCGCGTTCCTCAGCCCGTGGAAAGCAGCGGGCCAGAAGCCACACCGACGCCGTCTTAAGGCAGGCCAATTGGCCTCAGGCGCTATGTCAGACCTTATCCGTCCATGTACGGTCGACGATGCGCGGGCGCTGGCAGCAATCTACGATCCGATCGTCGCTGACACGAGCATTTCGCTCGAGTACATCCCACCTGGGCCGGCCGAGATGAGACGACGGATCGCCGCTGCAGACGGCATTTTTCCGTGGCTTGTTTGCGAACGAGCTGGCAGCGTCATCGGCTACGCTTATGCGTCGCTTCACCGGTCGCGAGCCGGATACCGATGGTCGACCGATGTCAGCGCCTACGTCGCGCCGGCGGCTAGGCGCCAAGGCGTCGCTCGCCGACTCTACCTAGGTCTTTTCGGAACTCTTGCGGCTCGGGGCTACCATGCGGCGTTCGCCGGCGTGACGCTGCCCAACGAAGCCAGTTGTGGCCTTCATCGAAGCGTCGGGTTCGGCGTCGTCGGGGTGTATCACGGGGTCGGCTTCAAGCAAGGCGCGTGGCATGACGTTGTGTGGTTCGAACGCCTGCTGCGACCGGCAGGGGAATCGCCGTCAGAACTGTGCACGGCCGACAGGCTAGTTCCTTCGGCCGATCCATCGATAGGGGACGGGGCTTAGAGCTTGGTCGGGCCGACTGGATTCGAACCAGCGATCTCCGAGCCTCAATGGTGTGAGGAGCCCGGTAGCGGCCAACTGTCCTTTGATCTGTTAGCTTCGGAGCTACCTCCAGTGGCGAAGTGTGCCTCTTCGCTGCCTGCCACTTTACCTCTCACCACTCCGAGAAGAAGCGCGCTTCCCTCAATTTGTATGTCGCCCTCGACCACGCCAGTCATGTACACCACGCCGCCCGGTTCGACTTTTAGAAGACCGTTGATTACACCGGTGACCGCGGCTTGCGTTCCGTTGATGACTCGAACGTCGCCCTGTATAGCTCCCGTGATGCGCATGTCGGTGTCAACTGTCAGATTGCCCGGATAGACCTCGGAAATAAGGGTTTGCTCTTTCCTGCGTGGATGGTGTTCTTCAAACTCTTCGCGTGAGATGTAGTTCAAGCGCTTACCCTCCGCTAGGAATACTCAGCGATAAGCCGCTTTGTTTCACTTCTCACGCGGCACCTCACCGCCGACGGCCGTGGCGACGCTTAGAAAGTAAAAAGCCCCGCGACACTTACAGCACAGGGCTTTGCAGCTGGTCGGGCCGACTGGATTCGAACCAGCGATCTCCTGCCCCCCAGACAGGCGCGATAACCAAGCTACGCTACGGCCCGATGCCGTGAACCAAGGCTTTGCGCTTTCTAGCGCGTCAGTTCGAGCCCTTTTTCACATGCACCCACAACCCTCAGTTGGCTCGTGCCAGTCCAGGTTCGGACAGGTCGGTACACCGCAAATCGACCACTGACAATCTAGCATCGAACTTTGAGCCTAGCCACCGTGAGCGGCGGTTTGCCACAAGAAGATGCCGCAAGCGCACGTCACGATGCCCGTCACGACCCAGCCGGCCGCTGCCAGCCGCGCGTCGATCTGATGGTTGCGCATGATCTTCTTGTCGCGAGCTACGACCATCATGAGCCCAAGGGTTAGGGGCGTCCCCAATCCGCCGGCGATGGAGGCGAAAAATAGCAGCTTGATGGCGCCGACGTGGAGAAACGTCACTGCCGCACCGAAGGCTAAGCTAAGCAGCAGCGCACCGTAAAAGGCCGGCGCTTCCTGAAACCTCTCGTCCAGGCTGCCGCGCCAGCCGAACATTTCGGCCATGACGTAAGCGCTCGTGCCGGCCAATACCGGAACCGCTAAGACCGCGGATGCCAGCAGACCGATGCCGAACAAGTCAGAGGAAAATCGACCCACTAGCGGCGCCAAGGCCGCGGCCGCGTCTTGAGCCGTTTCGACGGGTTTGTGATGCGCGCCCAGCGTTGCCCCGGTGCCGACTACTATGAACCAAAAGACGACTCCGGCCGCCGCCATGCCGATGCCCGCGTCCAGTCTCACAGCCCCAAGCCGCTTAAGACTAGGCCGTTCTTCGGATTGTTCGATCGTCTCCCACACGTAGGCGTAACTGGTCAAAGTCGTGCCCAGCAACGCCAGCGCCCCGGCGGTGTATCCCGGCGCCAGGCTGAGGTGCGGAGTCAGCGTCGCTTTCAAGACGTCGTTCCAGTGCGGGTGGGCTAGAAAAGCCGTTAGAATATACGTCAGAAACACCAACAATACGTACTGCAGCACCCGCTTCGCGCTTTCGTAGTTACCCCATATCAGCAGCGCGGCGGCCGCACTGGCAAACGGCAAGACGAACCAATGCTCCGGTAAACCGCTGATCAGTCCCAAAGCCGCGCTGCCACCGTCTAGGTCCGCGGCGAGCGTGATGAGGTTAACCGCCAAAATGGCAACCATCGCGGCCAGCGCCCAATATCGGCCAAACCGAGTCCGGATGACGTCTTCCAAGCCGGCCCGGGCGGCGACCCCGACCGTCGCCCCGACTACCTGTACGACCATCAGCATCGGGATCACTAGAACGACAAGCCACGAAAGGCCGTAGGTCGTCGTGGCGCCGATAACAGCCAAAGAAGCTACCGTCGTCGGATCGTTATCGCAGGCTCCCGCAACCAATCCAGAACCGAGGTCTTTCCAGTTCTGTGAGGCCAACAAAAATCTACCGGTTGACGACCAGACAGCGGCGCTCTGCGGCGAACAGCATGGCGACTGACCGGCATGATCCTTCCAACTGTGTCTTGCCTCGGCTAATGCTTTCGACCCATCTTTGACTAATTGCGAGGAGCTGGTAGTCGGTTTTCTTTGGCCAAATAATCGGTGAGAATCCACGCGGTTGCGGCAATCGCCAAGGTTTCGTTATTTTCGGCCCAGCTGAAGTGGCTGCGCGGATCGGCGAAAAGCGCCGGAAACCATACTAGGAATCCGAAAAGCAGTACCATTGCAGTAAGGAGCCGAGATGCCAGAAGAGCCTGACGCCCGGACAATATGCCTATCGCGGCCAGAGCAAAGGCAATGGTGGTTGCTATCGCCCAGAACATTTGCCCGCCGGGAACCCATTGTGGAACAAGGCCGGCCGTAGCGTGTAAATGGAATGCTTGCTCGAGCGTGAATGAGATGACGCAAATGCCAAACAATATCCGACCTATTCGAGCGGCTCGTGCCGCCCATGGCGGCTCGCTCGACGCTAAAGTTGGATAGATTATTAGCGCTCCCGAGAAGATGGAAAACTGCTCGAAGAAGTTTCCCCAGCGATCATAGATCAGAGGAGCGTGAATGATGGGTGGTATCCAAAACAATGCAAGGAGAAGGTAGAGGACGCCCAGCACGAGCGCACCGAGTTGTGCTGATCTGCGCCATTGGATCGCAAAGCCTCCCACCAGTGCAGCCGCCGCCGCGACAAACATAACCGACTCACGCAATGGAACGTTCCCAAGAACCTTGGTCTGCTGCCAATCGTTGAGGTCGTGCCAGAACATGGTCGCTGCCCCAAAAAGAATGGCCGCAACACCGTATGCGTGACGCCCGAAGTCACGTTTCATTTGCGCCGGTCTGCTGTTCCAACACCGAAATTGCCATCTTCATTCCTCGCGCGGCCTTCATCATCAGATTCGTGCAGTCGTTATCGCCGAGTGCGTCGTGGAGAACGCTCTACAGCACCGTGTCCCCAGAGGGGGTCGCTTAAGGCAGCGATGCCGTTAACTTCACGCTGATCTGCCGGCCGGACGCATACTGCGTGGTGTTGAAGCCGTTTTCAACCTTTAGCAGGTAGCGATGATCGAGCAGATTAGTACCTTCAACCTCCCAACCATAGCCGCGCCCGTCAGCCGGCGGTTTGTGGCCCAGCGAACCGTTCAACGTCCAATGCACCGGCAAGCGTCCGGTCCCGTTCTCAAACTGAACCGGAAAACCGCTGCCGTATTCGGCTTGCAACGTTGCATAACGCGAAGCATCCGGCGTCAAGGCCTTCGTGTATGCCGCATTAAGCGTGTTCGCCTGATCGTGATCCTCGAGTGCGAACGAGTTTGCGCCCTGTAGCTGATCCGGTGAAAAAAGGAACGTGCCTCCAGAGATGCCCTTGGCCAGCGACTGGCTGAGGCCATACGATAAATAGAACTGATCTGCAGCCCCCCGTTGGCCGTTGAGGGAAATCTCGAGTCCTTGCGACTGGCCTTGCGCCGAATTGAATAGCGTGAAGATGGGCGTCGCGCCGAGTTGCGTAGTGTCCAACACGTTGGAAACGTTGCGCCCCCATGCCGTCAGGCGGCCTTGGAGCAGCGGTGAAAACACGTGCGCAAAACCTGCCTCGGACAACGAGTCGCGCTCCGGCTTTAAGTCGTAGACCGGCTCGCCCGATGTGCCGTTGAGCACGGTGGCGTCGCGCCGAACATCCTCGAGCGCCGGCGCGGCGTACAGCCGGCCGTAATAGAGGTGCACGATATTCTTCTGATCCACCTGGTCGTTCAGTTCCAAACGTGGGCTCAGTTGGTGACCACCGACAAAGCCGGTCGAGTGATCGTAGCGTAAGCCTGCATTGATCGTGACCGCAGGCGACGCGTGGTATTGATCCTGCACGTAGAGTCCGACATTCGATCCACTCTGAGCCACGTCGTCGAAGAAAGTCGGCAAGATTGAACCGCTTTGCGGATCGACGAGCGTGATGGAAAAGGAGCCGTTGAACTCTTCGCGATCGACGGTTGCACCGACCTTGCGTTGTGTTTGTCGCCGCCGCGAAACCACGCCATCGTGAGGCCGGCGTATTTGACCGAGCGGTCCTGAGACGTCTACGTCTGCGACCCACCGGCCAGATCATTGGCCACGTCTGGAAGGTACGTCACGCGTCCGTAACGATACCAAGGGGCCACTTCCACATAGCCTTTACCGTCGGCACTCAACCGGTTGAAAGTGAGATTGGCGAAACGATCGTACTCGTGTTGATTATCGTCGGTGCCCGGCACGGCGAAAAACGGATCCAACGGATCGTTC
>JALYUR010000041.1 GCA_030853635.1 Vulcanimicrobiota bacterium | reverse complement strand
CTCAACGCCGGTGCGCTCAAAGTGCCGACGAAGATCATCGAGACCGAAAGCGTCGGCCCCACGCTCGGGCGCATCGACCTGCAGAAGTCTCTCGTCGCCTCGCTCGTGGGGCTGGGCGTGGTCTTGGTGTTCATGCTGGTCATGTACCGCGTGCCCGGCCTGCTCGCCGACCTGGCGCTGGTCGTGTACTGTTTTCTGATGCTCGCCTACGTTTCGCTCTTCGGCGTCGTGTTGACGCTCCCGGGCATCGCGGGCTTCGTGCTTTCGATCGGCATGGCGGTGGACGCCAACGTCCTCATCTTCGAGCGGATCAAAGAAGAGCTATGGGCCGGCCGCACGACTAGGGCGGCTGTCGGCGTGGGTTTCAAGCGCGCCTTTTGGACCGTCTTCGATTCGCACGTCACGACGATACTGGGCGCGGTCGTGCTCTACTGGCTGGGCACCGGGACCGTCAAAGGTTTCGCCCTGACGCTGCTGGTCGGCACCGTCTTTTCGCTGCTGACGGCCGTCAACATCACGCGTTCGCTCGTCGATGTGGTCGTGGACAAAGACGTCGCCACCGCCCCCGCGCTGTACGGAGCATAAGCAGACACCGCAATGTTCTTCCGCAACCTCAAATGGAATATCATCGCGCAGCGCTACTGGTGGTTCGCGCTCTCGACGGCGGTCATCCTCGCCGGCCTCGTAGCGCTGATCGCCCACCACGGCTTGCCGCTGGGACTTTCTTTCACCGGCGGCTCGACTATCGACGTCAAGACCGACCAGACCGTGAGCGAGACGGTGGTCCGCCAGGCGCTCGGAAGCGCTAAGCTGGTCGATCCGCAGGTGCAGCTGGCCTCCAAGCCGTCGGATAAGTATCCCAACGACCGCATCCTCATCTCGACGCAGGAAGCGCTCAGCGATCCGGGACCGGTCTACAGCGCGCTGGAAAAAGCCGGCATCAAGGTCGACCGCGGGCAAAGCGACATCCGCTCGGTAGGGCCCTCGCTCAGCCGCGAGTATCTAAACCGCTCGCTTTGGGCGCTGATCATCGCGCTCGTGCTGCAGCTGCTCTATATCGCCTTCCGCTTCGGCAATCAACTGCGCTACGGCATCGTGGCCGACATCGCGCTCATCCATGACGTGTTGGTCATGGTCGGCATCTACGCGATCACCAACCGCAAGGCGGACGACGCCTTCTTGGCGGCGTTGCTGACGGTGATCGGCTACTCCGTGATGGATACGATCGTGATCTTCGACCGCATCCGCGAAAACGGGCGCCTGATGACCAACGTGCCGTACGATTCGATGGTCAACACTTCGCTGCTCCAGACGATGACGCGATCGGTCAACACCCTGGTCACCGTGCTGATCACGCTGTTCGCGCTGTATTTCTTCGGCGGCGAAACGCTTCGCAATTTTGCCTTTGCGCTGCTGGTCGGCGTCACTAGCGGTGCCTACTCGTCAGTCTTCGTAGCCAGTCCGCTGCTCGTGATGTGGCGCCACGCGCAAGAGCGCAAACGCGCGCTGCGCCACGGCGTCGTGCTCGCTAAGGAGTCCGCCGCCCCGGCCATCGCGAGCCGGACGACGACCCCGGTCGCGGCGCCGCTCACGCGCCCCGCCGCCGCCGGACCCGCTCCGGTCAAGCGCGCCGTTCCCAAACCCAAACGCCAAGCTGTTCCGCCGCCGCGCTACAAGCGCAAGCGATCTATCGCCGACGTCGCTACGCAAGACGGCTCGGGCGGTCTGGGCCTGATCACCGATGCGCCGGAGCCGCAGCCTGACGATGGTCCGGTCGACGGGTCTGGCGCCGGCTCCTAAAGCCGCCGGATCCCGCGAGCCCTCGGCTCGCGCCAGGGCACTGCGCGTGCCCCTGATCTCTAACGGCTTGCTCATCGTCCTGAAGCTAGCGGTGTGGCTCATGTCGGGGTCGGTGAGCATCCTGTCCGAAGCGGTTCATTCGATCGCCGACGTCGTCGTGACGTCGTTCCAGCTCGTCTCCGTGCGGCTGGCCGGCCAGCCGGCGGATGAAAACCATCCCTACGGCCACGGCAAGTTCGAAAACTTGAGCGCCGCCGTCGAAGCGCTCATCATCGTCGCGACCGCCGGTCTGGTGGTAGGTCAGGCCATCACTCATCTGCGCAAACCGGTCGCGCTCGCCCATCTCGACCTGGGGATTGGCCTGATGCTCGCGTCTGCGGCCGTCAATCTCGTCGTCTCGCGCCATGTGGGCCGCGCGGCGGAGGCTGAGCAGTCGCCCGCGCTCTACGCGGAGACCGCGCAGCTGCGAGCCGACGTTTTCACGGCGTTCGGCGTCGCGTTAGGCCTGATTGCAGTTCGGATCACCCATGCAAACGCGATCGACCCGATCATGTCGCTCGTGGTCGCCGGCCTGATCGTCAAAGCCGGGTTCGAAGTGAGCGCGCGCGCGATCACCGATCTGGCGGACCGCCGCCTCCCGCGCGACGAAGAAGATTCGATCCGGACGGTCATCGAACGGCACCGCGACATCTTCACCGGTTATCACAAGCTGCGCACCCGGCGCTCGGGCGCGGGCGAGTTCATCGACTTCCACTTGCAGATGCGCGGCGATACGCCGCTACGGCTCGCGCACGATCGCTCCGATGCGATCGTCATGGATATCAAGCAGCTAAAGCCGCGCGC
>JALYUR010000033.1 GCA_030853635.1 Vulcanimicrobiota bacterium | reverse complement strand
CGTTGGCCACGACCCGCCAGCCGCGCGGAACTACTGCGATGAGTTCCGTCGGCGACTTCTCGTTGGGTTCGTCCCAAGTAGGATACCAACGGCGGTTATCTTCGGTCTCGCCCTGCGACCATATCTCCGGCTGCATCGCCGGGTAGGCGCGATCCGGCCGGATGAAATACACCCCGCGGGTCGGGTGCGCCGAATAATCGGCGACTATTTGCAACTTCGTCGATGCCGCGGCGGGCGTCGCCAAACTGACGACCAGCTTGCCGGCTGTCGTTCGAAAGCGCGCCGGGGTGCCGTTGACCGTGACGGAGCGGTAGCGCAGCCCGACGCTGTCGAAGTCGACCGTCTGCAGGACGTCTGCTTTGGGATATACGATGCTGGTCGTTTTGCCGAACACCAAGCCGCGGCCGAAATCGAACGCCAGCTTGATGATCTGGTCATCGAAACGATACGGCGCGGCGACGGTGCGGTGCAACGTCGCGTGGCCGCGCCCAAAAGGAATAGACGGCGGCACCGGAGCTGCCGAAGCGGCGGCCGCGCCGAGGATCACCCCGGCGCCTATAAGCAACAGCGACGGGCCAAACGACCGCAGCCTGGTTTGCATGCGCTGCGATTGATTGGCCAGCAGCGCTTCCCCTTTGCGCCTGACCGCGACACACCGGCCTCTTTACGTTGCCACGGCGCGCGCACAAATGTGGCCGCGGCGTGCACGTCGTAACTTAGTGGCGCATCGGCAGGAGGTACTTATGGACGACAAAGGGCGATGGCACGAACTCGCGCAGCAGTTGCGCGTCGACAGCATTCGGGCGACGACCGCCGCCGGATCCGGGCATCCGACTTCCTCGATGTCCGCCGCGGACCTGATGGCCGTGCTGATGGCCAAGTACCTGCGCTACGATTTCGACCGCCCCCACGATCCGCAAAACGATCGGTTCATTCTGTCCAAAGGTCATGCGTCGCCCCTGCTGTACGCGATGTTCAAAGCGGCCGGCGCCATATCCGACGAGGAGTTGCTCACGCTGCGCAAGTTGGGCAGCCGGCTGGCGGGTCATCCGGTGCCGCTGTTGCCGTATGTGGATGTGGCGACCGGATCGCTGGGCCAAGGCCTGCCGATCGGAGTCGGCATGGCGCTTGCGGGCAAGTATCTCGACAAGCTGCCGATGCGCGTCTTCGTTTTGCTCGGAGACAGCGAGACGGCCGAAGGCTCGGTGTGGGAAGCGTTCGAGCTGGCGGCGCACTACGAGTTGGCGAACCTGATCGCGATCGTCGACGTCAACCGGCTGGGTCAACGCGGCCAGACGATGCTGGGTTGGAATACCGACGCGTACGTCGGCCGTGCGCGCGCATTCGGCTGGAATGCGATCGAGATCGACGGGCACGATCTAACGCAGGTCGATGAAGCCTACGGCCAGGCGGTCACGACGACCGATCGGCCGACCGCCATCATCGCGCGGACGGAAAAAGGCAAAGGCGTCAGTTTCTTGGCCAACAAGGACGGCTGGCACGGCAAGAGCCTCAACGCCGAGCAGGCCAAAGCAGCCATCGCCGAATTGGGCGGCCAGCGCAGCCTCACGGTCGACGTCGCCAAAGCAGCCGCGGCGCAAAAGCCCCAAACCGACGGCAAGGCGCAGAAGCTGCAGCTGCCGGTTTATGCCGCGGATGCGGCGGTTGCGACGCGCAAGGCGTACGGGGATGCGCTGCTGGCCCTCGGCGCGGCCCGAAGCGATGTCGTTGCGCTGGACGGCGAAGTCAGCAACTCGACTTACGCGGATGAATTTGCCAAAGCGTATCCCGACCGCTATTTCGAGATGTACATCGCCGAGCAGCAGCTCGTCGCCGCCGCCGTGGGACTGCAAGTGCTGCACCACAAGCCGTTCGCGTCGACTTTTGCGGCGTTCTTCGCGCGCGCGTACGACTTCGTGCGCATGGCAGCGGTCTCCCAAGCCGACATCAAGCTGGTCGGATCGCACGTCGGGGTCTCGATCGGCCAGGATGGCCCGTCGCAGATGGGCTTAGAAGACATCGCCGCCCTGCGCGCGGTACACGGCAGCACCGTCTTGTACCCTTGCGATCCCAATCAGACGAGCAAACTCGTGGAGCAGATGGTGGATCGGGAGGGCATCGTCTATCTGCGCACGACGCGCGAAGCCGGTCCGGCCGTGTACGACGCGGACGAAGCGTTTACGATCGGCGGCAGCAAGACGCTGCGTGCTTCGGCCGACGATCGGGCTGCGGTGATCGCGGCCGGCGTCACTTTACACGAGGCGCTCAAGGCCTATGACCGCCTGCTCGCAGATGGCATCAAGGTTCGCGTCATCGATGCGTATTCTGTCAAGCCGATCGACGCGGCGACCATCCATGCTGCCGCTAGGGAGCTCGACGGCAACATCGTCGTGGTGGAGGATCACTGGGCGGAGGGCGGACTAGGCTCGGCGGTGCTCGATGCGTTTAGCGGCGCCGGCAAAGCGCCGGAGTATGACGGTCCGCTGCCGCGCGTTTTGAAATTAGCCGTGCGCGAAATGCCCAGTTCGGGCACGCCTGCCGAACTGTTGCACGCCGCCAAGATCGATGCCGATGCGATCGTGGCCGCGGTCAAATCGCTCCTTGCGCGCGCGGCCGCCACCCAAAGCGCGCATTGAATCTGCGTACCGTCGCGGGCCGGTCGACCGTCGGCCCGATCCTCGCATGTCTGGCTTTGGCGTTCGGCTGCCTCTG
>JALYUR010000005.1 GCA_030853635.1 Vulcanimicrobiota bacterium | reverse complement strand
TCTAAGAAGTCGCGTTAAAAACGGCTGGCCAGATCAGCCGCTTGCCGATCGAAAGCAGTCCGGCGAACAAGAACTGTCCACCAACTATAATGGCCCAAGATCAAAACTACGTCGTCTTCACTAGCCCTAAAGCCCGGGTGCCGGTGAAGGCGTGGGTCAAAGACGTCCCGGTCGAAAAAGAAGCCTTGGAGCAGGCTTTTTCGCTAGCGCAATTGCCGTTCGTCTACCGGCACGTGGCGCTCATGCCCGACGTGCACGCCGGCATCGGTTCGACGATCGGCTCGGTCATCGCCACCCAAGGCGCCGTGCCGCCGGCATGCGTCGGAGTTGATATAGGCTGCGGCATGTGCGCCGTTCGGACCTCGCTGCATGCAGACGATCTGCCCGACGATTTGAAGCCGTTACGGTCGGGCATCGAGGCGCAGGTGCCGTGCGGGCGCTCCGATCGCGGTGGGCGCAACGACGTCGGCGCCTGGCGCGGCCGCCTGCCCCAACAGGTGGCGCAAACGTGGAATGAGTTGCGCGACCGCGACGAATACACGATGCTACGAGCCAAACATAAAGGCGTGATTCACGATCGCGCTTCGGCGCAACTGGGCACGCTTGGAACCGGCAATCATTTCATCGAAGTGTGCCTTGACGCGGATGGCGGAGTGTGGGTCATGCTGCATTCCGGTTCGCGCGGTCAGGGCAACCGCATCGGCACTTACTTCACCGCCCTGGCCATCAAGGAATGCAAGAGCCAGTCGTTGCTGGAGCAGTTGCCGCACAAGGACCTCGCGTTCTTGTCGGAGGGACAACCGGGTTTCGATGATTACTGCAAGGCCGTCCAGTGGGCCCAAGACTACGCGCGGCTGAACCGCGAGCTCATGCTGGCCCGGGTCTTAGACGCGCTCGCCATTGCGGTAAGGCCGCATGCGATCGATGAGGTCATCAACTGCCACCACAACTATATCAGCAAAGAGCATCACTTCGGTGAGGATGTTTTGGTGATACGCAAAGGCGCCGTGCGTGCCCGGCTTGGCGACTTGGGCATAATTCCCGGCTCGATGGGTGCCCGCTCGTACATAGTGCGGGGACTGGGCAATCCTGAGTCCTTCATGTCGTGCTCGCATGGAGCGGGGCGTGCGATGTCGCGCACTAGAGCCAAAGCGACCTTCACGGTTGACGACCATGCGAGGGCGACCCAAGGCGTCGAATGCCGCAAAGATCCGGCCGTCATAGATGAGACGCCGATGGCCTACAAGTCGATCGATGCGGTGATGGCGGCTCAGCGCGATCTCGTCGAGCCCGTCTACACTCTGAAGCAAGTAGTGTGCGTGAAGGGCTGACAAGAGCCTTAACTCCTGCCCCGCCGCCTGTCCCGCTATCGAGCAACACCTTGCCCGTTAATTCGCCCCCAAACCCCAAATCGGGGACTTGTAATCGAACGTGTGTTCGATTACAATCTGATTCCACCTTAAAGCCTTCAAGGACGGTTCACCCTCCATGCCTTCGCTATCGGTGCTGGACTTGCGCGCTCAACTGGAGCGTCGCTGGCATAGCGCAGTCGCCCACCAGGGCGGTATGGGCGCCCGGGGGTTGTTCAGCGGGGTAGCCGGCCTCGATGAACTCCTGCGTCCCGGCGGAGTCCCCGCCGGTCGGCTGACCGAGATCATCGGGTCGCCGTCATCGGGCAAAACGGGCGTGGCGTTGGCTATTTTGGCCGCCGCTTTGGGAGCCGGCGGAATCGGTGCGTACATCGATCCGGACGGCACGTTTTTCACTCCGTTTGCCGCTCAAGCCGGCCTGAATCTCGGACGGCTGATCGTCGTGCGGCCACCCGACTCCGCCGGCGCGCGCCGGGCGGTGGACGCGCTCGTGCGCGGGGGCGCCTGCGCGGTAGTAGTGCTCGACTGCAGCGGGCGCGCCGATCTGCTGCAAACGCACCATTGCGCGCGCCTGGCAGCACAGGCGGAAAAAACGGGAACTGCGCTGCTCTTGCTATCGCATGGCAATTCGTCCGCGCTGGCCTACTTCGCATCGCTGCGCATAGGCACCAGCGGTATCGCGCCTATGTGGCAGCATGGCGCCGGCGGCGTTCGGCTGTTGGGTTACCGCACGCACGTCGGCATTCTCAAATCGCGCACCGCCGCCCCGGGCGCAAGCGCCCTGCTGAGCGCCGCGCTGGCTGATGTGACCGGCACATGGCCCATAGATTCTCCCGACCGATTGGATCTTTCCGATGCGTCAAATAGCTTGTCTGATCATCCCGCACTTCCAAAGCGCGGTGTCTTTGCGCTCGAACCCCTCGTTGGCCGGACGGCCGCTGGCGGTGGCTGAGGGCGCCGAACGGCGCACGATCGTCGATGTCTGCGCCGATGCGATCGGCGTGCGCGTGGGCATGACGCCGAAGCAGGCGCGCGCCGCGTGCCCGCAGCTCACCGTCGTCGCGCGCGATGAAACCGCGGAGCGCGCGGCGTCGCTCGCAGTGCTGGAGGCCTTGGAGCTATGCGGCCCGGAGGTCGAGGGTGCCACACCGGGCATGTACTATTTCGACGCCGCCGGGCTGCCCGATGGGCCCCTGCACGCGATCGAGCGCGCCGCGGCTCTCATCAACGCGCTGGGATTTTCCTGTAACCCGGCAGTCGCCGGCGATAAGTTCAGCGCGCGCTGTGCGGCGTTGGTATCCGGCGGAACGCCTAGGGTCGTGGCGGCACAGCAAAGCGCGGCTTTCTTAGCGCCGCTGCCGATCGCGCTGCTGCCGCTGGCACCGGGCGACGCCGATCGTTTTTCGCTTTTGGGATTGCGCACGCTCGGCCACATCGCGGCGCTGCCCGTCGGGCCGCTCGCCGCCCGTTTCGGCGAGCGTGCTCGGGCGTATGCGCGTCTGGCCCGCGGCGATGACGACGAACCGCTGCGCCCACACCGCGCGGCCACCGTCCACGAGTATCGTTTAGAGTTCGACGACGCGGTGGATAGCTTGGACGCGCTGCTTTTCGCGCTGCGCGGCTGCCTCGCCGCGGTCGCCGACCGGCTGGCGGGTTCGGCCCAAGCGTGCGATCGAGTGGAGATCGTGCTCGAATGCGAGGATGGCGCCCCGACGTGCGTTTGCGTCGGACTCGCGGAGCCGACCGCTTCGGCGGCGGCCATGTTCGACGTCGCGCGCGTGGCGCTCGAAGCGCGCACTGCGCTTGGTGCCATAGCGGGGCTTAGCGTGCGCGTCTCAGCTTGCAATCGGCCACCACCGCAGATGACGCTATTCGATGGATCGAGCGCATCGCGCCGCGCGGCGCTGGCGGGGACGCTCGCGCGGCTGCATGCCGCGCTCGACCGCGACGACGTCGTCATGATGCAGGCCGACCTATGCCGTTCGCGCGTTCCCGAGCGGATGCAGCGCGCGACGCCGCTCGACTCGGTCGAAGCTATCGTCCAGACGACATCGCTGTGCCCGCCGCAGTCGGCGCAGCCAGCGGCTGCGACTTGGACGCCGGCCTTGCGCTTGGTCGACCCGCCGCGCCGCATCGAAGAGCCGGCCGACAACGCTTCGCGCGCGGGGCCGTTTCGCTTCAGCGAGAGCTGGTGGGAGCGGCCGGTCGAGCGCGACTACTATCAACTCGCCGACCGCGACGGCGGTCTGATGCTCGTATTTCGCGATCTGCGCGACGACCGCTGGTACGTGCAAGGC
>JALYUR010000056.1 GCA_030853635.1 Vulcanimicrobiota bacterium | reverse complement strand
AAGTGGCGGCGAATGGAACGATATTTGTCGCCAACGCTAGCGCCAACGACATCGAAACGTATGCCGCGGGCGCGAACGGCAACGCCGCCCCGCTGACGAGAATCGGCGGGCAAAAGACGGGGCTCTTCGATCCGAACGGGATATCGGTCTTCTAGCGCTTTTGACTGCCGAGCGACTCAGGCCGCCGTTAGCTAGTCGCTTTAACGGCGGCCACCGCATGTCTTCCCGCACAGGCCGTGCTGATCAAAACCCCTTGCGCTAGCTAGTTTTACACTTTAAGGTAGGCACAACCATTGAAGGCTTTTCGGCGAATCAGCCGATGCGCACGCCCCAGCCTTGAAACGGTCCAGTCAGTAAGGCGCCGGCGATGATCACGGTGGCGCGGGTTGAATCGACAATATTCGTCATTGCTTTAGCCCTCCTCGGCTTTTCGCTATATCGCAAGGGATTCTGCACGTAGATAGCAGCGAGGGGCGGAAAAGTTTCAGCTCAGATCAGAAAAACAAAATCGCTACTAGTCGTGCATGAGCCGGTCGAACTTCCGCAACGCCGGGAAGAGCACGGTCCAGACGGAGATCACGACCAGCGTGGCCACGCCGCCCAAGACCACCGATAGCTGAGCTCCAAGCAGCGCTGCCGCGGTCCCCGATTCAAACATCCCGAGTTGGTTCGATGCGCCGATAAAAACGTTTTCAACCGCGCTCACCCGCCCCCGCATCTCATCCGGCGAACGCAGCTGCACGAGCACGCTGCGAATGACCACGCTGACCATATCGAATCCGCCGCACAGCGCGAGCGCGACCAGTGACAGCGCGAAGCTTCGCGATATTCCAAAGACGATAGTTGCTACGCCGAAGCCCCCGACGCACCAAAACAGCAGTGGCCCGGCACGGCGTGTGATCGGATGCCTAGCGATGAAGACGGCGACGACAGCCGAGCCGATTGCCGGCGCTGAACGCAACACCCCAAATCCCAAAGGTCCAACGTGCAAGATCTGGGTCGCAAAAATCGGCAGCAGCGAGACGGCGCCGCCGAAGAGCACGGCGAACAGATCGAGCGAAATTGCTCCCAATAGCACCTGGCGTGCAAAAATGAAGCGCAACCCCGAAATCGCTGATTGCCACAGTGACGAATCGTCGGCTTGAACAGCGCGCGGGTTCAAGAACGAAAAAGCGCCGGCTCCAGACAGATAGAATGCGGCCGCCGCAGCAAAGGCGACGGGTGTGCCGATGGCTATCAGAACGCCCGCCAGCGCGGGACCTGCGATGGTGATCATCTGTCCGACTGACGACGAGATCGCTTGCGCTCGAACGTACTGATGCGACTGCACGATGCCGCCAAGAACGGATCGCTCCGCGGGCGTGCCCAGCGAATGTGCGATGCCGATAAAGGCAACCGCCCAAAAATAGACGCTAACCGAATGATTGCCCGCAAAGCTGAGCACGCCGATCAGGCACAGACAAACCATCTCGACCAGCGCGCCGTAAACGCAGATGCGCCGCCGGTCGAAACGATCGGCGAGCATCCCGGCCGGCAGCGCCAGCAGCAACTGGGGCAAGAACAATATGAGACCGACGAGGCCCAAATCGAACGGGCGATGACGTAAAGCGTAGATCTGCCAGCCGATGGCCGCCGACTCAATGCTATACGCCAATACCACGCTTTGGCGAGCTATGAAATACGCGAGGAAGTCGCGTTCGCGAAACAGTTGGCGCACGCCGATGGGAATGCTTCGCTGAGGGCTCAAGCTCATGTTAAGCGCCGGCAAATGCGCCGGTCCTATCGGCTCAGCAACCGACGGGCAAAGAAATCGCAGCGCAATTGGCGTAGCTGTGCAGCGCACCTGGCTCAACGAACGCGAAGGAGGCTCTACCGCCGTGATGCATGCTACCCACAAAAGCTTCGTGCTCAAAGCCGCACTTGGCGCACTCGGTGCCGCCATCGCCTGCGCTTTTTCGGCCTCGCTGAGCGCCGCCGACAGCACACCATCCCAACCGCCGTCGATCAGCGTATCGGCAACCGGCAGCGTCAGCTACGTCCCCAACATAGCCAGGCTGTCGCTTGGAGTTCGGGCCGAGTCGCCGACCGCCGGCGGCGCGGCTGCCGATGTCAACGGCCGGGCGCAAGCGGTCATCAATGCGCTGCGCCGCAGCGGCATCGCTAGTAAAGATCTGAAGACGTCGGGTTACACGCTCGAGTACCAGCAGCCGCCATCACCGGAGCCCGGGCCGCTTATGCCGCCTTCGCCGGCGTCCGGCGGCAACGCAGATCAGAACAACTCCGCTCCGACCGCAACAATCGGAGTAGCACGCGGTTTTCCCAACGAGAGCCGCCTGGTGCTGCGCGGCTCCTACGTGGCAAACGAAACGATAGACATCGCGGCTCCGGTCTCGCGCGCGGGTGCAGCGATCGATGCGGCCATCAGCGCCGGCGCCAACCAAACGTACGGACTCTCGTACGACACCACCCAACGCGACCGGCTCTATCGCGATGCGCTCACGGCCGCCGTGCGCGCTGCAAGGTCGCAGGCCGCCGACATCGCGCGCGCGGCCGGAGTGACGCTTGGCGCTTTGCAATCGATCTCGACTTTCGAAGCCTCGCGCGCTCCAGGACCCGAGATGTT
>JALYUR010000054.1 GCA_030853635.1 Vulcanimicrobiota bacterium | reverse complement strand
TCTCTCGTCATGCGGAAACGAACGACATTAAAGCTTATCGGCGGCAACGCGCTTTTTCCATCATCGAGACGCTAATGGCTATGGTCGTCTTGATGATCGGTTTCTTGTTTTGGGGCAGCGGCATGATTGCCGCAACCCAAGCTCAGAACAAAGCCCAAGAGCACACCCAAGCCATCTCGATAGCGGACCACCTTATAGAGGTGATGCGGCGCGACCCATTTTTTTGGGACTCAAGCGGTAGCTCCGAGTTCGCCGGGCCATCCTGCATAGCAGCCAATTGCTGGACCGGGCAATCCGGCATGCCCGACGAGTGCGGTACGGCCTATCCGGCATATAGCGATGTGCTTGCCACTTCGACCCCGCATACCGGTTGCGACAAGACGATGAGCGCTAATACGCCGTATCCGCCGTACAGTTATCTGTGGCGCGCCGATTTTCATAACGCTTGGCAAGGGGCGCCTGACACCCAGGCCGCCGACTTGAGCGTATGGGTGTTCCTCACGGTCGATGGGCGCAAAGAGACTTACGAAGTGACCTCGCTCAACAGGTACATTTGATGAGTCGGGCAGGCAAAGACAAGCGCCGCGGCTTTACGCTAATCGAACTGCTCATCGCTATGGGCATCTTGGGGCTCATTCTAACGCTTTCGGTCTCAGAATTTTCGACCGTCGTGCGCCACTTCTCGAAGACGAGCGCAGACCTCGACGCCGAACGCAGCGCCCGTAACATGATGGCGCGCGTCCAGAAGGAAGTGCGTCAGGCGATGCCGCCGTTCATCGCGGGGGTGTCTACCGGGTTCCCTTGTAGCATCGTCGTCCCCCAAGCGAGCCCGGGCGCTTCGCCTTCGCCTACGCCAGCGCCCACGCCCACATCGGCGGTGTCGTGCTGGCAAGCGGACGATGTGTCTTCCTCAGACCCGAGCAAGCAATCCGGCCGATACGACTTCGTCAGCATCGGACTCAGCGCCACTGCGCCGCCCGGCCGCCCGCCGGGCAATAAGAACCTCGTGATGACTAAGATCGACTACAAGCTCAACGTCACGCAAAGCGTCTTAGGACTTGACGTCACCAACTTCCGAATCACGCCGCTGGCCCAAGATGTTTTCAGCATCGCCATCACCGTCGATCCAGTGCGCAGAGCCGATATGGTCAATCCGCCGGGTCCCTTCACCCTCCAATCCTCCGCCTTCATCAGCTACTACAAGACGAATTGAACGCAAACAAAATGGCGCATAGCACAAAAAGAGCCGCCATAGGCGTGGCGTTCCCCAAAGGCAGCGGGCAGCGCGGAATCGCGCTCATCACCGCCCTTTTTATCATCGTCATCATGATGCTCTTGGTCGGGTCGCTCCTCAATTCGATGCCTCAAGAGCTGCGCAACGTCTCTTACGTAGGTTACGATAACCGCGCACTGTACGTGGCCGACGCCGGCATACAGGCGATGACGTTATCAATCGAGCAACGCTCGGCGGCGGGCCTGCAACCGTTGAGCACGCCGCTGACCTATAACTACGCGCCTGAGGCGAACGGATCGTCTGCCAATTACACCGCCACCCTGCTCGACAGCGGCACTCAAAGCGGCTCGATACAATACTACGCGATCCAATCCGTCGGCATATCTCCGCAAGGCGACCGCCGCCGCATCCGCGCCGTCGTGCAGCAGGGGTGTTTTTGCGGCTATAATTACATGGGCAAGAGCAACGCACCCAACAACTTCTTCGTTGCGGGCCTGATGCAATTCAATGGTCCGGTGTATTTAGAAGGCACCGCAGCCGATCCGGTCAACCTGCAGTGGTACAAGAATGTCGCCGCTCTGTTCTTGGACACGGCGACCATCGCCGGACCGCCGGGTGGTTACCGGTGGTTCGGTCCCAACGGCACTAAAGGCAGTGCCGCGCAACCGAAGAGCGCCGCCGATTGGGCGACCGTGGACTCGCACGGCAGCGGTTACGTATCGTTCAAGGGAGCCAACGCCCAGCCATTTCCACCTGAGGCGCAGAATAAGGTGCTCGCCAACGAAGCGTATCAAGGGAATCAAGGCAATGGTACGCTTCCAGCCCCGTCGACTAACGGCGTGTACGTCAACCAGCAGCCCGCTTCGGCCGGCGCGTGCACTAGCGGCGTTCAATCTGGCATCTTCGTGCAAGGCGACGGCGTCAATGTGGCGATGAGCTCATCGTCCTCCAGCCAGACGTTCAGCTTCACCGGCGGTTCGCTCAGCCAGCCGGTCACGATCACCGCCAATTTCGCAAACAACACGACGACGATGCAGACGGGGGGCGGGTCGCCGATCACTTGCCCCGGCGTGCCCAACGGATCGTCGAATAACGGAGCCAACTCGGCAAACGGAGCCGTTTTCGTCAACGGGAACATCGGCGCGCTGTCCGGCAGCGTGCACGGCCAGTACACGATCGGCGTGCCGGACGTCGCCGGCAACGTCAAGGACGTCCACCTCACGGGCAACATAAAGTACCAGAACGATCCTAAGACCTGCAACTGCATAAGCACGGATCAACTCGGCATCATCGCCAACAACGCCATCGTGAGCACGGCGGCGTCAATGCCGGTTCCGCTCACGCTGGAGGCCGCGATCTTCGCCGGTAACCAGAGCGAAGTCAACGCCGGGTCCAGGGACGGAAGCTTCGTAACCGACCAAGGCAGCGGGAGCGGCGTTTGCAATTCGGGCGTTCCGCTAAACGGCAATCTGCTCGTGTACGGCAGCCTGGTCAACAACCACATAAGCCCGCTCGGCTGCTTCGATCCAAATAGCGGAAAACTCACTCATGGCTGGGCTGACAACTACACGTTCGACACCCGGTTCAAGTACGATCAACCGCCGTTCTTTCCCAACACGAACAGCTACACGATCATCTCGTGGAAAGACTATGGCAACACCTAGATTAGTCCAGCTTCACAGGCGCTACCGACCGGCCGGCTACTTCGTGATTTCGATCTCCAAAGCGTTGTTGACCCGATTGAAATAGTTGAACAGACCGATCGTGCACACGATCTCGACGATCTGCCCATCGTCGAAATGCGCTCGCAAGTCGTCCCACACCGGCTGCGCCAACCTCGTAGCGTCGCGCGTGAGCGCCTCGGCCGCGCTTAGCGCAGCCTTTTCCGCCGCGCTGAAGTCAGCGCTGCGCGCGTAGTCGTCCAGCTCCGCTAGAATCTGCTCGTCCGCCCCGAACCGCCTTGTCAAGGCGGTATGCGAGCGCAGTCAGTACTCGCAGCTGTTAAGCGAAGACACCAACACGACGCACAGCTCCTTGAGCCGCTGCGGCACCGTGCCCTGGGCCGTCACCGCCTCTAAGTGCCCGGCGGCGGTCCGCATGATCGCCGGCCTGATCGCGAGCGTGCGGAACATGTTCGGGTAGTTGCCGTGCGCACGAAACAGGCTGTCGAGCGCGGGTTTGGCCTGTGGGGGCGCGTGCGCTGGATCGATTGCCGGCAATCTAGGCATGACTTCTCCTTCCCCGCGCGCGGGAAGACGCTGGAGGCATCCGATATTATGCGTCTGGTGAGACGAGGCCTCATGCCGCCTGCCGCCCCAGGCCCCGGTTCGCGTGCCGAGTTCGCCCGGGCGCAGCGCATTCTCGCGGGCGGCGT
>JALYUR010000128.1 GCA_030853635.1 Vulcanimicrobiota bacterium | reverse complement strand
CCAGCAAGCCGCGTACCCGCATGGCGCCGCTCATCAGCGCGCCGCTCCGCGCCTAGCCGAAGCCAGCACCGCCGGGTCGGAGACGGCGCGTTTGGGCGCCGCGAGCAGCGCCGCGGTCGCTACCAGGCATACCGCCGCTCCCACCGCCAAGGAACGCCCCGCGCCGAAGGCTTGCGCCAGCGCTCCGGCCTGAAGCGCGCCGATCGGCGCAAGCCCCATCATGCACGTGTTGTACAGTCCCATCGCGCGGCCGCGCATGGCGTCGGGCACTTCGATCTGCAAGAACGTCGAAAACCGCACGACGAACAAGATCATCGTGAACCCAAGGACGCTGACCGTGACGATCGCCAGCGGCAGCGTCGGCGAGTAGGCGAAAGCGATCAAGGCGAGCGGAAACACGAAGGCCATGACGACGAGCGAGCGGATCGAGCTCTTGCGCCGATGGGCCATCATCAACGACCCCGCCAGCGCGCCTACTCCCAGGCATGTGAGCAGCAGGCCAAGCGTGTTAGCGCCGCCGTGAAGTGCAAAACGCGCGAACACCGGCATCAGCAATATGTAGTTGAAGCCGAAGATGCTGAAGACGATGATGCCGCCAAAGAGCCGGCCCAGCAGCGCATGGCGCACGACGTAGTTGACTCCCTGGGCCATCTGCTCGTACACGGTCTCGTGCGGCTTGGGCCCTGCGGCCCTGCGATCCAGCCTCATCGCGCCCAATGCGATCACGACGAAGACGTACGACGACGCATTGGCGAAGAAGTTGACCGCCTCGCCGAACCGCGCGATGATGATCGCAGCGATCGCCGGGCCGATGATGCGCGCCGCGTTGAAAAGCATGGAGTTAAGGGCAGTCGCGTTTAGGATGTCGCGCCTGCCGACCAGATCGTAGATCAGCGATTGGCGCACGGGCAAGTCGATCGCGTTGACCAACCCGGCCAGCAGCGCCAGCCAGAAGACGTTCCAAAAAGTCGCGTGCCGCGTGGCGACCAAGACTCCGAGTGACAGCGCCTGCAGCGCCGCCAGGGACTGGGTCCACATGGCGATGCGGCGCCGATCGAGGCGGTCGGCAAGCGCACCCGCGTAAAGCGAGATAAACAGCGAAGGCAATGATTCCATCGCGGTGACGACGCCGAGCAGAAAGGCCGAGTCGGTGATGCGCAAGACCAGCCAGCCGCTCGCGACGATCTGCATCCATGTGCCGATGAGCGACAGCGCCTGACCGGTTGCATACAGCCGGTAGTTGCGATGCCGCAAGGCCGCAAAAGTGCGTGTGAAGACCACGTTGGGCGCCGACGCCGTAGAAGAAGGCAAAGGTAAACATCCTGTAACGCCGCAATGCCTGCGCGTGACGCGCGGGGCTTGCGGACAAAAGGTCGCTGTACTAGGGGTATCGGTAAGTTTCACTCCGCCGGCCGCTTGCACCTCGCTGGCCAAGCGCCGCGCGCGTTGTTCTGCAACACAGTGATCATCACGAACATGCTCGTGCAACTCGAAGGCCGGTCTTTTGACACGCCGGAGGAGGAGCGCTGGCTGCGCGAGGCCGGCGTCTGTTTAAGCCACCGTCACGGGGCCGCCGCCGACCAACTGAGCTGGATCGAGCATACCTTCCGCCGGATTTGGGCCGATGAAGCCAGTCACGGATGGAACTGGTTTGCTGCGGGCGACCGGATGCAACTCGTGGGGTTCACCACGTACGAGCAACGCGAGCACTGCTGGTGGTGGCTGACTCACTGGCTGGCGCAGCCCGACGTCGGCATATTCGGACCCATGGGCGTCCATAGATCCATGCGCGGCAAGCATGTCGGCGCCATTTTGCTGCGCCGCGCGCTCGATTCGATGCGCCGACTGGGCTTGCGCCGGGCGGTCATTCCAGCGGTAGGCCCCATCGGATTTTATGAGCGCTGGTGCGGCGCCACCGTCGTCGAACGGCTGCGCAAACCGAATTGATCGCGCCTACGGCGCAAGGTCGTGTTGGTTGAGCTGCGCAGATGGCAGCGCGGAGCCGATAACCCACATAGCTTCGGCTTTTAAAGATAGCTTCGGCTGCAAAGCGCTCTTAGGGGACGACGACATTGCCGAGATCCAGACGCTGGACGACCGATACGGGTCAGCAGAGCGAAAGCACGATCAGTTTCGGCCGCGGCGCTACGAAATGGGAACCGACGCTTGCCTTTCCTAAGTCGGGGACTCACCGGGCGACCGTGGGTGACCGGTTTTTCGCCGAAGTACACATCGACGTCAAGATGCAGCAAGACCGCGACGCCGCCCGAGCCGACGTACTCGACGGCAGTTCGGCGCGTCCGACGACTCCGTTCATCGAGAGCATAGTGTATGACTACATGGGCGTGCGTGACGCCGATACCATGGTCATTCGCGAGACATCACGCCAGGGCGAGCGCATCGAACGATCGACGCTCTACGTCCATCTCAAGGAGGACGGCGCGACCAAAGTGCGATTCCCTTCAGGCGTGCTGAGCGTTTCGATCGATGACGAACAGGTCGCAGTCGTCCGCTGGCTTGGCGCTTAAAGAAACCTCCGCAGCCCGCGGTCGTTAGCGCGGGATTTCGGTCGGCCGGCACCGTAACGGCCGTCAACTGCCGCACACCGGCGCCTTAAGTCAAAGTGAGTCGCGCGGCTGCCGCGAGATCTAGGAGGGACTCTGCCTACAGCGGCACTGCGCGTCGGGACGTGTGCGGCCGAGCCTGGCCGGCTAGCCTACGGGATTTTCAAGGGTCTGGATCTCCCGACCGGCGGCGCCGACGAGTTACCCGTCATAATCGCGCAGGGCAAAGACGACGGTCCGGTCCTATGGTTGACGGCCAACATCCACGGCAACGAAGTCGCCGGCATACCGGCGCTGCACCGGCTGCTCAAGCCGAGCCTGTGCGCCGAGTTGCGCGGCAGCGTCGTGGCGCTGCCCACCCTCAACCCTTCGGGTCTGCGCACCAACCGAAGACATCCTTACTACGACGATCGCGATCCGAACCGCACTTTTCCGGGGATGCGCAAGCCGGACGACGGAGTCGCCGAGCTTAGCCCCTACGAGCGATTGGCCGAGCGCATCTTGGGGAGCATTGGGGAATCGGCCGACTACTACATCGACCTGCACTGCGCGTCCATCCTTTCCACGCCGTTCGTCATCCGCGACCGGGTGCTGTTTCGTCACGAGTCAGAGCGGGCGACGGCCGCCGCGCTTTCCGACACCCTGGACGAGATGGCCGCCGCCTTCGGATTTCCGGTGGTCGCGGAGTATCGCGTGCCGGCGTACTTAGCGAAGGAATTGCATCGTTCGACGACCGGCGCGGCCTTGCAGGAGTTGCAGGTTCCGGCGTTCACGGCCGAGTTGGGCGCGCACACGGTCGTGGACGAGCTGGCAGTCGAGGCGACCGTCGTCGGTCTGCGCAACGTAATGCGTTGGGCCGGCATGCTCGGCGGAAGCAATGAAGCGATGCCCGTTATCGCGCAACCGCCGCACCGGCGCCGACTGCGCCGAGAGGAAGGGCCGTTTGCGCCGAGTACCGGCTTGCTCGACTATCGGGTGGTGCCGGGCAGCTACGTCCGCGCGTCGGAGGCGATCGCCGACCTCAAGGACATCTGGGGGCGGCCGATCGGCGAAGGCGTGGTCAAAGCGTCGGCCGACTCTTGGGTCTTAGGGCTCGAAGACGGCATGCTCGCCTATCCCGGCGTCGCCATCGCGCACATCGCCATCGAAGACGAGATGCCGCTGGTGGAACGCTGGCCCGGCTGAGTAACGTTTTCATTTGCCGATAGTCCATTGGATAGCACAACTTAGCTTGCTAGGGGACGATGGGAATATACAAACAGATATTGGGTAGCTCCGTAGCCCTGGCTCTGTGCGCCAGCGTAGCGGAGTCCGGTACCATCGGTTCGGTGTACAACCGCGCGGCGGACGTGAACGCGGCCTGCTTTTTCCGCGCTCCCGATAAGACGACGTACGTCAGCACCGGAGACATCGACGCGATGTGGCTGCGCGACTCGAGCGTTCAGGCCATGTCGTACCTGAACGACCGAAGTCTGGTGCGGGGCGTCATTGCGCGCCAGGAACGCCTCATAGCCTTGGATCCTTACGCGAACGCCTTCACCCGCGACTATCGCGTGGCGGAGCGCAAGTTCGAAATCGATTCGCTTTGCTACCCGATCCGTTTAGTCGACAGCTACGTAAGCGCGACCGGGGACACGTCGGTGTTCGACGACCGGCTATACGCGGCCATGCATGTGATACTCAACGTCTTCACGATCGAACAGCATCATGCCGACCGCTCGGTCTATCACCAGAACGAGCGCAAAGCGGCGGTCGATACGGGCCTGCTTTGGAGCGCTTATCGGCCCAGCGACGACCGCCAAGTTTACAATTACAACATCCCGGAAAACGTCTTCGCCGCCGTCACGTTGCGGTCTATGGCCAGCACTTTCACCTCGCGCTATCACAACGCGCACGACGCGAACCGCGCGAACACGATGGCCGACGCGATCGAAAACGCGGTCGCCAAGAACGCGATCTTCAAGACGCGGCGGGGTCGCTTGTACGCCTACGAAGTGGACGGCTTGGGCCATGCCAGATTCATGGATGACGCGAACGTGCCGAGTCTGCTGTCGATGCCGCTGCTCGGCTATCCGTACGATCACGGCACTTATGCGGACACGCGGCGTTTCATACTTAGCCCCGCCAACCCGTACTATTACCGAGGCAGGTACGCCTCGGGTATCGGCAGCGCGCACACGCCCGCTAATTACATCTGGCCGATGAGCCTGGTCGTCCAGTACCGCACGGCGTCCGGACTCGACGAGCGCGGGGCCGTGATCAAGCAGCTTGCCGCCTCGGGGGCAGGCGACGGCGCGCTGCACGAATCGTTCGACGCCAACGACCCGCGGCGGTTCACGCGATCCAAGTTCGGCTGGGTTAACGCTTTGTTCGAGCAGACCTTTGGATCGAGTTCGGTGGCCCAAGGGCCTTAAGCCTTAAGCTCTACATCCCGGTGTAGACCGGACCGCCGCCGCCCTCGGGCGGGACCCAGTCTATTATTTGATAAGGGTCCATGATGTCGCACGTCTTGCAGTGCACGCAATTGGCGAAGTTTATGCGCAGCCGCTTGCCGGAATCGGCAAAGCCGTCCTTGCGGATCTCCGAAGCGCCGGCAGCGGCCGGAATCATCTCGTAGACGTTGGCCGGGCAGAAGTACTGGCATGGGTTGCCGAACTCGGTCGCGCATCTGGATGCGCAGATATCGGTGTCGTGGACGATCAGGTGGCAGGGCGCGTTCTCTTCGTGCTTGGTGCCGCTTTTGAATACGTCGTCGAGTTTTGAGAAAGTCAGCGCGTTGTCGTACTTGGGCCGTTCGAACCCGGGAACGTTGCGTCCGAAGTAATCGACGAGCTTCTCCATCCGTTCGTAGCCGGCTTTGGACGGCAGCCGCTCCTTGATTGCGAAGCCGCGCCCGCCGCTGACCATGCCGAGCGCGACGTTGAGCATGCCGGCCAGACGCCCGCGGTCGAAACCCTGATGGAAGTTGCGGGCTGCGAAGAGCTGGTCGCGCAGCCAAGAGTTCGCCATGCGGCGTTCGTAAGCCGCCAGCTTCTCGGCGCGCACATCGCCCGCGCTCAGCGCATCGTACGCCGTCTCGGCGCCGAGCATGCCGGATTTTATGCCTAAGTGAATGCCTTTGAGGCGGCTGGGATCCAACGTGCCGGCCGAATCGCCCACGAGCAGTATGCCGTCGTCATACGGCCGCGGCATCGCCCACCATCCGCCTTCGGGTATGGCCTTGGCGCCGTAGCGGAACATCTGCCCGCCGGCCAGCAACTTTGCGATCGCGGGATGCGACTTAAACTTTTGGAATTCTGCGTGCGGTTCGAGCTGCGGATTTCGGTAGTCCAGCCCGACGACCAAGCCGATGTCCCAGATGTCGTCGCCCATCGAATAGATAAAGCCGCCGCCGAACGTATCGTTGTCCAGCGGGAAGCCCAAGGTATGGATCACGCGCCCCGCCGGGGTGGAATCCTTTGGCATCTGCCACAGCTCTTTGATGCCGATAGAATAGGTCTGCGCGTTCTTGCCGGCCGCGAGCTGCAGCTTGTTCTCGAGCTGCTTTGCAAGCGTGCCCCGCGGGCCTTCCGCCAAGATCGTGACCTTGGCGAGCAAATCCGGACCGGGCTCGTAGTTGGGCTTAGGCCGGCCGTCTCGGTCGAGTCCCTTGTCACCGGTGCGCACGCCGATGACCGCGTCGCCGTCGTACAACAACTGCTGGCCGGGAAATTCCGGGAACACCTGGACTCCGAGCGACTCGGCTACGCTCGTCATCCACTTAACCAGTTTGTTCAGGCTGACGACGTAGTTTCCGTGATTGTTCATCGACGGCGGCATGAGGGGCGCCTTGAGCCGGGCGCCTTTGGTCAAAAACCATAGTTGGTCTTTGACGACGGCGCTTTCGACCGGGCAGCCAGCCGCCACGAAGTCTCCGAGCAGTTCGCGCAGCGCCAGCGGGTCCATCACCGCGCCCGAGATGCCGTGATCCCCGATGCTGCGCGCCTTGTCGATCACGAGGATGTTTTCAGCGCTAAGCGGCGCGCCGCTTTTTAAGCCCGCTTGGATCGCGGCGTTGTGTTCGGCGTAGAGCTGAGCGAGGCGAATAGCGCCGCCCAAGCCAGCCGGACCCGCACCGACGAACAGGACGTCGACTTCTAAAACGTCGCGGTCGGAAGCCATTGAAATGGGTTCGCTTTCGGTTAGATGAGGTCCGCCGAGGCTTTGGCGATGACAGAACCGCTCGGGCCGACGATGCTGGCGGCGTACTTGCCTAGCGGAAGCGTTTTGCCCGGATAAGGCAGCACAACCGTTAGCACGCCGGTCGCCGTGCGCGGCGGCACTTCGAGGTTGAGCTGCGCATCCTCGCTGCGGCCCTTCGGCGGCGCGATCGTGATCTTGGCGACCGTCAGCTTGTCTTTACCAGGATTGGCCACGGCGAAACTGACCTCGAAATGCGGCCGGCGTCCGAAACCCTCAACCCGCTCGACGTCCATGCTGTCGAGGGTCGCAGGACCGGCCGGGTGGCTTTCGTCCAACGGCGCGAAAAGCGTTCCGACGCGCGGCGCATCGACCGTGCTGCGCGCGAGCGCCTTGCCGTGGTCGTCGGCGAACAGCAGATCCAGGTGCGCAAACTTGGCCGGATCTTGCTCGCGGCCGAGCTGTATGGCCGCCGCCCAAACTTGAGTCGTCTGACCCGGCAATGCGGAAATCGCAAGCGGAGAGCTTCCCAGCGGCTTGCCGTCGGCGCTGAGCGAGACGCTGCGGACCGTCCACGGTTTGGTGCCGGGGTTCTTCAATGCAAATGCGACGTCTATAAGCCGGTCCGCCTGCTTGGCCGACGGATCTAAAGCCATGCGCGCGCTCGCGCTGTCGACGGAAAGCGCGGTCGCAGGCGCCGGCGATGAGCTGGGCTGGGCTGACGCGCCGACGGCCGACTCGCTCGATGCGTCCGCGCCGGAGGGCAGCGGCGAGGCGGCCGGGTTGGGCTGGCCGTTTCCGTTCAGCGGCCCGTTCGAGCCGGACTGCGGGAAGCCGCTGCCCGAACCGCCGAACGCGCCCCCGCCGCTGCAGGCCGCCAAGGCCAAAGCGGCAAGCAGCGTGACGCACGCCCAGTTCAATTTCAGATAATTCATCGATATTCGTTTTCGGGGAGCGGGCGATTGCGGCCTTTGCAACCTATCCGTAGCTAGGCTGCGAAAAAGGGATTGTGCGCGCGCTCACCCGCGATCGTCGAAGGCGGTCCGTGCCCCGCTAAGACTACCGTTTCATCCGGCAGAGCGAACAGTTTGGTGCGGACTCCAGCGAGGATGTCGCGATAACCGAAGCGATCGCCGAAGACGCCGCCGACCGAACCCGCGAAAAGCGTATCGCCCGTGAAAACGCCGCCCTTGAACAAGAAACAACACGAGCCGTCCGTGTGCCCGGGAGTGTGCAACACGTAGATGTCATCGCCGCCGAACGGCAGCGCCCCGCCATCCTGAACCAGCGTCGCACCCGCCGCCGCCGGACCGATGGCAGCAGCGTCCAGTTCGTGCACGACGACGCTGGCTTTGGGGAATGCCGCGCGCACCTCGCCGAGGGAATCGACGTGGTCGTAATGTTTGTGCGTGAGCAAAACGTATCGCAGTTCGACTGCGGCGCGTTGCAGCGTGCTAACAATGTTGCGCGCGTTCCCGCCCGGATCGACGAACGCAGCAACCCCCGCGTCTTTGAGTATCACAAAATAGCCGTTGCTGGGATGCGGCGCATTGATCTGATGGCCCAGGTGATCGGCCAGCTCGAGCGGCGGCGGCTGCCAGCGGTGCAAAGCTATATCGCTTAGTTTTGCCGGATCGAGCGCCAACGCCGATGCGATGGCGCGTGATTCAGCCTCGGTCGGGTTGGCCGCCTCGGCGCCCAGCGACTGCAGGCGTTGAATCGGGATGCCGGCTGCCGCCGCCAGCCGCTCGGATGGCGTCGCCGTTCCGCGACTGGCCTTGCGGACGATGTCGGCAAAAGTGTCCTCGAGTTCGAGGGATATGTTCAAGGCGGCGGCCGCGTTCCCGGCGGCGGCGCTGCCGTCCGAGGCGCGGGTGTCGGCCCGTGCGGCGGTGCCGGCTTGGGCGGTCTGGTTATCGCTGGGTGCGCTTGAACCGGCGGCGACGGCTTCAGGGCCGCAGCGTTACTAACCGGCGAAGCGTTGCTTACGGGCAGTGGGAAAGAAACCGGCGCGCCGCGATGCAGTCCGCCCAGGTCGGCAGCGTGGGCCGGCGCAGATCGGCCGCCCTGGACGATCGGCTTGCTGCTCCGAGTTCGTGCAGGCGGCAGGGGCTTTGGTCCGCTAGAAACGTTCGAGCGTGCGCGGTGAGCTCGAGCCGCTGACCCAGAGGCGAGAACGAACACTGCGACCCCAGCGCTGCCGCCGTGATCGTCGTTGATCGTCAAAGTGCACGTGCCGATGGCCACACCCGTGACGGCGAAATTCGGGCTGGTCCCGCTGACGGCGGCGATGCCGGCACAGGCGCTTGAGTCGACCGAGAAGCTGCCGGTGTAATTCGTTTCGGTGGCAGACAGCGGCTGAGCCCGCCCGACTAGCAGGGCTATACTGCCGGAGCTTGGCGTTACGGGGCCGAACGGGCCTACGCTTATCGATTCCGTAACCGCGCCGCCGTGATTGTCGGTCAAAGTGATCGTGCAAGTACCTGAGCCGACAGGCGTGACGCTGAATGTCGCCGGCGAGTTTGCCTCGGCCGGCGTGATCAGCGCGACGTTCGTGCAGTTGGACGATTGGCTGACAGGGCCGCCGTATTGCGGCTCCTGCACGCTGAACTGTTGGCTGTTCGCCGGACCGATATCCGTGAACGTCAAACTGCTTCTATCGACCGTCAGCGCGCCGTAAACCGTCACGGCCACGCTCGATCCGGCGCTGTGGTTGTCCTTGATTGAAAGGGTGCAGGTGCCCACGCCTTGGGGCGACACCTGGAAGGTCGCGCTGGGGCCGCTGCCGCTTTGCGGACTGACGGCAGCTATCGAAGCGCAGTTCGGAGCGCTTGCGCTTAGCGGGCCGAAGTAGTTGCTTTCCTGAGCCGTTAGCGATTGCGGCGGTGCTCGGGGGCCGGCGAAACTAAGTGCGCTCAGCGAAAGGGTCAGATTTCCGAATGCCGGCGCTGGAGCTGATCCGCCGCCGCCGCCCCCACCCCCATGACCGGCGGCAGCCCCGATCGCCGCCACCCCGAGGAGCAAACCCAATATTCCGGCACCGCCGCCCCCGCCGCTCTCGCGCCCACTGCTTTGGGTAGGCGCGGCAGGCTGCGGCAGCTGGGCGACGACCGTGTCTTGGGAGCAGTGAAGCGCGGCGAAATCGCGCTCGATCGAAGAGCTTGGAATCTTTTTCGTATCGCCTTGCGAACTCAAGGCGACCGAGTCACCGGCCTTGATGGTGCCGACCGGTTTGCCGCGAACTATGGCAGTCACCAAGCCGCGGTCGATGGCAAGCTTGGCGCCGTCGTAACGGTTTTCAATCTTGAAGCCGGTTCCGGCGGTCGAAGCCCGGAGCACCACTCGGGCGACGACTATATTGATCCGCGGCGCATCGGCTTGGACGCATAGGGACCCGCTGGTGAGGTGAATCGACAGACGATCTCTTAGCTGTAGGACTTGGGCGGTCGTCCCCGGGCCCAGCCTGACCTTCCCCACGCCGAAAAGGCTTACGGCAGCCAGGCCGTCGATCCCAGTCATGACCACATCGCCGCGATGCAACAGGTGCGACGACGCTACGTCGTGCGCGGCTTGATGGGGACTGCGCAGCATCAGCACCCCGCTGATGTTCGTGACGAGTGGAAGCGGTGGTACGTCCGTCTGGGCCGCCGACGCGGGCAACAGCGTCGCCGATGCCAGGGCGCCCGCGCTAAGGCAACACAGCGCGCGGCGCAAAGTTAAAGGGGGCGTTTGCGCGCCAGCCATCGGCCTAGTGCGGCGGACTCGGAGTCGGTTTGGGCCGAGGTGCCGGCGCTGCGCCCGGCGGCGAAGGCAGCGGCATCGGCGGCCTGGGCGGAGTTGCGTGCGGACCCGTCGGCTTAGCAGCGGTCACGCTGAACCCGATCGTTCGTACGCTGCCGCGATCATCGCTTATGCGGATCGTGCCCGCACCTTCCTTCAGCGGCGTCACGCGCAACGAGCATATGGGTCCGCCGCATTGCGGCGTGACGCTCAGCGCGCTGGGGTCGGAGCTTTGCGCGCGAAAGGCGCCCGCGTACGCAGACTCGCTGACGTCGATGCTTTGGGCGGGTCCGCGCTCCATCAGGTTCACGGCGGGCATGCTCACGACGAGCGGCGCGCCAGCGGGCGCCCGCTGCGGCAACGGCTTGCGCGGTCCGTTCGGAGCGACGATCGGATGGCTAGCGCGAGTCGCGCGCTTGGCTGCAGCCGGCGGAGGTCCATTGACCCCTACTCCGACCGAAGCTGATCCGCCCTTAGTGTCTGTCACGCTTATCGTCGTCTGAGCTGGTGTGGGCGAAACACCCGTAACCGTAAACGTGACCGGGCCGGCAGAGCAGTCCTGAGGCCCCACAGGAGTGACGACAGCAATCGTGACATCGGCGGATGTCGCCGTGACCGTGTCGCCTGGCGCACACGAAGGGTCGCTGGCTGTGAAGGTCGCTGATGTACCGGTGGATACCGTAACTGACGTCGGATTGACGGTCAAAACGGCAGTAACCGTAACTGAAATCGAGGCGCTTTGCCCGTGGTCGTCGCTGATCGTGAACGTGCAGGTGCCCGGTGCGAGGCCCATGATCGTGTAGTTGGGCCGAGTGCCGCTCAGTTTGGCGATGCCGGCGCAGCCGGTCTGAGTGAAGCGGCCGGTGTAGTTCGATTCGGTTATGGTGAGTGGCACGGTCTGTCCGACGCTGATGTTGAAGCTGTTCGGATTCGGGCTGACCGGGCCAAACGGACCTACCGTCACCGTCTCGGTGACCCTGCCGCCGTGATCGTCAGCCACGTCGAACGTGCACGTTCCGCCTGACGGCGTCGAAAGCGGCGTAACCGAAATAGTGGCGGTCGGCCCGCCGCTGGACGGCGACCCGATCGTCGCGATGGCCGAGCATGTGTTGTTTGTGACCGAGAATGCGCCTACGTAGTGAGATTCCGACACCGTCACGTCGGCGGCATTGGAGGGGCCGACGTCGGTAAACGCGATGGGATTCGGGTTGACGCTCAGCGGACCCGGCGCCAAAACGGTTACGTGGACGGCTCTGCTCCCATTGTGATTGTCGCGCACCGTCAAATCGCAGCTTCCCGAGCCCACTGCCGTGACGGTGAAACTCGGGCTTGACCCGGAAACCGTCGCGATGCCGGCGCACGCGGCCGCGTCCACTGTGAAACCGCCCGTATAGAAAGCTTCCGACGCCGAGAGGGGCTGCTGTTCGCCGATCGCGTTGAACGTCAGGCTGGCCGGGTTGACGGTCAGCGGGCCATAGATGGTTACGCTGACTGTCTGCACGCCGCCGTGATTGTCGGTCACCGTTATCGTACAAGTCCCGGCTGCGGTCGGCGTCACGGTAAACCGCTGGCTTTGGCCGTTGCCGGTGCGCGGACTCACAGTGGCTACGCCGTTGCAGCCGTTAGCGAAAATCGGCCCGGTGTAATTGGCTTCCGATGCGTCAAAGGTCTGCGCGCCTGCGCCCGCGCCGTCAAAGACCAGGCTGCCTGGGTTGACGCTCAGCGCGCCCGATGGAGCGACGTTGACCGTGACGGTCGCCGTTTGGCCGCGCGTGTCGGTCACGGTGATCGTCGTAGATCCCGCGCCGACCGGACTCACGTTGAACCTTTGATTCGGGCCGGAACCCGCGGCCGGTGTCACGGTCGCGACCGCCGGATCACCGGTGAATGCCAGAATGGTGCCGGTATAGTTCGTCTCCGACGCGACGAAGTGCTGGTCGTTGCCGGGGCCGATCGTCGTGAACGAAAGCGCGGTGGGATTGACCGTGAGGATGCCGGGCGTCGGCGGGGCGGTTGGAGGTGCCGTCGGCGGAACGGTTGGAGGTGCCGTCGGCGGAACAGTAGGCGATGACGTCGGCTTAATCGTCGGCGGCGTAGTCGGGTTGCTGTTTCCTCCACCCCCGCCGCCGTGACCGGCGGCTGCGCCGATCGCCGCCAGGCCCAGCAGAATGCCGACGATGCCGCCGGCTCCCCCTCCGCCGCCACCGCCGGAGGAGGGCGCGTCGGGGCCTGCGACCGGCGCCGGCAGGGGCGTCGGTGAAGGCTGGGCGACCGCGACGTCTTGCGGGCAGTGAAGGCCTGCGAAATCTTGCGCGAGCGACGCGCTGGACAGCTTCTTAAAAGCGCCGTGCAGTGAGGCGCTGGCCGCCTCACCAGCTTTTAGCGTGCCGGCGGATTTGCCGCCGACCATCGCCGCAACGGTGCCGCGATAGACCGCAAGCTTGGTGCCGTCAGCGTGGTTTTCGATGTTGAAGTCGGTCTTCGCCGATGTCGCCGACAGCGTCGCCGCGGCGGTCGCGATCGTGACGTGGGCCGACTCGGTGTTGACGCACAGCGCTCCGCTGGTCAGGCGCATCGCCAGATCGGGGCGCGAGCGAAAGACCTGCGCAGTGGTTCCGGGGCCGAGTCGTACCTTGCCCGTGCCCGATAGGCTGACGGCCGCGAGCGCGTCGATGCCCGTCATGACCACATCGCCCTGATGCAGCAGCGCCGTAGATGAAACGTCATGGCCCGCGCCGTGCGCAGCGCGGACGGTGAGCAGGCCGCTGATGTTGGTCACGACGGGGACCGCAGGGACGTCGGCGGCCCCGGCGGCTGAAGGGAGCAAACCTAACGACGGCATCACAAGCAGAGCTGCGGTCGCTGAGGCGATCAACGAGCGGCCGCTGCGGCGGCGAAGTCGCGAAAACGGTGAAGTCGTAGGACGCATCGTCAGCAGTTTCGCCCTTCGGACGGGCGCATCCCGTGAGTCCAACGGCGGATGTCACCCTGAGTTTTGGCCCTAAGTGCTCAAGGTCGCCGCTGCGGCGTCTGCGAAAACGAATGCATGGCCCAGGTATTGGAGCGCGTCGTCGTTTGGATTGCGGCCGTTGTTTGCATCGGCGTCGTAGTGGTAGCCGGCTTTGCCATGCTGCCGCAGAAGTGGGTGCCCTGGCATGCGCGCCAGGCCGCTTCGAGCGGCGACGACGGGCCGGGCGCCACGATCGATCAAGCAGAACAGGCTTTGGCCGCCGGCGATACCCGCCAGGCCGGCGCATTAGCCGCGCAGGCGGTCACCGATAACCCATCGGATGCTCAAGTCGACAATCGTGCCGGCAACGTCGCACTGCGTGCCGACGACGCAGCGGCCGCCGAACACGATTACCAGCTCGGAGAGACGGCCGACCCGCATTACCCTTGGAACTTCGTCGGGCTCGGTCAGCTATACGCTCGCCAGAGCAAGCTTGGCCAATCCGATGCGCAACTGCGCGCGGCGCTCACGATCGCGCCGCAGACGCCGTTCCTCCATTACGATCTGGCCGTCGTCGAATTGCAGGAGGGTCTGGCGGCCGCCGCTTTGGCAGACTTCAAGGCGGAGCTCGCGCACAACCCTACCTATAAGCCGGCCGCCGCCGGTCAGGATCAGGCCTTGGCGCAAATGGGTCGTCCAAGCCGCATTATCGCGGTGGCAGCACCGCCTGCAGCGGGTAATCAGCCGCAAAGGCGTCGCCCAGCGCCAAGCTCGCCGCGCAAGCCGGTTGCCAAAGTACGCTTAGCGCTGCACGACATCGCGCCGCCGGCCCCTTCGCCTCGCCCCTCGGCCCCGGCCAAGGTAGTGGCGGTGGCAACGACTCCTAGCCCGACTGCGGCTCCGACTGCGACTCCCAAGCCGAGCCCGACCCAAACGCCGCGGCCCGTCAGCAAACCCGCCCAGCCGGTCAAAGTCTTAACGCAGACGCAAGCTCCCGAAAGTCGCCCCACACCGTTGGCCTTGCCTGCTGCGTCGCACTTGGCGCCTCTTACCGACCTCGCGTCTGATGCCCACGGCTATTTCCAAGGCGTGACTTCGGATCTCAACTTCACGCGCGTATTGCCCGACGCCAACGCCGACGAGCCGACCGCATCCATGCAGAGCAGGCTGGCCGACCTGACGCGGGCGCATGGTTCGCCAGACGACCTGCTACGCCTAGGCGCCGGAGCGCTGGAAAGTGGCCGGCTGTCGATCGCGACCGCCGCTTTTGCGGCTGCGACGGATCAGGCACCACGCGACTGGCGCGGTCCATATTTCGCCGGACTGACCGCACAGGCGCGTGGGGATCTCGCCCACGCTAGGATTGCCTTTATGGCGGCGGCCGATCGCTCGGCGCGGCCGGAGCCGTACACGAGTCTGGCGATAGTCGATATGGAAAACGGCGACACGAATGCGGCGTTTAGCGACGCCAAGCGCGCCGCCTCACTGGACCCGGCCTACGAGCCCGCCCGTTTCGTCGCCGGAATGCTGGCATTGATGGAAGCAAACGCGCCGGCGGCCAAACGCCATCTCGCCGCTGCTGTCGCGCTCGGCGGCGCGCCGGCCCGCACGCAAAGTTTTCTGACCGCTCTTTATCGCCGCGAGGGCGACACCGCGCAGACCGGCAGCAGCAACGGCTGACGTTTGCCGATGCGCCGGCGCCGCTTGAG
>JALYUR010000123.1 GCA_030853635.1 Vulcanimicrobiota bacterium | reverse complement strand
CGCCCGATAGGTAATGAGCGACAACGTCGCTTTTGAATTCGAGCTCTCTGATGATTATAGATGAGCCCTCAACGAGCACCTGATCGGACATGTAGGCTGACCCCTTTCATCTGGTGGCGGTCCCGCTGAGCGCCATAACAGCGGAACTCAACCCGATCTTAAGGGGCAGGGCTACTGACAAGTAAGACGGCCGGTTTATGACCGGGTCAAAAAAAGAGCTACTGGCGCGGCCATGCGAGGAGACTTGAGCTTGCGCGGCAGACTAGCACCAGGTGGAGCGCTTGACCAACGCACCTAAACTGGCGCGCCGCTTGGGCCCCTTCGATGCCGGCCTCATCGTCATGGGCGGCATCATCGGATCGGGGATCTTCCGCAATCCATCGGTAGTGGCCCAGCACGTGCGTACGGCCGGTCTCATCATGCTCGTGTGGTGCATCGGCGGCGCGATCGTCCTGTTGGGAGCGTTTTTGTTCGCAGAACTTGCGGCACGCCGACCGGCGGACGGCGGCCTGTACGCATACATGCGCGATGCGTTCCATCCGGTGGTCGCCTTCATGTACGGCTGGACTCTGCTGCTGGTCTCGCAAAGCGGCGGAATGGCAGCCGCGGCCGTGACCTTCGGCGGTTACTTCGAACCGCTCACGGGTTTGCACGTGGACGGGCGCCTGCTAGCCGTGATCGTGCTTAGCATCCTCACGATCGTCAACTGTCTTGGCGTGCGCGAGGGCAGCAACGTTCAAAACGCTTTCATGCTGGTCAAGATCGCGGCGATCTCGGCGCTCATCCTGGCCGGCTTCTTCGCCCACCCCTCGCCCGCGGCCACCCACGCGGTTTTGGGCTTCTCGACGAGCGCCGGCCTGTTCTCGGCAATGAGCGCCGCGATGATCCCCGTCCTGTTCGCGTATAGCGGATGGCAGACGTCGAGTTTCATGACGGGCGAACTGAAGAACCCCACAAAGACTTTGCCGCTCGGAATGCTCTGGGGCGTCGTTGCGGTGATCGTGCTTTACCTCCTCGTGAATTTCATCAGCGTGCGCGTGCTGGGCGGGAACGGCCTGATGCATACCGACGCGCCCGCCGCCGACGTCATGCGCATGGCGCTCGGCCCGCTAGGCGCGCGACTGATCGCCCTTGCGGTCGCATTGTCGACGCTAGGATTTTTGAGCAACCAGATCCTCACGTCGCCGCGCGTCTACCATGCCATGGCCCAAGACGGGTCGTTTTTCAAGCAAGTCGCGTGGGTGCACCCCAAGACGCGCGTTCCCGTCGTCGCGATCGCGTTGCAAGGCGTCGTCGCGCTGGTTATCACGCTATCGGGGCGCTACGATCAGATTCTCAGCTACGTGACGTCGGTCGACTACGTCTTCTTCGGCTTGGCAGCGATAGCGCTGTTTGCGTTTCGGCGCCGCGCCGCGCGCGAGGGCGTTGACTCGCACGTAGGGTACCGCATGCCGGGGCACCCGTGGAGCACGGCTCTTTTCGCCGTCGTCGCATGGTCGGTGGTCGTCGATACGTGGGTCAAGTACCCGACGAACAGTCTGATCGGCATGGCGATTCTGCTGATAGCCATCCCGATCTATTTCCTGTGGCGAAGAGCGCCGCGCTCGGCTGTTAACACCGGCTTGCCTGAATGATTTGAAACCTGGTGTTGGAAATGATTCGCGCGTTCGCTGCACGAGGTGAGCTGATCTGAAGATAAACGTCAAAGACCGAGTTTCCGCAAAGGCGGCGGGATTGGATAGCCACACGCTGCCGCAAGCTGAGCTGCAGCGCATCGACGCCTATTGGCGCGCCGCCAACTATCTGTCGATCGGGCAGATCTACCTGCTCGATAATCCAATGCTTGCCGAGCCGCTCAAGCCCGAGCACATCAAACCGCGGTTGCTCGGACACTGGGGCACGACGCCGGGCCTCAACTTCGTCTACGCGCATATGAACCGGCAGATCAAAAAGCGCGACCTCAACACGATCTTCATCGCGGGGCCAGGCCACGGCGGCCCGGGCGTGGTAGCGAATACTTATCTCGAGGGCACGTATAGCGAGCTCTATACGAACGTTCCGCAAAGCGTGGACGGCATCAAGCGGCTCTTCAAGCAGTTCTCATTTCCCGGCGGCATCCCCAGCCACGCTTCACCCGAAACGCCGGGTTCGATCAATGAAGGCGGAGAGCTCGGCTACAGCCTGGCCCACGCATACGGCGCGGTCTTCGATAACCCCGATCTCATCGCGTGCACGGTAGTCGGCGACGGCGAAGCCGAGACCGGTGCGGCGGCGACCAGCTGGCATTCGAATAAGTTCCTCGACCCGGTCAGAGACGGCGCCGTGCTGCCGGTTTTGCACCTCAACGGTTACAAGATAGCGGGTCCAACGGTGCTGGCGCGCATCGAGCAGGCGGAGCTTGACGAGTTATTCGCAGGCTACGGTTACAAAACGCATTGGGTAGACGGGCACGACCCGCATCACATGCATCAACGCATGGCGGTAGTGCTCGACCAAGTGCTGGATGAAATCTCCGCCATCCAGGCGGAGGCACGAACCAAAGGGTTTAGCCGCCGCGCCACATGGCCGATGATCGTGCTGCGCAGCCCTAAGGGCTGGACGGGTCCTAAGAAAGTTGACGGGCTGGCGGTCGAAGGAACGTTCCGGTCGCACCAAGTGCCCATAACGGACGTGCGCAAAAACCCCAAACATTTGCGCCTGCTCGAAGCCTGGATGAAAAGCTACCACGCCGGCGAGCTATTCGACGCGCAGGGCAAGCTCAAGCCCGAACTAGCACAACTCGCTCCCAGCGGTCAGCGGCGGATGGGCGCCAATCCGCATGCAAATGGCGGCCTCTTGCTGCGGGATCTCATTATGCCAGATTTTAGGGATTACGCGGTGGCCGTGCCGCGGCCCGGAGCGGTGCAAGGCGAGGCCACCCGCGTCCTCGGCCAGCTGCTGCGCGACGTCATGCGTCTCAACCCGACGACCTTCCGGGTCGTGGGGCCGGATGAGACCTCATCCAATCGCCTCGACGCTTTGTTCGAGACGACGGACCGTTGTTCCACGGCGGAGATCTTGGCGAGCGACGATCACGTTGCTCCGGACGGGCGCGTGATGGAGGTGCTTAGCGAGCACTTGTGCCAGGGTTGGCTGGAAGGCTACCTGCTGACGGGCCGCCATGGTTTCTTCTCCTGTTACGAAGCTTTCACTCACATCATCGACTCGATGTTCAATCAGCATGCCAAGTGGCTGAACACGACGCGGTCGATTCCGTGGCGCCGCCCGATCGCCTCGTTGAATTATCTGCTGACGTCCCATGTCTGGCGCCAAGACCATAACGGTTTCAGCCATCAAGACCCGGGCTTCATCGACCACGTGCTGAACAAGAAGTCCGAAGTGGTACGCGTATATCTGCCGCCAGACGCCAACACGCTGCTTTCGGTCGCCGATCACTGCCTGCGCAGCCGCCATTACGTCAACGTCATCGTGGCCGGCAAGCAGCCCGAATGGCAATGGCTTGATATCGACGCCGCGATCAGGCACTGCACGATCGGCGCCGGAATCTGGGATTGGGCCAGCAACGATCAGGATTGCGAGCCGGACGTTGTGATGGCGTGCGCGGGCGACGTACCGACGCTCGAGACGCTCGCGTCCGTCGATTTCTTGCGTCGCATGATCCCCGATTTGAAGATCAGGGTCGTAAACGTCGTCGATCTGATGATTTTGCAGCCGAAAACCGAACATCCGCACGGCCTGGCGGACCGCGAGTTCGATTCGATGTTCACGACCGACGTGCCGGTCGTGTTCGCATTTCATGGCTATCCCTGGCTGATACACCGCCTGACCTATCGACGCACTAATCACGATAATTTTCACGTGCGCGGCTACAAAGAAGAAGGTACTACTACCACTCCGTTCGACATGACCGTCCGCAACGAACTGGATCGCTTTCATTTAGCCAGCGACGTCATCGACCGGGTTCCACGCTTGCAGAAACGGGCGGCTCACGTCAAGCAACTAATCCGCGACAAGCTGGTCGAGCATAAGCTTTACATCCAAGAGCACGGCGAAGACCTGCCCGAGATATTAAACTGGTGCTGGGGCCCCGATCGCAGTAACGCATAGTGCGCATCCTCTGCCTCGATGGCGGCTCGTCCTCGCTCAAATTCGCCTTGTACGACATGGACGCACCGGCGGGCTCAGCGCATGCGCTGCTTTTGTCGGGAGCAGCAGAGGGTTTCAAGCAGCAGTCGGCCCGGTTCTGGCTGCGCAGCCGAGAGAGCCGCCGTCGGGTCGACGAGAGCAACGATGACCGCGGTCAATGGGACGCAACCGCCGCGTTCGTGCGGCTAGAGGCAGCGCTGAGCGATCTCGGACAACGGCCGGATGCGACCGGCCATCGCATCGTCTTCGGCGGGGCAGACCACGTGTCGCCGACGGTTGCGACGCCCGAAGTGCTCGGGCAGCTCGAGCGTTTGGCGCCGATCGATCCGCTGCACCTGACAGCGGAGATCGCCGTGGCGCGGATGGCATTGGAGCTATTCCCGGACGCCCCAGCCGTCCTGTGCTTCGATACCGCATTCCATCAGCGCATGCCGGCGATCGCCAAGCGCTTGCCCTTGCCGCGCGATCTGGGCAGCGAACTGCAACGCTACGGCTTTCACGGATTGTCCTACGAGTACGTCGTCGAGGCGCTCGGGGACGCCGCACTCGGCAACGTCGTCATAGCGCATCTTGGCAACGGCGCGAGCATGTGCGCCGTGCGCTCGGGCCAGCCGGTGGACACGACGATGGGCTTCAGCCCGCTGGGCGGGCTTATGATGGGCACGCGTCCCGGCGACCTGGACCCCGGCACGCTGTTGTATCTCCTGACCGCCAAGGGCTACGAGGCCGAACAGCTCAGTCAGTTGCTTAACGAGCGATCTGGACTGCTCGGCATGTCCGGCTCTACCGCGGACATGGAGGCGCTGCTCAAGCGCTCGGCTCAGGACTCTGCGGCCGCTGATGCGGTCAGTCTTTTTGTGTATCAGGCTTGCAAACATGCCGCGGCTATGGCCTGCGTTTTAGGCGGCTTGGATACGCTGGTCTTCACCGGAGGCATGGGGGAACGTGCACCGCTCGTCAGATCGGGCATATGCCAGGGCTTAGCGCATCTGGGCGTGCGCTTGGACGATGCGCTCAACGCGGTAAACGCTTCGGCCATCAACGCGCAGGGCAGCAGCGTCAGCGTTCGTGTGATCCCCACCGACGAGAATCTGATGATCGCGCGGCATACCCAAGCCCTGCTTGGCTGACCCATCGCCTGCGGGGCTGGACGGTTGTGGCTGCGCTGGCCGCTACGCCGTCGTAACGAAAGATCGCTTGCGGGTGCCACCGTGAGGCCAAGCGAATAGACAAAGACGGCGGTTCCATGACCCCTGATATTTATCGTACGATAGGAGTCTTTTTGAGAATGCAGCGTTGTTTTCAAGTGCTGCTCGGCGCCGCCATGCTGATAACGCTCGCCGCAACAAGCGCGGCGCCGAGCCGGGCCCAAGCCGCGGCGACCCCGCCGCCGCAAGCCGCTGCACGCCCGCATAGCGATACGTACTTCAGCACCGTAGTCAACGATCCGTATCGCTGGCTCGAGCAGCTGCGCGATCCGCAAGTCGTCGCCTACATGAAGGATCAGAACGCGTATACGCGCGCCATGCTCGACACCATCCCGGGCAGGGATGCCTTATTGGCCAGGATCGATCAGCTCAGTAACGCGGGCACTTCGGTGTCGCTAGTGCAATCTTGGGGCGGCCGCTACTTCTATTACAAGGTCACGCCAGGTTCTAACAATCGTAAGCTTTACGCCCGCCAGGGGCTGGCAGGGCCTGAGCGGATCTTGGTGGATCCCGAGAAGCTCAGCGCCGGCGGCGTACACTATTCGATCGATTACTTCACGCCCTCGACGGACGGCCGCTACGTGGCCTACGGCATCTCTCCCGGCGGCTCGGAAGACAGTGTGCTGCATGTGGTCGAAGCCACGAACGGCCGGCCGCTACCTGAGGCGATCGACCGTACTCAATTCGGCGCCGTGGCGTGGCGCAATGACAATCGATCTTTTTACTACACGCGGCTACCACGGCTTGCGGCTAACGCGCCGGCCACAGAGAGATACCGCCGCAGCGTATCCTTTTTGCATCGCTTGGGCCAAAGCTCCCAGAGCGACAAGCCGGAGTTCGGGTTCGGCGTATCGCAGCGCGCTCAAATCGGAGCGGACGATTTCAACTACGTGGTAGCATCGCCGGTTTCGCCTTACATCTTCGGCGTGATCAACCACGGCGTGCAGAACGAGCTCACGGTATACGTGGCGCCGGCAGCCAAGGTCGACGGCGGGGCGACTCCCTGGAAAAAGATCGTTGACGTCAGCGACGACGTGACTGGTTTCGACGTGCGCGGCAAAGACATGTACATGCTTACGCATCATGGAGCATCGCGTTACAAGGTCGTGCGCATGGATTTGACGCGCCCCGACTTGGCACAGGCCGCCGACGTCGTACCCTCGAGCGACCAAGTGGTGACGCAGGTAAGCGTCGCGACCGATGGGCTTTACGTTCAACGCGAAGACGGCGGGGTCGGACGGCTGTACAAGACGCCGCTCGACGGCGGCGCCTTGCGCGAGGTCGCCTTGCCGTTTCAAGGCGCGATCAACACGCTGTCCACCAATCCGCTGCAGCCGGGCGCCCTTATCCGGTTGACATCGTGGACCAAGTCCCCGCTGTGGTACGCGTACGATCCGGCGCGCGATACGGTAGTCGACACGCATCTCGTCGCTCCGTCTCCCGTCGATTTCTCTCAGATAACGTCAAGCGAAGTCAAGGCACAAAGCGCCGACGGCACGATGGTGCCGCTGTCCATCATCTACAAGAAGGACATAGCGCTCGACGGCTCTCATCCGACGCTGTTGGACGGGTACGGCGCGTACGGAATCACGATCGACCCGGCGTTCAACCCTATCGCGTTGGCGTGGCTGCAACGCGGTAACGTGTCCGCCGAATGCCATGTGCGCGGTGGCGGCGAGTACGGCGAGGTTTGGCATCTGGCGGGCAAAGGGCTGACCAAGCAGCACACGATCGACGATTTTATCGCCTGCGCGCAGTATCTGATCGCAAATAAGTTCACGTCGCCCGCGAAACTCGGTGGCGAAGGAACGAGCGCCGGCGGCATCACCATCGGCGGCGCGATCACGCAGCGGCCGGATCTCTTCGCCGCCGCGCTGATCCGCGTCGGCGACTCGGACGCCTTACGCTCGGAAACCATGGCCAGCGGGCCGGCCAACATACCGGAGTTCGGCACGGTCAGCGACCCGCAAGGATTCAAAGCGCTCTTCGCGATGGATGCGTATCAACACGTCAAAGACGGCACTGCGTATCCAGCCGTCATGCTTACGACCGGTGCTAACGATCCGCGGGTCGCTCCATGGGAAGCCTTGAAGATGACCGCTCGCCTTCAGAGCGCCACATCCAGCCGCAAACCGGTGCTGCTGCGCGTCGATTACGATGCCGGGCACGGCCTCGGGTCTACCAAGAGCCAGACGAACCGGGATATCGCAGACGAGTGGTCGTTTCTGCTGTGGCAGTTCGGCGATCCCGCTTTTTAGCCTAGCATCTAGGCTGACAGGGCTGCGCGCAAAGGAGTTAGTTCATGAAGCGCTTTAATCTAGCGGCAGTGATCGGGCTTGCGATAGCCGCGGCGGCGTGCGGCGGTGGCGGCGGAGGCTCGTCGCCCGGCCCGCCGCCCATTAGCTACGCAAACACCGCCTTACCGTACTACTTGCCGCTGGCGGCGGGCAACCAATGGAAGTTCGCCAACGGCGGCGTCATCGACGATACCGGTCCGAGCGTCTTGAGTTGCAACGGCTGCGCTTATGACGGCGGCGCGCTTGAAGATCTTGACGTAATCAACCCGAGCGGAGCGTATGCCTTAACCTTTTATTTCGCTAAAGCGTCGCCGTTTGGAACAAACGACACGTTTTTGGTCGCGTTTTCCTCGGACCACGGCTCGACCATCACGCTGATCGGGCCATTCGTTTCGGGCAACGTCCAAGTGGTGCCCGGAATCGGAGTCATCAGCGACACTCCGCAAGTCAACCAATCATGGAGCGACAACGGTTTAACGAGCGTCATTCAAAGCGTCGGCGGGACCCAAAGCTACGGTTCTAATCAACAGATAAAGAACATAGCTGTCGATACGATCACGGGGGTCAATAACGGCCAGACTCAGACGATTACATGGGGCTTCGCGCAAGGCGTTGGGTTCACGAGCATCAACTTCAACGGGCAAAGCGCTTTACTGACATCGTTTTCGGTCAGCACTACCGGTTCGCACTCCGCTATCCGTAAAGTGATCCGCTCGTCGTCGAGCAGCTTCGACCGGAACAGCCTAGCTGCCGCGCTACGCCGGCTAGGGACCAAGAACTAGCTAAAAGGCCGTAGCCCAACCCGGATCGCCGGCCCGCTAGCCGTTGACGATTCGGCCTCCGTTGGGATGCAGCACTTGGCCGCTCATGTACGATGCATCGCTGGATGCGAGAAAGACGTAGCATGGCGCCACTTCTTCGGGCTGGCCCGGCCGGCCCATCGGCGTGTCCTTGCCGAACGATTCGACTTCTTGCGGCGGAAAAGTCGACGGAATCAGCGGCGTCCAGATCGGTCCCGGAGCGACCGCGTTGACTCGGATGCCTTCTTTGGCCAAGGCCTGAGACAGCGAGCGCGTAAAAGCTACGATCGCGCCTTTGGTCGAGGCGTAGTCGATCAAGTTCGGGTTGCCCTGGTAAGCAGTGACTGAAGTGGTGTTGACGATCGAGGCGCCGGCTTTGAGATGCCGGCGCGCCGCCTTGGTCATGAAGACCATGCCGAAGATGTTGGTGCGAAATGTCCGCTCCAATTGACCGGCCGATATATCTTCAAGATTATCCTGCGGGTGTTGCTCGGCGGCGTTATTGACGAGGACGTCAAGCTTTCCGAACTCTGCGACGACCTTGTCCATCGCCTGGCGGCAAAACGCTTCATCCGCCACGTCCCCCGCAAGCGTCAGACAACGCCGGCCTTTAGCCTCGACGAGGCGCTTGGTTTCGGCTGCATCGTCGTGCTCGTTGAGGTAGACGACCGCCACATCGGCGCCTTCTTCGGCAAAAGCGACGGCTACCGCCCGTCCTATACCGCTGTCGCCCCCGGTGATGAGCGCCGCTTTGCCGTCTAATTTAGCCGATCCGCGATGTTCGGGTTTGTCCGTCTTGGGACTCTGCTGCATCTCGCTCTGCAGCCCCGGCTGACGCGTTTGATGTTGCGGCGGCAAGCCGCCGCCATTATCTTGGGCCGTCAAGGGCGCGATCGCCGCGGCCGAACGAGTTATCAAGCGCGAAGCGTCCGGAGCCTGCGATGAGCAGCGCGATGCCAATGGCGATCGGGTAGATGTGGTACTCGAAACCCTCGCCGTGCTGTTGCCCGCTCCAATTCATGAAAAAGCCGTTGGGCAAATGAACCATCATCACAGCGACGATCATATCGATGGCGATCGCCAGCGCCCAAAGCCGAGTAAAGAGGCCGAGAACCAGAAGTATCGGGCCGAAGAACTCGACGATAATGACGATGAACGCGAGAAACGCCGGTATGTGAGAGCCTGTCATGAACGCTATCGTCCCGCTGAAACCCGGGCCCCCAAACCAGCCCAACATCTTCTGCGCGCCATGCGGAAACATGACGATCGCAAGCGCGAGCCGTAAGATTAGCAGAACGACGTCGGTTGCGCTGTAGTTGGTCGCCAGCAACGCCGGACGAGCTTGCGCGGCCGGTCTACCGCTCATGCGTTTTTGCGGCGGTGGAGGACGATTTGGTTGCCCTCGGAGTCTTGGGCCATAGCCATGTGGCAGACGGGCGACTCGTGTTGCATGTGAATCGTGGCGCCGCGCTCCTTGGCCATGCGCACGGCTGCATCGAAATCGTCGACTGCGAACATGACGCCGCCGGACGCTTGGAAGGGCATCGTATCGCCCGGGTTCCACAAGCCGAACGTGGTGCCGTCGGAAAACTCGTACTCGGCCCCGGCCCCGGCTGGGTAGAGCGTGGTCGGCTCCATCCCTAAGACGTCGCGATAGAACTTCACCGCGCGCTCGGTGTCTTTGGCCATGTAGCCAGTCATGTCGATGCCGGTCACGTTGAATGATTTAGCGGTGGGTGTTGAGCTTTGTGCGTTTTGCATATCTAGGCGGCCTTTCTTGAGCGAACGGGCGCAGACGCTTCGGCGCGTTATAAACCCTTCCCGCCCCTGGCCGGTGCACAGCAATCAAGCGGTGGCCTGATGCTGTTCAAGCGTCGCCATCGGTTGCGGGTCGCCGGCTGAGTTCGACGACGATCTTCCACTCATGGGGTAACACCGGCTGCACCGACAGGCGCTGACCGCGGCGCAGCAATGCCATGCCGCTCAAGCGCGGCTCGGACCGCATTTGGGCAAGCGTGACCGGCCGCGCGAGGCCCTTGACAAATTTTACGTCGACCATCCACCAGAGAGGCTTCGTTTTCGAACTCCTTGGATCGTAGTATTCGCTCTTGCGATCCCAGGCGGTAAAATCCGGATAAGCTTCGCGGACGACCTCGATTATGCCGACGGCCGCTGGCTGTGCGATGCTGCTGTGATAGAAAACGCCGCCATCCCCGAGCTTCATAGCCAGCATGTTGTTACGCGCTTGAAAACCACGAACGCCCGACCAAGGAGTCGTCCCGTCGCGCTCTAGATGATCTAACCCGTACGAGTCGGGCTCGCTCTTGAACAACCAGTAGCGCATTGGAATCTATACCTCATGTTCAGCTGGCGCTAGAGAGCTGAGTCTTCGAGCCATCAAATGGCGACGCGTGCTTGGGCTGATAGAGACCGATCACTTCGCCTCCGGGAAGACGTAGCTGCGTCACCAAACCCCAACCCCGATCGACTACCGGCGCGGCCCTTTCGATTCCGCGTTCCGCTAGCCGCGCGGTAACCGAATGCACGTCGTCGCACATGAGGTAGAGCTCGTGTTCGGCGTCACCTTCGGTTGGGTGAACGGCGATTTCGGTGGGAGGCGCGGCAAATATCGGCCAGCCGTCGCCCGCATCGACAGACGCAAGCTGCAAAACATCGCTTAGGAAGGCACGCACCTTGTCTGCATGTTTGCTGTAAATGATGGCGTGGATGACCGGTGATTATCTTAGCCCGGATTCACCAAGTGCGCTTGCAAATCCGGTCCTGGCGGGTAGCGATTTGCTATAATAGATATGTAGTTTTGCGCTCATCACGTGAGGCGAAAGTGACGAACCCGACGGGTGAAGCCGAAAACGGTGTTTTGCGACTCGATTTCGATCGGCGTATCATGGTGCAGTTTCGTGGATCGGTCGTCACATCGGACGCGGGTTTGCTCGCATATCGCGAACTCGACGATGCACTTGGGCGTTTGGAACGGGCACTTCGGCTGCACATGCTACCATCCGCTCTTCGTCTTCAATCAATACGGCGACTTGGAACGCTGCGCACTTCGCCCCGGCAACGTGCATAGCGCCGATGGGTGGGAAGCGGTTCTCGAGCCGGTCGTTTCGCGTTAGCAAAACTCTGCCGAAAGCATTGCCTTTCGAGGCGTGCGAGCAATGGATCAAAGAGGGTAAGAACGCCATCAAGTGGACGCGGCTCTCGTGTCGCTCGTTCGACGCGAACACCGTTCGTCTGCAGCTTCACGCGCTGGCGTACAACCTCGGCAACTTCCTTCGGACGCTGGCGATTCCAGAGGCGATTGCCGAGTGGTCGCTGACAACGCTGCGCGAGAAGCTGGTAAAGATCGGTGCGAAGGTCGTCAGCCACGGCCGGTATGTCGCGTTTCAGATGGCGGAGGTCGCAATCCCGCGCAAACTGTTCGCCGCGATCGTTGAGAGAATCACTGCCCTGCGATCGCCGCCCTTGGCGACGGTAACATGAACGCCCAGCCAGCGCCGGCGGGAAAAACGACGGAACCACCTGGCGGTGCCTCGAAAAGGAGGGCCATATGGCGAATCCCGGACTATTGCAAGTTGGAGACAAAGGGATTGCTGAGGGAATGCAATTTCGGCATCCAATTTATCCTCCCGAAACTTAGCTACGGGCATCCCAGTACTTCGTAGGAAGGAGCGCTGCCCATGACCATGCCGCAAGCGATCAGGAGCGCCTTCGTGCGCTGGTGCACGTTCAGCGGCCGCGCCGGCGGTACCGAATACTGGTGGTTCGTGCTCTTTGGGACGATCGTGTTCGGCCTCGCGAGCCTCCTCGATCACGCGGCGTTTGGACGCCATGCGCTCTTCTGGGCCACCTGCACGCTGGTGTTCCTGATGCCGTACGTCGCCGTCGCGGTCCGCCGCTTGCACGACACCAACCGCAGCGGCTGGTGGCTGCCACTGGTCTTTGTCCCGCTGGGCAACATCGTTCTGTTGATCTGGTTTTGTGCGCCCAGCACGTCGGGGCCCAACCGGTTCGGCCCGATGCCGGATGCGATCTCGGATGAAGGCGTTGCCGCCTGGTGACGATCTGTGCTGCTGACCACGTACACCGGACCAGTGGTGTCGCATGCAACTGGCACTCCCACTAGTAACTACGTTCGTTTCCATCGCACTCATCCCGGCGCTTATCGGCTACGTGCGCAGACCCTCATGAACAACCGACCTACGCCCGGATCTGTCGGGCGGTGTCCGTGATTCTTTTCATATCGGTGATCGCCCCTTAGCTAAGCTAACCATTCGAAAAAGGACGATCGTATGCACGCAATCCCGCGTCCGGAGTTGCCGCTTTATCGACTCTATATTTTGCGAGCGATGTACGCGGTGCTCGCCTTCGTCCAAGGCTATAGAACCTGGTCCGCCATCTTGCGCCACACCGGTCCGTGGGAGTTTTGGGACAGCGTGGGCCACAGCTTCTTCGGCGCGCTCACCGTGCTGAGTCTGGTCGGGCTCCGCTATCCCGTCCGCATGATGCCGCTGCTCGTGTACGAGTTCGCGTGGAAACTGATCTGGACGCTGGCAATCTATCTTCCGCTGTACCTTGGCCACCGCGTGGACCCCGACGCTGCCGACAACTTCTTTTCCATCTTCATCGGTGTCGTGATCGTACCGCTGCTTCTTCCGTGGGGCTATATCTGGAAGAACTACGTTACCGCACCGGGCGACCGCTGGCGTTGACGGGCTGAGATGTGGTTTTTCGCCCGAATCATCTGGCGAATCCCGGTTAAAAGCTTGGTCGGCGCGGTTCATCCAAAGCGATTGTCGACACGTAGATAAATTGACAGGGCCGTAGGAGGGAAACTTATGCTTGGCAGGTGGTCCATGGTTGCATGCGCCGTTTCGGCGGCCGTCGTAGCAGTAACCGGTGCCGCAAGATCAGCCCCCAACCCTTGGTGCCATCGGCCACGCATCGACGTGGCTCAACGGTAAGGTGGCGGCGAGCGATCTGCGAGGGAAAGTCGTGTTGCTGGATTTTTACACCTTCGAGTGCTTAAATTGCAAGCATACCCAACCGAACCTGCGATCGTTGTATCGCACCAAAGACCATCAAGATTTCGCGATCGTCAGCGTGCACAGTCCTGAATCTGCATACGAACGCGATCGCGGCAACCTTGAAGAATCGCTAAAGGACGAAGGCGTCGTCTGGCCCGTCGCCGTCGACAATGACTTTGGGCTTTGGAACGCCTACGGCGTGCAGGCGTGGCCGACGCAGATGATATTCGACAGACACGGCAAGCTGCGCGCCACAATTGTCGGCGAAGGGCAGGATGGAACCGTCGACCGGACTGTCGCTAAGCTAATCGCGCAACACTAGTACTTATAATGCGATAGAAGGAAGCCATGCTCGGGATTTGTTTTTCCTCCCGCGCTCGCTTTGTATGCGCGTTCGCGGTCGCCATACTAGCGTCAGCGCCCATGGCTGCCACTAATACGCACAGGGAAAGGTATGCCGCGATGAGATTAGCGTCTTGCCAGTTTATTCCAGTGTTTCGCTTAGGGTGCACAAGTCGTGAATTCCCACCGTTAGACATGCCGTCCTGTCAGTAGTATCGTCCACCAGCAGCCGTGAAAGTATGGCATTCTTGGAGACACTGTTTGGGCCCTTACTTACTCGCTCGTCTAATCTGACGTGTCACCCTCGCCTCCCAGTACCATCTCCCGTACCTTCCTAGCGTCGTGAGTGCCATATCCCAGGCCCTCCCCGATGTCTGCTCCCATCGTCTCCAATGTTTGAGCCCGTATTGTCCCCATTAACGCCCGTGTTTGTTCCTGCTGGACGTGAGTTGGTACGCTAACTTACAAGCCCAATGCTCGCTAGCTTTCAACGCCGCGCGCCCGTATTTCGCATTTAAGGCACAAATCGATGTGCCTCAGCTTAAGCTAGGTAAGGTGGCAAGGTCAACCCTCTCAAGCCGTCACGGCGGATTGAGGCGCCGAAACCGGTCGAGATCTCGAGCCGCAGGGCTGCTTGTGTCGCGGATTAACAAGAAGCGGCTGTGGAAACGCTGCCAGCGTGATCGAGACGCGAAGGCGGCAAGGTATCTGCCATCGGCCAAACGCCCGGGAATGCGGCACGACCCATGATCAGTGCGCTAGGAGCTGGGTCAGGGCGCGAAATCACGGCGGCGGAAGAGTGCCGTTTTCACCGTAGCCGGCGCGTCGATGAGC
>JALYUR010000079.1 GCA_030853635.1 Vulcanimicrobiota bacterium | reverse complement strand
GGAACCACTGCGCCCATGCCGAAGAACTCATGGGTGACGCCGTAGAACTCGCGGTAGTGCACCTTCACGCCGGCATCGCGCAGGCGGTCGGCGTACTGACGGCCTTCGGTCCGCAGCGGGTCGATCTGCGCCGCGATGATCGTGGCGGGCGGAAGACCGGCCAAAGTCTTGGCGCGTAACGGCGAAGCGTAAGGATTGTCCCCGTCTGTCGGGCTCGGCAAGTAGTTGTTCCAAAACCACTTCATCATCGCGCGATTCAACGGCTTGGCGTGTGCGTTCTCTTCGTAAGAAGCAGTGTTGAACGCATGGTTTGTAACCGGATACACGAGCAGTTGGTAGATCGGCATCCGTTGGTGCTTATCTCGTGCCATCATGCATACGACCGTCGCGAGGTTGCCGCCGGCGCTTTCGCCGGCCACGGCGATGACGCTCGGCTTGCCGTTGATCTTAGCTGCATTGGTCATCGCCCAGCGCATCGATGCGTACGCGTCGTCGGCGGCTGCGGGAAATTTATTTTCCGGCGCTTGGCGATACGCAACCGAAACGACGACGTAACCGGCCGCATCCGCGAGCGCGCGGGGTGACGAATCGTAGGTATTGATGCCGGCGATGACCCATCCGCCTCCGTGGAAGTAGACGAGGACGGGAAACGGACCACTGCCCGCGGGTGTGTAGACGCGGATCGGAATGAGTCCTTCGGGACCCCGAATCTTCATGTCGGCGACAGAGCCGACCGGTTGCGGGGCCGTGCTCATGCCTTCTTGCTTGAGAACAACTTTGACGGCGTCGGCCGGCGTCGGTTGAAGGCGCGCTTCCTTAGGCGTCAGAGTCTCGATCGGCTTTCCGCCGAGCGAACCAAGCGCCGTCAAAACCTTTTGCATCTGGGGAGCCGGCTGCGCCATCGTCATGCCGTCCGCGTCGGCCTTAGCCGAATGGGGTAACTCCGAGTACGCGAGACCGCAGCACAGTGTAGTGACAAAGGTCGCTGCTATTAGCCGCCGCTTGACCGGCGCCAGCCTGAAATAACGATCTACCAATTGATTCTCCATGAAAGGGGATGTGAAGAGGGGAAGGGGTCAACTGTCGTGTCGACGGCGCAATTGACGTCAACTAGTGAACGCGCGAATCCCGGTGTTGGATTACTTCGCCATAGCAGCGTAGGCCAGCTTGCTAGTACTAGCCCATTGAAAGGCGACTGCCGCTTAAGGAAGATCGACGATCAATGCACGAGCGCCAATGCTGCATCCGCCGCGATGTCCCGCTATCCGGCCGTCGGCGCTTTAAGCAACTCCCCGCAGTCTAGGTGCTTTGGCTTCAGCCGGTGCGGGCGGCTTCTTGCGCACGTATTTTTTCTTTACGTTGGGATCGCCGTCTCGGTAGCCGCTGTCGATGTGCATAGCTTTGAGCGTGGCTCTAAGCCGAAGCACCGCCTGAGCATGGATCTGAGACACGCGAGACTCCGAAACGCCCAATACGTTCTTGATATCCTTCAAGGTTAGGCCCTCGTAGTAAGACAGAGAGATAACCGTGCGCTCTTGCTGCGGAAGACCGTCGACCGCTTGCGCCAGGCCAGCCTTCACTTCAAAAGATTCGAACAAGTGAGTGGGACCAGGGGCTAGATCCTTGAGCGAATCCAAAAGCGACAAGTCATGACCGCGTTCGTTTGGCATGATCTCCTCCAGCGAAAGGACCGACGTGCTCCGAACCCTGAGCAGCCACTTCTGGTAATCTTTGACCGTTAGCTCGAGCGCCGTGGCAACTTCGCCATCTTCTGGCACCCGGCCAAGGGCAGCCTCGAGTTCTGCGACGACCTTCTCCATCTCGCGTGCTTTTTGCCTGACGGCACGCGGTACCCAGTCCATCGCCCGTAGCGCATCCAGGATCGAGCCGTTTATTCGCGTTATGGCGTACGTCTCGAATTTAACGCCGCGCGCATCGTCGTACTTGCCGATCGCATCGATCAGGCCCAGAATGCCTTCGTTGATCAGATCGTTGATGTCGACGTGCGGCGGTAGATTGGTCGAAATGTGTCCGGCCACGTATTTGACGAGGTGCAAATACTTATGGATGGCTTCTTCGCGGGTTAGCAGCGCGCCGCCGATGGCGCATTTCGGGACGGCAAAAGAGACGCCCATATTTTCGTCCGAATCTGAACTAAGCGGCTAGTTGGGCAGTAAGACTTCTATGGCACTGAGCGTACCTTCGGTCCCTCAGGCTGGCCTTGGTCGCCTTTACGACGACCTGGCGGCTTCTGCTCTTGAAGACAACGGAGATGATCTTATGGGCTGTATCGCTGGGCTGTTCGAAAAAGCCGATGCAGCGAGCGCCCGTGCCCATGAGCTTGAGGCTGTTTGCGCAAACCTCTTGAAGGTCCGCAGCCATCTCGGCCGCTCGCTGGGCGCTCATCCATGTAGGATGGTGCACCGATGGCCGCTTGAGCTGCACCGCAAGCTGTTTGACGCCCAGAGAAAGTTCTAATTGACGCTCCGCAGTGCGGCGATCTCCGCGGCGGCGATCTAAACATGCGAAGCCCGTAAGGTCATGACGCAGCATGCAATCGAAGCAGACCCCGGAATGAAAGATCGTTTTGGGGTCCGACATCTCCTTGTCGCATTTGAAGCAGATCATACTTGCATCCTTACGTTCCGTGTTTGCTTCGGGATTCGAATCAATGTTCTCCCATGCGGGCACGCAGGCGTGTGATTTCTGACCGGCGCGATCGTCCGGACGGAGACTGGCCTGCCTCGCCTTCATGTCGTCCACGAGAGTGCGAAGCGACAGTTCCCGAAGAGCCCTTTTTTTCTCGCGCTCCCCCGGTGGGGAGCTTAAGCTGTGTGGTTTGCCGTCCATTGGTGGTTCGTTCTAGCTAGGTTTGAGCGTGGGGCTGGGGTGTAGGACTGTGGATGGGAGGCGCAAGTCCTGCAGGGTTTTGGCTCGGGATGCGAGCCTAAGATTTCCACGTGCTGTGATCGCTATCTACATTATCGACTATACCACTCGGTCTAACCACATGCAATGTTCCGCAATAAGCATCAGGGGCCAAGGCGGTCGCCGCGCAGGGTGGTTACAAGCTGCACGCTGGAGCGCAAACCCCAGTCGATGGACCTCAAAGAGAGGCATCCATTGGTGTCGAGATCTTGGGGGTGCCGCCAGGCAAGAAACCGTACCCATATCACCCCGACAGCATGCAGTGGGAGTTCTATCATGTGATCTCGGGCAAGGGCATCGTGAAGCATGAGAGGACGGGACGGGACCACCGCGATCGAAGCCGGCGAGGCGTTCATTTTCGAGCCGGGCCGGCGGCACCAATTGATCAATGAAAGCATGCGAAGAATGACCGCGACGCAGCGCTCACACCTAGTCGACCGAGGAGAAGAAGAACATGGCTACTGATGTCGCCACTCGCACCTGGCAAATCGATCCCGTGCACTCGAGCGCGGCATTCGCCGTCCGGCACTTGATGATTTCCAAAGTGCGCGGCCAGTTTAAGGAGTTTTCGGGCACGATAACGACTCCCGCGAATGAAATTATCCCCACGTCGATCGAAGCGACGATAAACGCAGCCTCGATCGACACCCGCGAGGCGCAGCGAGACGGCCACCTTCGCTCGGCGGACTTTTTCGATGTAGAACATCACCCGCACATTACGTTCAAATCATCGCGCATCACGGCCAATGGCAAAGACCGGTTCATCGCGCATGGATCGCTGACTATGCACGGCGTCACCAAGCAGATCGAAATGCCCGGGCAAGTCGAGGGTCAAGTCAAAGATCCCTACGGCAAGGATCGCGCCGCTTATAGCGCATCGTTGAAGCTCAGCCGCAAGGAGTACGGCTTGGTCTGGAATCAGGCCATGGAAACCGGCGGCGTCATGGTTGGCGACGACATCGAAGTGACGTTGGAGATCGAAGCGGTCGGCGACGCATAAGTCGCTGCCCGGTCACTAGCCCATCGAAGAGCTCAACCGCTCGGGCTCTGGTTTAAGTCTACTTCCGCCTTTCTTCCAAGCGTGGTGAGCGGCGACCGCGTGATCGCCGACTCGCTTTGGGAGCCCAAAGCGCGCCCCGTGTCGCCATCTTTTGCTTTGGGAAGCGTGCGGGCGACCAGCGATAGCAGGCTGACGGTCAGACCCGGGAAGTTCCCATGGAAGCGTGCCGCCAGGCGTGCCGGCGCTGAGAGGACCACAAAGCGCCGGCCGTTGACCAAAGCATCGACGGTTTGACGCGCGGCTTTGCCGGCTGAGATGGAACTAAGCGGCAGCGTGTCGGCGAGATGGAACCAAGTGTGCTCGCCGGTTCGGTTGCCCTTGAACCACGCGTTCTTCGGACTGCCGGTACGCATAAGGCCCGGGCAGACGGTGATGACTCGGACTCCGCTTTGCTGCAGCTCGGCGCCCAAGCCCTCCGACAGCCCCACCAGAGCGAACTTGCTCACGCTATAGGGCAGCAGGTGCGGAACGCTTACCAAGCCGCCGATCGAGGCAATGTTGACGATCCTGCCGCGCGCTCGCCTCAATTCCGGCAGCGCGGCCGTCACGATGTTCAGCGGACCCCACAAATGGGTTTCCATCGCCTCGCGGTAGTCTTCGATCGTCATCGTATCGAGCGGTCCCACGGTGATCGTGCCCGCGTTGTTGATGACGACGTCCAATGCCCCGAAGCGGTCGACGACTGCGCGCATGAAATTGCTCGCCTGTTCGGCCACCCGCACGTCGCACTGAACCGCAAGCACTTCGCCGAGGAGCTCAAGATCCGCGCGGGCCGCATCCAGCGACGACGTCTGTCGTCCGCATATCGCGACCCGCGCACCGCGGCGCATGAGCTCGCGCGCCAACTGCAACCCCAGGCCGCGCGACCCGCCGGTCACGGCCACCACGCGCCCGCGCAGATCGTAGGTCCGTAATTGCCGGCGCACCCGCCGCGCACTCAGTGCCAGCGACAATGCGGTCGCCGCTATATTTTTGAGCTTCATGCTTCGATTCGTTTCCACCCCGGGACCGGTCCACACCGGCCCAGATGGCGCCAGTGCGGCACCGCCCAGCACCGCGTCGTCAGATCAGTTGTAGCTTTTGACTTTAGGCCATAGCTGCGAGAGCGGCTGCTTGATGCCACGGCAGATCATAATCGGCATATCGTCCTCGTACGGCATGACGTAAGGCGCCGAGAACCTAGCCGCCAGCTTTGCGCTGCGGAAGACGTGCGCGGTAGCTCCGCAGTCGCCGTCCACGTCGATCAACACGTCGCCGGTGTACCCTCGCGGCCCCCACAGAAAGTATTGATTGTGACCGCTGATCGTGGCCGGCAACTCGTAACGTGCTCCGAAGAAATCGATCGCGGCTGCCTCGCCGTAGTTCGATGTCTTGATCGCGACGCCGGCGCGCTCGTTTGGAGGCAGCGAATCGTAGACCCGTGCGACCGTCGCCGCAAGCTCGGGCCAGCCGTGCATGTCGGCGTAGGCCTGCGGCAAGCTCGCTTGGCGGTGGTGCTCCGAAGCAGCCGGCTGGGGCAGCACCTTCGTCAAGGCGGCGCTGTACGCGATGAACTGCTGCTCGGAAAGAATCGGAACGCCGAGCGGAATGAACACGAGGCCGGAGATGAGCGCAAGCGCGAGCATCGGCGCACGCACCATCGGCACGCGCTTGGTCCAACCTTCCACCGCGGTGCCTCCGGCGGCGAACAGCGCCGGATAGATAGCGCACCCGTAGTACGTCTTGCCGTGGGCCGCGACCATCAGCGCGATGAGCGCGACCGACGCGATGCCGAGCCACCGCAGATTCGGGCGCGCGAAGGTCCAGATCAGCCCGCAGATCCACACCAGCGCGAGAGGTGGATTGGTGATCAGGACTTGCTGCACGACGTATGATAACGGGTCCAAGACGACGTTTTTGCCGAGCTGGCCGTTGCGCAGCAGCTCCAGCATCGGGAACCCGTGCAACGCCTGCCACAAGAGATTCGGCAGCGCGATGACGCCGGCAAGCGCGCCCCCCGCGGCAATCCACCGCGTCGCCAGTATGCGCTGACGCGTCAGCGCCAAGCCTATCAGCAGGGCAAGGGCGAAGAACAAGACGCTGTACTTGGTTTCGATCGTCAAGCCGAGTACGGCGCCGACCGCGAGCCACAGCCGCGCATCGGCGCCTCGCATCATGCGGACGACGTACAAGGTCATCAACGGCCATGCCCAGATCTGCACGGTGTCCGGAAAAACGAGCACGCCGAATCCAGCCAGAATGGGCGCCAGGGCAACGCCGGCCGCGGCGAGCACCTCTGCAAATGAACCGCCGCCGAACTCTTGCACGAGCCGGCAAGTCACGTACACGGATGCCGCTGCAAACAACGCCGATATCGCGCGCAACGCCGCAAGTGACGCGCCGAAGACTTGGGAGGCCGCGGCAAGCAAAGGCACGACGGGCGGCTGATCGACGTAGCCGAACTGCGGATGGCGCCCACAGATGATGAAGTACAGCTCGTCGCGGAAGAAGCCGTAGTGGGGGTTAGCGAGCAGATGGAACACGAACGTGACGCCCGCCGCACCGAGCGCCACCCTAAACCGTCTGTCAGTCGGAATAGCTGAACGCTCCGCTCCCCCACCATTAAGGGTTGCTTCTCTGCATTTGGCGTCATAATGGTGGCAGACGCCAACAGCCGCTAAAAAGTTGCCTTTTGCGCCTGCCCACAACGTTGAAGGCTTCCTGGCCCCTCTGATTTATAAAACCTTGCAATCAATCTTAAAAGCAGGGCCGATTTCCTGCGAAGGTGATGTGGCCGGGATAGTGGAGCGCCGGCTGCCCACAAGTTCTATCGGGCAGTTAGCCAAAGCAGGCATCGATCTTAGCGATATTTATAGACTGGTCATCCCTCGCTGAACGCTCCAGCACCGTGAAGAGAACCGCCAGTCGCTCACTACCGAAGAGTCTGACAAATGGTCCGCTTGGCCCGCGTGGTCGCGCTGGCCACGGCTCCTCCCCAGGAGCTAGACCTTCGCTGTTCCCTTAGGGAGTGTAGGTTGTCCGTTGCAGTGTTGTCAAGCCGTTGAGCTTACGGTCCAGCGTGTCCAACTTGGCTAGCCGAGCGTTTAAACAGATGTCTCGTTACCTGGCGCGGGGCGGCAAAGTTGCTGGGCTTTTGCAACGCCACTTTCAGCGCGGCCCTTTACCCACGTGAATCGACCGAGCAGAAGGGCTACGATTGCGCGCTGTCCCTGCTGCGGGAGCGCATGAGCGAGGACGAGCTTGAGGGCGCACTTGCAGAAGGTTTGGGGTGGAGCGAAGAACGCGCCGTAGAAGAAGCCCTGCGCCTTTAAGTCCGCTTCCTGCGCCTCCGTACTGAACCGGCCAAATATCCAGTTTTTGGGGGTCACGTATACTCAGGACACGAAACCAAAGGCAATAACTTAGTCAGCCTGATTGTCCCCTATTGCCCACTGTATCGTTTTTCGACCGGGTCAGAAATGGGCCGTCTTACGTCGAGCTGTCCGGCGCCGTATAATAAAGCTGGCGAGAGTCATCGCCGGAAAGAGGCGTCAGTTATGTCGGTCCCGCCCACTTCGAGCCTCATCATTCCAACGGTCAAAGCGATCGCCGGCAACCCGGGAACGACGCTGGGCGATCTGAAGGGATTCATCCCGTCCCACTTGGGATTCGACGCTACGTTGTCGGCCGACGACCTGCCCAAACTGCACCGGCGGATCGCACACGTAGTCGAGCAGCTGGTCCGGGATGGCTACGTTAAGAGGGGCGAAGCCGGTGCTTTGAGCGTCACGGATAAGGCGTCGATGGCAACGACGGATGGCTCCACGTTTGCCATTCCGGAAGGCCAGGATGCCACTGGAGAAATCGACGGCGAACAGGGTCAGTTGGTTTCCTTGCTCTCGGACGCGGGCTTTGTGTTCCACAGCATCAACCCCCACCTTGCGGTAATCGAGTTCTACTTCAAGTTGCGCCAATGGATCGTTCAAGTGTGGTCTAGCGATGGTTGGTTATGCTTGCGCAGCTACATCATGCGCTTGCCTGAGACCCCATTGCTTCGCGCCAGGCTGGAAGAGAAGTTGCTCGAGGCAAACAGGGAGCTGTACATGGCCAAATACAGCGTGGCAGAAAAGGCTATAGTCTTCGCCGAGCTTGAGTATCGGCTGGAACACCTAAACGGCGAGAGTGCTAAGAACATCGTCTATTCCTTCGTTCACGGCATGGACAAGCAGTACGCAGAGCTATTTCGGATCGCGTCCGGCGACGAATCGCTGCTGGAACTGGAACAGGCATTTAAGCGCGACCAAGCGGGCTAACTACGCTTTCACGCCGCCTCATAGTCTTGAACGCGGTCGTGGCAAGCTTCTTGTTTAGCGCTTCTCCGCCAATAGAACGCGACGTTCGACCCTTAGAACGGGCCGGATAGCAGTGACCATCTTAAGTTCAGAGCTCTAGCCGCCGTTATTCGGCGAGCCGCGGCCCGCTTCTCCGAGGCGGCCTC
>JALYUR010000011.1 GCA_030853635.1 Vulcanimicrobiota bacterium | reverse complement strand
TAGCGGTAGACGATGCCCATGTGCCCGTCGTCGAACTCTTCGTGCAGGTAAGGAATTCGCAGGTCGTCCAGCCGTGAACACAAGATGCGCGCGCCCAGCTGTAGATTGAATTCGTCGCGCAAGCCGGCATCCAAGTAGATCGCCTTCATCGAACGCAAAGCGCCGGCGTGGCGCTTAGCCATGTGGACCGGGTCGTTTTCAAGCCAGCGGTCCCATACGTCCGGCCGGATCTCGCCGCCGGGGAGGCTCACCGGCAAATCGATGCCCAGCGGCGCTTGCGGTTTCGGCGAGTAGCAGGCGGCCATAGCCAGGATGTTCATGACCTCCATCGCGTCTTTGGTCTTCTTGGGCATCTCTGCGAATGCGCGGACGAAGCGCTCGACGCCGCCGTGCCGCTCGATGCCCAGCACGAACTTTGGGAAGTCGGGCAAATAACAAAACGCGAAGTAAGCGTCGCCCGCATGCGAACCCAAGGCGCCGAACACGTCCGGATGGCGCATGCCCAAGCGCAGAGCGCCATAACCGCCGCTCGATTTGCCGGTTACACCGCGATGCTGCGGCCCGGTTTGGGTGCGCAACCGCTCGTCCACGAACGGCACGATCTCGTCGCAGACATAGCTTTCGTAGCTGCCGGTCGCCGTCGAGTCGCAGTATTGACTGCCGCCCAAGCGCGTGAAGCAATCCGGAGCGACGCAGATGATCTCCGGCATAGCGCCGGCCGCGACGAGCCGGTCCAGACGCTGGTCGAGCGATTGCGCGAACGGGTCGAAATTGAACAGCATGCGGCCGGTGCCGGTGAAACCGGAGAGGAAGTAAATAACCGGATAGCGCCGGTCCGATGTGTCGTAAGACGGCGGCAGATAGCAGTATAGGTCGCGCTCGCAGGGGTCGCCTAAGGCGTTGCCCGCCAGCAGCTGCGAGCAGTGACGCAGCACGGCCACGCGGCCACCGCCGCCCGCGCTCACACGACGGCTCATATTTCCTCCGGTTAGCTGACCGCCAGCTGTCGAGGCGCCGAGCGATCCTTCAGCGCGCTGCCACTATCTTAAGATGGTCGATGAACTGCGCCAGCTCAGCTGGCGCGTCTGGTCATCCGGTGCGCGCAAGATCGCGGGGCGGGGCTGCGGCTTGGCGCGGCCTTGTTCCGGCATGCTCGCGCGTTTGGCCGCTTATGCCGGCAGTCCTAGCGGACCCCTGTAAAAGCCCGTCAAAAGGTCACTTGCACGGAGGGGTGGCAGAGCGGTTGAATGCGGCGGTCTTGAAAACCGTTAGGGGCGCAAGTCCCTCGTGAGTTCGAATCTCACCTCCTCCGATTTTTCGAGCTTTCGAACGCCGCGCTTCCACTTGGTCGTGCGCGGACGAGTGCAGGGCGTCTGCTATCGGGCGGCGGCTGCCGACAAAGCGGCCGCTTTGGACATCACCGGTTGGATCAGCAATCGCACGGATGGCAGCGTGGAGATCGTCGCCGAAGGATCGGCCGACCGGCTCGGCGAGTTCTACCGCTGGTGTCGTAGCGGGCCGCCGGGCGCCCATGTGACCGAAGCTCACGGGTCTACAACGGAAGGAAGGGGCGAGTTCGAATCGTTTTCGATCCGCGCTTACTAACTGCCACCGCTCAGCCTGGCAGCATCTTCGCGCGTGTCGATATCGAGGAAAGCGTCGCTGTGCTGTGCCTCGACCAAGGTGATGCGCTGCTGCTGTCCTAGCGCATGGCTTTTGGCACCCGCGTCCCCGGTCAGTTTCATCAGTTCTGCAAAATCAGCGCGCGGAAACAGCATGGGCGATCCCCAAACCCCGCCGGCATGCAAGGTGGCTATGTTGTCGGGTGCAAGCGCCGCTGCCGCGATCAGGTTGTCGATGTCGCCCGTCGTCACGTGCGGCTGGTCGGCGACGACGAAGATGCACGCGTCGTCGGATAAATGATGGGCCAGGCCCGCGCGCAGCGACGAGGCAATGCCTTCGCGCCAGCCGGGATTGAAGACGACGCAGCAGCGGCGTGAGTCTACGGCGCACAAAACCAACTCATGCCCGCAGCCCAAGACCAGCGTGCACGTAAGCGCACGTGAAGCACAAACAGCGTCTATGGCGTGCGCGACCAACGGCTTGGCGCCCACCGGCGCGACCAATTTCGCCGCGTGGCCGCCGAAACGACGGCCCTCGCCGCCGGCGAGGATCACGCAGCCGATGCGGCTGAGCCATCGGCGGGCTGAGGCTGCATGCAATAATGCTTCAGGCATAGGGCCGCAGCACCTCGAGCATCGCAGCGTGAATGCGGCCGTTTGAAGCGACGATCCGATCGCCGTCGATGACCAGCTCAGCGCCTCGGTAGTCGCTCGTGCGTCCGCCCGCCTCTAAGACGATCAGCGCGCCGGCTGCCACATCCCAGGCATGCAGGCCTGGCTCCCAAAAACCGTCCATCCGGCCGGCCGCCACATAACAAAGGTCGAGCGCTGCGGATCCATCACGCCGCAGCGCCTGCGCGCTGCGCATGAAGTCCGCAAACGGCTCCAGATTCGCAAGCGGCTTGGCTACGTCGTGCGCCGGAAAACCGGTGACGAGCAACGCATCCTGGAGCCGCGCGCAATCGCTCACGCCCAACAGCACGCCGTTGCAGTAGGCGCCCCCGCCGCGCTGCGCGCAGAACAGCTCGCCGCTCATCGGGTCGTAGACGACGCCGACCTCGAGGCTGCCCGACGCCTCGAACGCGATCGAAACGCAGAAGCAGCGATAGCCGTGCGTATAGTTTGTCGTGCCGTCCAGCGGGTCGACGATCCAGCGGCTGCCCGACCTGCCGGCGCTCGACCCCCTCTCCTCACCCAAAATCACCTCGTCGGGAAACTCGCTTTGCAACAAACGGCGGATCAGTTCTTCGCTTGCGGTGTCCGCCTCGGTCACTAGATTCGTGCGAATGTCCTTGGCGCGGGCAAAAACGTTCGTTCCGAGCTTTTCACGCAGCAGCGCGCCCGCCGCGCGAGCGGCTGCTTGGGCCACTGCCAATCTTTTTTCGATCATCGTCGTTCAAAGCGCCATTCGACGGACCCGCCCGCGGCTCCGTGGCCCCACGCGGCTTGCGTCTAAGGAATCCCGGCGCTGGAGGCGAAAGTCCGCATATTATGCTCGAGACGAAATCCGATATATCAGAAGTGTCGCTGCCGGGGCCAAACGGCGCTCCGATCGTCGCGCGTGAGACCGCTGCGGTCACGACCGGCACGAAAACGGCGCCGATCGTCGTCAAGCGCGCCAAGGGGCTCGTCGTCGAAGACGTAGACGGCAACCTGTTCTTGGACTTCACGAGCGGCATGATCACCGCCACGGGCCACTCTCATCCGAAGGTCGCAGCGGCCATCGCGGACCAGGCGCAAAAGTGGCTGTTCATCAACAGCCCCGACTTCTACTCGCCGTTGCAGGCCGATGTCGCAGAAAAGATCATCCGGCTCGTGCCCGGCAGCAAAGCGAAAAAAGTATTCCTGTGCAACAGCGGCACCGAAGCCAACGAAGCCGCGATCAAAGCCACGCGTTGGAATAATCCCACGCGCAAACGTCTGCTTGCGTTCATCGGCGCTTTCCATGGGCGCACGATGGGCGCCTTAGCGCTGACCGCCAGCAAGCTGACGCATCGCGCTCGGTTCACGCCCAACATGCCCGACGTTCACCATCTGCCGTATGCCACGTGCTATCGCTGTCCGTACAAGATGACCTATCCCAGCTGCGACATTTGGTGCGCTCGGATACTCGAGGAGCTTTACTTCAAGCAATCGATACCGCCCGACGAAGTGGCGGCGATCTTCGTGGAGCCCATCCAAGGCGAGGGCGGCTACATCGTCCCGCCGCCCGAGTTCATCCAGATCATCCGCGACATCGCCCAGCGCCACGGCATCGCCTACGTCGACGACGAGGTCCAAGCCGGTATCGGCAAGACCGGCAAGATGCTAGCCATCGAGCATAACGGCGTGACCGCAAACGCCACCCCGCTGGCCAAGGCGCTCGGGTCCGGCGTGGCGGTCGGCGCCCTCGTGATGGATGCGGACCTCGACTTCGGCGTGCAGGGCGCTCACTCGAACACGTTCGGCGGCAACGGCATAGCGCTGGCCGCTACCAAGGCCACGCTCGAAGTGATCGAAGAGGAAGGCCTGGTCGGCCGGGCTGCGCTCTTGGGCGACTACTTCATGGGAAAGCTGCTGGAATTACAGCAGCGCTTCGCTGCCATCGGAGACGTGCGCGGGCGGGGTCTGATGATCGGAGTCGATTTCGTCACCGATCGCGCTTCGCGCACGCCCGATCCGCAGTTCCGCGACCGGGTGCTCGGCGGCTGCTTCAAGCACGGGCTGATGGTGTTGCCCTGCGGCTTTTCGGCCTTGCGCTTCACCCCCGCGCTGGTCGTGGACCGCGAGCAGATCGACCGCGCGGTCGAGATCTTAGAACGCGCGATCAGAGACGCTTGACCTAGCGCCAGGCGACGAAAAACTGCGATGGAACTTGCAGAAGCCTACGTCAGCGAGCTTTGTGGCCGGCCGGTCGAACTGCGGTCGCAAAGCAGGCGCATCAGGATCGGCAAGGTCGAAGACGTCGCCGTCGCAGGGGGTACGGAGGAGACCTTTCCGGCCGTCAGCGGCATCTACGTGCGCGAGCGCGACAACATCGTGCGCTACGCGCCATATTCGACCGTCGAAGCGATCAGCGATTTTGCCGTCGTCCTAAACGTCGCGCCGGTCGAGGTGCAAACGGCCGCCCATCCGGTCGGCGAATTGCTGCTCAACAAAGAACTGCTGGACAAACAAATCGTCGACGTCGACGGGCGCAAGGTCGTGCGGGTCAACGACGTCAAGCTGGCCCCGGCCGGGGACAGCTTGCGGGTCATCGCAGCCGACGTCGGACTGTCCGGCTTGCTGCGCCGGATCGGCTTGCGCGGGCTGGGTCAACGCTGGCTGCAGCGCGCGGCTAGGCCAGGTCTGCGGCCTTCGTTGATCCCCTGGACGGCGGTCCAGCCGCTGCACCGCGACCTCGGCAGCGATGCCATTAGGCTGCGCGTGCCGCAAGACCGCATCCAGCGAATTCACCCGGTCGATCTCGCCGCCATCATAGAAGATCTAAACGCATCGGATCAGGCTTCGCTCGTCGGCTCGCTCGACGACGAAACCGCCGCCGACGCATTCGGCGAGCTAGACGTCGACACCCAGCTGTCGATCTTGGAAGACCTCAAGCCGGACCGCGCCGCCGACATCATCGAGCACATGGAACCTGACGATGCAGCCGATCTGCTCGGCGAGGTCGATCCGGATCGTCAGCGCGAGCTGCTCAACCTCATGGAACCCGATGAGGCCCAAGACGTCCGCGAACTGCTGGGTCACGGCGAGCGCACGGCCGGCGGTCTGATGACGACCGAGTATCTGTGGGTCCCACCGGACATCGTTGTCGCAGAGGTTTTCGATCATGTGCGCAAGGCGGCCGCGGATGCCGAACTGGTCTACTATCTTTACGTGCTCGAAGCCGACGAGCGGCTCATCGGGGTTTTGTCGCTGCGCGATCTCATCGTGGCCGAGCCGCAGACGCATGTCCGCCGAATCATGTTGGACGACATCGTGACCGTCACACTCGACGCCTCTAGCGAAGAGGTCGCCGCGACGATCGCGCGGTACGATTTTGTGGCCGTCCCCGTCGTCGACGGCGACGGCCGGATGCAAGGCATCGTGACGGTCGACGACGCAATGGACGTGCTTCTGCCGGAGAAACTTCGCCGGATGCTGCCGCGGGTCGGAAAGTCGCGAGCGAGGGCGCAAAGCTAACAGTGGAAGCGCGATGGAAGCGGTCGAAAGCGTCGGAAAGAAGGCACCCCTAAAGCGCCCCACCGTTTGGCGCTCTATCCTGCTCTTTCTTTCGATCGTCGGACCAGGCATAATCACCGCCAACCTCGACAACGACGCCGGCGGAATCGGAACCTACTCCCAAGCCGGCGCCCAATTCGGTTACGGCTTTCTATGGCTGCTCATCCCGGTGACGCTAGCGTTGATCTTCGTCCAAGAGATGTGCATCCGCATGGGGGTGGTGACCGGCAAGGGCCTGGCCGATCTGATCCGCGAGCGATTCGGCGTCCGGCTGACGTTGTTCTTGATGATCGGCGTCACGGTCGACAATCTTTTCACCACCGTAGCGGAGTTCGCGGGGGTGGGCGCAAGCGCGGACATCTTCCACATAAGCCGCTACGCGGCGGTGCCGGTCGCGGCCATCTTCGTCGCCCTGTTGGTCCTGCGCGGCGATTACAAAGCGGTGGAAAAGGTCTTTTTAGCTGCGTGCGCCGTGTACGTGACCTACATCGTATCCGGACTGCTCGCTCATCCGGACTGGCATGCCGTCGCGCGTGCGACGTTCGTGCCGCACGTCAGCTCATCGACGGCTTACATTTTGATGTTCCTCGGCGTCGTCGGCACGACGATAACGCCGTGGATGCAATTTTACATCCAATCATCGGTCGTCGAAAAAGGCGTCAAGGTGCGCGAGCTGCGTTACTCGCAGATCGATGTGGTCACCGGCTGCTTCATCACGGACATCGTGGCCTACTTCATAATTGTGGCGTGCGGCGCAACGCTGTACGCCCACAACATCCACAACATCACCGACGGTGCCCAAGCCGCCCAAGCGCTGGCTCCGCTGGCTGGCAAATACGCGTCGTTGCTCTTTGCGGTGGGATTGCTCAACGCATCGCTGTTCTCGGCTTCGGTGCTGCCGCAGTCGCTTTCGTACACGGTCTGCGAAGCGTTCGGGTTCGAGTCCGGCGTCGGCAAGACGCTCAAAGAGGCGCCCGTGTTCTACGGCTTGTACCTTTCAATCATCGTGCTCGGCGCGCTGCCGATCCTCATCCCGCGCGCGCCGCTTTTCGCGATCATTTTCTATTCGCAGGTCGTCTCGGGCATTTTGATCCCGGCCGTCATCATCTCGATGCTCATTCTCATCAACGACCGGGGGCTGATGGGCCGCTACACCAACGGTCCGGTCTACAACGTGGTCTGCTGGGCCTGCGCGAGCGCGCTAATCGCCGCTACGGCGCTGTACTTGATCGCGACGGTCGCGCACGCCGGCGCATGAGTCCGCCGGCCGCTCGCTAATCTTGGGCCTCATGAAAATCATCTCGACCAAATCAGCCCCCGCCCCGGCGGCCGCGTACAGTCAAGCCATCGAAGCAGGCGGCCTTGTCTTCACCGCCGGCCAGTTGGGCGCAGACCCGCAAAACGGCGCGCTGGCCCCGGACATCGCGGCGCAGACCGCCCGCTGCTTGGAAAACATCGCCGCCATCCTACATGAAGCGGGCCTCGGCTTGACCCACGTCGCCAAAGTGACGATCTTCCTGACCGACATGGCGCATTATGCGGCCATGAATGAAGTCTACGAGCGTTACGTCGGCGGGAGCAAGCCGGCCCGTACGACGGTGGCCGTCGCGGCCTTGCCGCGCGGAGCACTGATCGAAGTCGACGCGATCGCCGTCCGGCCTGGCGCCTAGTGCTTGAGGAAGGCCTCGACCTCGGCTAGTCGCTGGCGCGCGGGTCCGTCGTTGGGCTCCATCGCAAGCGCCGCTTTATACTGCTGGGCGGCCAGTCTGAACTTGCGTTCTTGCTGGTAGACATCGCCTAAGTCGAAGTGCAAGCTCGAGCTGGGCGACGACACCGCCAAGCCTTTGATGAAGGCAGCCTCCGCGAGGTTCAGCAGACCATGGTTGAGGTAGATGCCGCCTAGATTTTCGTAGATGTGGCGCTCGCGTGGGTCCAACGAGATGGTCCGCTGGTAGAGTTCGACCGCCCGAGTGAAATCGCCCAAAGAGTCGTATGCGACTCCGAGATTCTCATAGGCCAGCGAAAATTCCGGCGCCAGAGCGATGGCGCGGTTGATCTTCTCGATGGCCGCGTTGTACTGGCCCATATTGATCAGCTCGACGCCCCAGTTCATCCACGCGTAATAGTACTTCTCGTCTTCGGCGATCGCCGTCTTATATTGGTCGATCGCATCGCTGTAGCGGCCCATCTCACCGTAGACGATTCCCAAGGCGTTGTGCGCATCGGTGAAGCGCGGCGCCGATTGGATCGCGCTATCGTATTGCATGACTGCAGCATTATAGCGGTGTTCGGCTTCATAGATGACGCCGAGGTTGTAGTGGGTGGCGGGCTCGTAGGGCTGAGCCTGCTCCTCGCTTTGATACTCGGATTCGAGCTCAGGCAGCCGGCCCTCGTCCGCGTACGCCTGCACGAGATTGGCAAAGCCCTCCTTCGAAGGCAAGCTGCTGCGAAATTCGTTGATAGCCGCTTGGAAATTGTCTTCGGCGGCGTAGACGCCCCCAAGCCGGTTGCGCACATCGCGGTCGGTCGGGTCGGCGGCCAAGACGGCGCGGTAGGCAGCTTCGGCCGCAGCATAATGCGCCAGTCTATACTCGACGTCTCCGAGCAGCTTTTGAACGGCGGTATCGCGCGGGTCGGAGGCGGCCGCAAGACGCAGCAGGTCCCGAGCCGCCTGGTTTTGCCCTGCGGCGGCAAGCGATTGGGCCTTGGCGAGCATATCTTTGACGGACTGGTGTGGCCCGGACGAGGGCGGGGACGTAACGGCAACCGGAGAGGCGGACGCCTGCACCGCGGGGGCCAGGGCGAGCGCGGCTAGGATTAGGGGGATGGCGAGGAGTCGTCTGCACATCGGATCACCGCCCATATGATGACGAGCTTGGCGCGCCGCTGCCCGCTGCGTCGCCTCGTTAGTATACCTCGCGCCACGGCCGAGTGCAACGGCGTGCCGGGCACCGACGAGGGGCGTCGGCCGGCCGCGCGAAGCTACCGCCATGCGTTACGGAAACTCGTCCCTTCGCCCGGTCCGTCTGATCACCGCGTGTTTGGGCGCGCTCGCGTTGACCGGATGTCCCGACCCCAACGCGATCGGCGTGCAGCAGACGGGCTCGGTCACGGCGCAGTGCCTGCTAAGCTCCAACAACCAGCCGGTGGTCGACGCTTTGGTCGTCTTGAATTCGAACCAGAACTGCCGCACCGGGTCCGACGGCCGGTGCACGATCGACAAGGCTCCGGTCGGATCCCAGACGCTGACAGCCAATGCGCCCGGCCTGCAAGGCGGCCCCGTTTCGACAACGGTCGTCGAGGGCCAGAACGCAACCGTGCAAATCCCGATGACGCCGTCGAACGGTTGATGGCGCTGCGAGGTAGTGCCCGAACTTCCTGAATTAGAACACCTAAAGAGCGCCCTGTCCGGATACCTCAGCGGCCGCAAGATCATCGGCGTCATCGTCGATCCCAAGCGGTCGTTTTTGCTGCGCTATCCGCCCGCTCGCTTCGGCCCCGACCTGACGGGGCGCGTTTTTTCAGCCGTCGAGCGCCACGGCAAGTTCTTGCGCTTCAGGTTTGAAGATCGCGATGACGATCTGTACGTGCACGCAATGCTCGGCGGAAGATTCGCCTACTGCAGCCGGGCCGCGCCGCCGCTGGCTGCGACCTGCTTCACGCTGCAGCTGTCCGGCGGCACCGACTTGCGCTTTTTGGACTCAGCCAACATGGCCCGCGTGTACTTGACCGCCGAGCCCGCCGCCGACATTCCGACGTATGGCGATATGGGTCCGGACGCCCTGGACGACGCACTCACCTACGAAGTCTTCGCCGCGCGCATCGCCCGCCATCGTGGCGAGATAAAGAGCGAATTGCGCAACCAGTCAGTGGTAGCCGGAATCGGCAACGCGTATGCGGACGAGATACTGTGGGCGGCCAAGATCAACCCGCAACGGCGTCTGCGCACGCTATCCGACACCGAGCGGCGCGCGCTGTACGATGCGATCCGCAGCGTGCTCGGCCAAGCGGCCGAGACGGCGCGTGCCCAGTACGCCGGCGGCAAGCATCCGCTGCATAAGCAAGATCGGTCATTCATGCAGATCCATCTCAAGGGCCGGGCAAAGTCGCTGTGCCCGCGATGCGGGCACCGGATATCCGTCATCCACGCCGACAGGGCCCAGACCTATTTCTGCCGCGGCTGTCAGCGCTAAGGCCATCGGCCCGAGCAAGGGCCGGGGGCTGCGTTTGGGGTAATGGCGCAGTCATGGACAAACCGCCTAAACTGTGGCGCCTGCTGTTGATGCTCGCGGCGATCATCGCGGCCATCGTCTGGCTCAAGCACTTCGCGGCTAGCGCGCTATAAGCCGCGTGGCGCCATCCTACTCGCCTGACATCTTCAAAAGCTACGACATCCGCGGAATCTATCCCGACGAACTTAACGAGGATCTCGCTGAGCTCATCGGGCGCGCCTTCGTCGACTATCTCGGCGTGGCCACGGTCGCCGTCGGACGCGACATGCGCCTGTCATCCACAGCGCTGTTCGACGGTTTCGCGCGCGGCGCCACCTCTGGGGGCGCCGACGTCGTTGATCTAGGGCTCACCTCGACCGACGAGCTGTACTTCAGCGTCGGAGCGTTCGGCTACCCCGCCGGCACGATGATCACGGCGTCGCACAATCCCAAACAATATAACGGATTCAAGATGTGCCGGGCAGACGCAGTCGCGCTATCCGGCGACACCGGCGTGTTCGCTATTCGCGATGCCGTGGCGCGAGGAGTTTTCAAAACGTCGGTCCGTACGGGCCAGATCCGCCAGCTCGATGCGCTGCCGCGTTTCGTCGACCACTGCCTGTCCTTCATAGATGCGGGGGCGATGGCGCCGCTCAAGGTAGTCATCGACGCCGGCAACGGCATGGCCGGCGTGATAGTGCCGGCCGTGTTCGAGCGTTTGCCCGTGCGCCTGGTCCCGCTGTACTTCGACCTGGACGGCGATTTCCCCAACCATCCGGCTAGCCCGATCGAACCCGAGAACATGGTCGACCTGCAGAAAGCGGTGCGCGACCACAAGGCCGATGTCGGTGTCGCTTTCGACGGCGACGCCGACCGCATGTTCATCACCGACGAGAACGGAACGCTCGTGGGCGCCGACATGGTGACCGCGCTCGTGGCCGAGATGTTGTTGCAAAAACATCCCGGCGCGACGATTTTGTACAACGTCATCTGCTCGCGCGGAGTGCCGGAGATCATCGAACGATGCGGCGGCAAGGCCGTCCGCACGCGCGTCGGCCACTCGATCATCAAGGCCGTCATGCGCGAGCAGAACGCGCTGTTTGGGGGCGAGCACTCCGGCCACTTCTATTTTCGCGACAACTACTACGCCGACTCGGGCCTCATCGCGTTGCTCATCGTGTTGGAACTGGTCTCGCGCGAACGCAAAACGGTCAGCCGGCTCTTAGCTCCGCTCGACCGCCGCTTCCGCTCGGGCGAGATCAACAGCCGGGTCCAAGACATTCCGGCCAAACTGCGGGAGCTCGAGCAGCATTTCGCGGACGCGGAGGAGATCGACGAGCTCGACGGGATAACCGTGCACTACCCGAAGTGGTGGTTCAACGTGCGGCCTTCCAACACCGAGCCGCTGCTGCGGCTCAACGTCGAGGCTGACACGAGCGAGATGCTCGCAGCCAAGCGCGATCAAGTGCTGGCTTTGATCCGCCGTTGAGTTATGGAATCCAAAGGCGCGCACGGTTTTCTCGCGGCGATGGACGGCTGCGACATCCCATTTCGCGCATGGGGCGAGCCGACGGCCGCGGCGCTCGTGCTGCTGCACGGAGGCGGTCCGTATAGCCGTTGGTATGAGGCGCTCGGAAAGGCTTTAGCGGCGCGCGAGGTCGGGCTATTGGCATACGATCAGCGCGGTTTCGGGGAGACGGCCGGACCGCGCGGATTCGCGACGCGGTTCGGGTCTTATCTCGATGACTGCGGGCTTGCGATCGCGGCGGCCGCCGCCCGCTGGCCGGCGGCCAAAGTGTCGCTGTGCGGTCACTCATTCGGTGGTTTGGTCGCTTTGCGCTATTGCCTGGACCGGGCCGGCAAAGGCGGACTCGAGCCCGCAACCTTAGTTCTCATGGCGCCATGGATCCGCGATACGCTGCGCGCGCCGACGCTGACCGTGGCGTCGGCGTTAGTCAATGCGTTGTTCGCGCCGACCGTGACGTACCAAGTTCCGCTCAGCGTCTACGACACCGCCGACCCTTCCAACCGCGCCGTCCTGAGCGAGTGCCAAGCCGACCGGCTATGGGTCCATCGCTTGAGCGCCCGCTGGTTTTTCGGCACGCGCGCGGCTAAGCTGGGCATCTTGCGGCGCGTCCGCGGTTTGCGCCTGCCGGTGCTGCAGCTCGAAGGGACAAACGATACGCTTATCGATCGCGACACCAATCGCCGGCTTTTCGCCGCTATCGGCAGCCCCGAGAAAAGACTGATCGTGCTGCGCGGAGTTTACCACGACATGCAGTTGCAAAGCGACATCGAGCGCATCGCCGAACCAGTCGCCCGGTTCGTGCGCCAAGGCGCGGCTGCGGTCGCTTGAGCAGCCGGACGATCGGCCCGGCGCTGCTCGCGCTAGGTGACGGAACATCACATCAAGGCTGCGTGCGGATCGAGGACGGCCGCATTTCGTCTGTGGAGGATGGCCCGCAGCACTTAGATTACGAATTGCCGTTCGGCAGCACGATCTCGCCCGGCCTGATCGACCTGCACGTCAACGGCATCGGCAAGTACTGGTTTAATCGCCAGCCTGCCGAAA
>JALYUR010000125.1 GCA_030853635.1 Vulcanimicrobiota bacterium | reverse complement strand
GCATAGGAGAGGGTCCGCCGCATACGGGCATCAAATAAATCCGGAGGATCGTCTCTGCGTCGATGCATCATCACCCAATCGCCGAACTCACGTTTCTCGATGATGATATCAGATAAAATCGTGAGTGAATGATGCCGCTCGTCCTTTTCGATACGATCGAAAGTCGCTGCAACGCTTGCCCGCGGCCCTTCAAACGCCTGCATAAACGAGCGCCCGTCCGACCACAGCAGTCCTGTTATGCCATCAATTGCATTATTGTGTCGGGACTGCTGCAAAATGCCGAAAAGATCAGCTTTGTCATCCTCGATAGCGCTGAGACTCACATACAGTATTTGGCGCACTGCATTCCCCCAAAGACGCTTCCTACACGTTCGTTTCGGTGCCGTCTCGGTTAAGCATTACCGGTCGAGCGTCGATTTTTTGGGCTCGATAACTGAGACAATCGCCGAAATGTCCGCTCTGCTACGTTGGTCTGACAGAGCCGGTCCGACGAACTGACTTAACCCATCTTATTCACCGGGCGGGGTATTATGGGTTGGCGATCGTAGCGTAACTATCTGATTTGGTTTAGAGAAGGGTTGCTGAGACCAATCCTTGAGACCGGACAGAAAGTGCCACGACCGCCATGGACGATGATAGCGCGCCACGATTCTGTTTCCCAGCGATTTGCCGCAAGAAAGTGACCGCCGCGTTTGATGGCGGGCGACTGACCTCGGACGGCGGGGTATTGCTGTTGGCGCAGGCGGAACGACAGCTCGGTCTCGCGGAACGGCTTGCCGCCTGCATCGCTGATCCGCGCGATCAGGCTCGTGTCGTCCATGAGTTGGGCGACATCTTGCGCGCTCGCATGCTGGCGATCGCGTGCGGCTATGAAGATGCCGATGATCTCGACGCGCTGCGCCATGATCCGGGCTTCAAGCTGGCGCTCGGCAAGCTACCGGGCGGTGCGACCGGCTTGGCGAGCCAGCCGACCATGAGCCGTTGGGAGAATGCGCCGACGACGCGCGAGCTGGTGCGGATGACCGGGTCGCTCGTCGATCTGTACTGCGCGAGTTATCCCGCGCCGCCGGTCGCAGTAACGCTCGATATCGATGAGACGGTCGATATCGTCCACGGTGGCCAGCAACTCTCCTTCTGGAACGGCCATTATGGCGAGCGCTGCTTCCTCCCGATCCACGTCTACGACACCGCGACGGGCCGCCCGGTGGCGATGCTGCTGCGGACCGGCAAGACGGCGTCGGGGGCCGAGACGGCGGGTCATGTCCGTCGGCTGATCCGACGCGTCCGCCGCCACTGGCCCGATACCCACATCACGTTGCGCGGTGATGGTCATTATGGTCGGCCCGAGATCATGGCGTGGTGTGAGGCAAACGGCATCGACTATGTGTTCGGCCTGCCGGGCAACAAAGCGCTCCACGCCAATCCCGTGATCGTCGCCTGTGCCGATGCCTGCGCCACGGACCGGGCGCTGGGCCTGGCATCGGGCGGGCTGGGTGTACTGCGCCGCTATGCCGAGACCCGTTATGCCGCCAAGTCCTGGGGTCCGGCCAAACGCCGGGTGGCCGCGCGGATCGAAGCCAGCAGTCTGGGCCTCGACATCCGCTTCGTCGTCACCTCAATCGAGGCCGGTAGTGCCGAACATATCTACGACACGCTCTACTGTGCCCGGGGCCAGGCCGAAAACCTCATCAAGCTCCACAAGGCGCAGTTGAAGAGCGACCGCACCTCATGCCGCTCGGCCAATGCCAACCAGATGCGCCTGATCCTCCACACCGCCGCTTACTGGCTGATGTGGAAGGTACGTCAGGCCATGCCCGTTACCGCCACGCTGAAAAATGCCGAGTTCGCGACCATCCGCGCCCGGCTCATCAAGCTCGCCGCCCGCGTCATCGAAACCGCCAGCCGTATCCGAATCGCCTTCGCCAGCGCCTGCCCCGACGCCGCGCTCTTCCGCGATCTTGCCCTCACGCTCTGCACCGCCAGCCCCTGAACGGCGCGGCAGTGTCCGCCAGCAAACCCCGCAACCGAAAACCCCAAGCCTTGAAAAACCGCGATGAAACAGGCGCCACAAGGGACCGTGTCCGCTTCAAACCGCCACGCCATGACGAACCGCCGACAAACCTAGCGGACCAGCCTCGCGAATAAGACGGG
>JALYUR010000036.1 GCA_030853635.1 Vulcanimicrobiota bacterium | reverse complement strand
TTTTTGCAGTTCTGGCGCGACTTTTGCGACGAGCACGGCGCGCTGCTGATCTTCGATGAGATCCAATCCGGCGTGGGCCGGACCGGCCGCATGTTCGCGGCCGAGCTGCTCGACGTCGTGCCGGATGTCATCTTACTCGCCAAAGGGTTGGCGTCGGGGATGCCGATCGGCGCGATCATCGCCAAAGAATCGGTGATGACCTGGCCGCGCGGCAGCCACGGCAGCACCTTCGGCGGCAACCCAGTGTGCTGCGCGGCGGCGCTGGCGACGCTGGACCTGATCGAAGGCTCCCTCATGGCCAACGCCGCACGGCGCGGCGCCCAGTTGCTGGCCGGCATGCGGAAAATGCAGCGGGAGCACGAGGTCATCGGGGACGTGCGCGGCGCCGGGCTCATGATCGGCGTCGAGTTCGTCAAGGATCGCGCGAGCAAGGAGCCGTTCGAGCAGTTCGCTCACGATGTGGAGTTGGCTGCCTTCCGCAAAGGCCTGTTGCTGCTGGGCTGCGGGCGCAGCACCATTCGGCTTGCGCCGCCGCTGGTGCTCGATGATTACGACGTCGAGACCGGCTTGCGCATCTTCTCCCAGGTTCTGAGCGAACTGCGCGTCCCCGCCTAGGTGTCGCAAACCTTGATGTCGATGCGCGAGGCGATCGAACGCTTCGTGCACGACGGCGATGTGGTCGTCATCGAGGGCTTCACGCATCTCATCTGTTTTGCCGCCGCGCACGAGATCATCCGCCAAGGCCGGCGCGATCTGACGTTATGCCGCCTGACTCCCGACCTCATCTACGACCAATTGATAGCCGCCGGCTGCGCGCGCAAGCTCGTCTTCTCTTGGGCCGGCAATCCGGGCGTCGGTTCGCTGCACGGCTTGCGCCGCGCGGTCGAGCAGGCTAAGCCGCATGCGCTCGAGCTGGAAGAGTATTCGCACTTCGGACTGGTCGCGCGCTTTGCGGCCGGCGCCGCCAAGTTGCCGTTTTGGCCGCTGCGCAATTATCGCGGCAGCGATCTGCCCACGGCCAATCCGAACATCCGCACCGTCCAATGCCCGTTCAGCGGCGAGCAGCTAGCCGCCGTGCCGGCGCTCAACCCGGACGTCGCGATCATCCACGCCCAGCGCGCTGACGCCGAAGGCAACGCGCAAATCTGGGGGCTATACGGCGTGCAGAAGGAAGCGGCGTTCGCCGCCAAGCGCGTGATCGTCGTCGTCGAAGAGATCGTGCCCCAGCAAGTCATCCGCTCGGACCCCAATAGAACCTTAGTGCCGGGACTGGTGGTCGACGCGGTCGTCTGCGAGCCGTGGGGCGCGCATCCGTCTTATGCCCAAGGCTACTATGATCGCGATAACGATTTTTACGTCGCGTGGGAGGCTGTATCGCGCGACGAGCAGCGCCTGAGCAATTGGATGGATGAGTTCGTCTACGGAGTTGCCGACCGCGCGGGCTACATGACGCGGCTAGGCCCCGCCGTCCCTCGGCGCCTTAGCGCCAAGCCGCAGATGTCGCAAGGGGTGAACTACGGTTTCTGAGGCGCGCGGCTACAGCAATGCCGAGCTGATGGCAGTGCGAGCGGCGCGCGAGCTGGACGACGGCGACGTCGTCTTCGTTGGAATCGGTCTGCCGAATCTGGCCTGCAACTTAGCGCGCGCGACGCATGCGCCGAACCTCGTGCTCATCTACGAGTCTGGAGCGGTGGGCGCCCAGCCCGACCGGCTGCCCGTTTCGATCGGCGATCCGTCGCTCGTCACCGGCTCGCTGGCCGTAGCTTCGATGGTCGACGTCTTCCAAAGCTATCTCCAAGGCGGCCACATCAAAGTCGGCTTCCTAGGGGGCGCCCAAGTCGATCGCTACGGCAACATCAACTCGACGGTCATCGGCACCTACGCAAAACCCAAGGTGCGCCTGCCGGGCAGCGGCGGGGCATGCGAGATCGCCATCCACGCCGAGCGCGTCGTCATCGTCGCGCCGCTTTCGGCTCGCTCATTCCCGGCGGCGGTCGATTTCGTCACCTCGCCGGGTCAGGCCGGTAAGTACGGAACGCGCCGCCAACTCGGCCTGCCGGGCGGCGGCCCGCTGCGCGTGGTCACCGACGTCGGGATTCTGGCGCCGGCGCAAAGCGACGGCGAGCTCGAGCTCATCGGTTTGTTTCCCGGCGTGTCGGTCGGTGACGTCAAGGCCAGAGTCGGCTGGCCGCTGCGCGTGCGCGAACCGGTCGAACCGATTCCGCCGCCCAGCGACCGGGAGCTGTACCTGCTGCGCGAAGTGCTCGATCCCGGTCGGCTCTATCTAAAGTAGCGAAATACCTCAGGGCACGGCGGGCGGTCCGGTCGGCGGCGGGTTAGGCGGCGGCGCGAAGGTCTGCGGGTGCGGCGGGTAAGCGCCTTGTGGCGCGTAAGCGACCGGCCCGATCGGGATGAACCGTTTACGCAACAGCGGCAGCGCGGCGGCGCCGATGGCCAGCGCGCCGAGCGCGCACTCCAAGATAATGCCGAGCGCCAAGCCCACGATCGCCTCGACTCCGGTTATGATGACCAGCCCGAGCAGCAGCGTCGAGAGCGGGCTCGGCTCGATGACTTTGGCCACTTCCAACATCCGCCGGCCGACGAATACGGCGATGGCCGCGCGCCCGAGCAAGTACGCCAGGCCGACGGCGAGCGCGGCGATCGGCATGAGCGGTATACCGACTATCGTGATAGCCAGCGCGATGATCACCACCGTGAAGATGACCGGCCAGAAAAATCCGATGAGCGCTGCCAGGAGCGGTCGCTGAGCCAAGTCGTCCAGCGTCATGCGCGTGCGCGCGGGAAAGAAGACGAAGGCTAGCATCGTCAGCAATCCGGTCGAGACCAAGAACCACAGCCAGCCGTGAGACCGCCCGCCGCCGTCTACGTCGGCCGGAGCCGGAGGCGTCTCGGGAACCGGCGGCACCGCGCCGACCGGCGGGACGGGCGGCTCGACGCTGCCCCGATGGCGGCCGTGGCCGGCGCGCCGATCGTCGACCGCGCCGCCAAAAGCGACTGTGTCGCCCGAAATCTCCGCTTGCGGATCGACGTACAACGAGCCGCCCATAACGACCGCGTCGCCGTCGACCTTGCCATACACCGAAGCGTTGCCGCCGAACACGACGAGATCGCCGCCCACTTCCTGCCCAGCGTCCACGGTAACGCTGTGACCGAAAGCTACGATGTCGCCGCCATGGCCCCCGGCAGCTTTGGCGGCCGAGGCCATGCAGACGACCAGAGCCGCCGACAACAGCGCCCCGAGCGACCGAAGCGCCGGGCGGTTTAGCGCCGCCGCCCGCAAGTGTGCGATCATGAAAGTTGAGCTCCCCTCAGCGCGGCACCGCCGCGCATTAGATAATTTCGCAAGGCCATCGCGAGCGGTATGGCTATTATGATCTCAGCCGCGATGCCGACGCCCGCCCAGGTGCCGATGTGGAAGTGGTCCGCGACTCGATACATCGTTTGAGCTGCGACCGCCAGCTGGCCGGCGACCGCCGTGCCTGCCGCCAGCGGCCGTTCCCAGTGCAGGACATGCGCGGCATTGAGGACTGCGATGATCGCCCACTCGGTGAGCATAAGCGCCGCCAGCCACCATAGGCGTACGCCCCGTGCGGCCGGCGCGGGCAAAGCGGATATCTTCGCCATGACCGCGGCGGTGAAGCCGGCGGACGGTTCGATCGGGGTGACGTCTGCAAGGATGGCGTCCACGTGCGCCAGCTGCTCGGCGCGCTCGCTGCAGCGCCGGCATACAGCCAAGTGACCGGCCACCAGCAGCGACTCACGCGCCGAGAGGTCGCCGTCGCGGTATGCGCCCAAGCTGCGGTCACAGGCAGAGCAGTTCACGCGGTGCCCCCTCCGTTCGGCTGCCGGCTGCCACGAGCTGTGCTTGCGGCTGCGGGTTGAGCTCGCGCGCCAGAGCCGCTTTGCCTCGATGGATCAGCGTCTTGACGTTGCCGAGCGAAACTTGCATCGTATCGGCGATCTCCTGATAATCCATATGTCTGAAATACCTCAGCGCGAGCGCCACGCGCATTTTTTCTGGGACGCGCCGCAAGGCGGCACGAACGGCACGCTGCTCGTCCGCCGCGAGCAGCGAGGATTCGGGAGCCGCGTCGCGCCGAGTCTCGGGAACGCGTTGCTCGATCGTCTCATCTTCGTAGAGGTCCTCGTGCCGGGGTCGCCGGCTTTCTTTGCCCATGTGCGTGCGAACGGTGTTGCGAGCTATCTGGTACAGCCATGTCGAGAACTTGCCCAACGCGGGGTTGAAAGTGCGTAGATGAGCGTAGGCTCGCATGAACGTCTCCTGGGCCAAGTCGCCTGCATCTTCGGCGGATCGCACGCTCGCATGGACGAAGTTGACGATGCCCCGGTGGTGTCTGTCCACCAGCGGCGCAAACGCGTTGACGTCACCTTTGAGCACGAGCGCGACAAGCGTCTCGTCAGCGGTTTGCCCCTGGATCGCGACACCTCCGTCTTAGTCCATTGATACTGCCCGCGCGGAAAAAAGTTGCGTGCGGGCGCGCGGAGAAGCCCAGCGCCGATGCCCGACCAACCCTCCAGCGGCCAGCTTCCGGGCAAGACCGTGGCCGCCTCCGCTTCGGTGCTGGCGACGCTCATGGAACCCGCCGCGGCCAATCCGATGGGCAACATCCACGGCGGCCACATCATGAAGCTGACCGACCAGGCGGGAGCCGCCGCCGCTATCCGGCATGCCGGCAGGATCTGCGTGACGGCCAGCATCGACCGGCTCGACTTCGTCAATCCGGTGCACGTCGGCGACATGGTGGTCCTAAAGTCGGCGGTCAATTACACTCATCGTACCTCGATGGAGGTCGGCGTGCGGATCGAAGCCGAGCGGCTGGAAACGGGTGAGCGCAAGCACGTCGCCACCGCTTACCTGATCTTCGTGGCGCTAGACGCAGCCGGCCGGCCGACGCCGGTGCCGCCGGTAGTCCCCGAGACCGAAAGCGAACGGCTGCGCTATCGCCAAGCGGACCTGCGCTACCGCTCCCGCCAAGCGCAACGACTCCAAGAGCGAGCACTGAGCGAGCCCGACGACGGCCTCGGCTCAAAGGGCGGGGTCGTTGGCTAAACGCGCTCTGATCACCGGCATCACGGGTCAAGACGGATCGTACCTAGCCGAGTTCTTGCTGGAGCGCGGCTACGAAGTGTTCGGCCTGACCCGGCGATCGAGCACGAACTCGTTCGATCGCATCGCTCACATCGTCGACCAGCTGACGCTGTTGTCGGGCGATCTGCTCGACGAGCATTCCTTGGCTGCGGCGCTCAAACAAGCGCAGCCGGATGAAGTCTACAACCTGGCCGCGCAAAGTTTCGTGCCCACATCGTGGACGCAGCCGGTGTTGACGGCGGAGTTCACGGCCGTCGGCGTGACGCGCTTGCTCGAAGCGGTGCGCGGAGTGTGCCCGCACGCGCGCTTTTATCAGGCGTCGAGCAGCGAGATGTTCGGCAAGGTCACGGCGACGCCCCAGGTCGAGACGACTTCCTTTTATCCGCGCAGTCCCTACGGCGTCGCTAAAGTGTACGGGCATTGGATAACGATCAATTATCGGGAATCTTACGGTCTGTTCGCCTGTTCGGGAATCCTGTTCAACCACGAGAGCAAACGGCGCGGCCTGGAGTTCGTCACGCGCAAAGTGAGCGACGGGGTCGCGCGCATCAAGCTCGGCCTGGCGACGCAGCTGCGCATGGGCAACCTGGAAGCTCGGCGCGATTGGGGATTCGCAGGCGACTACGTCAAGGCGATGTGGCTCATGCTGCAGCAAGAGCGGCCCGACGATTTCGTCATCGCGACCGGCCAGACGCGGACCGTCGAAGAACTCGTCGACGTCGCTTTTGCGCATGCCGGGCTGCGCTGGCGCGACCACATCGTCATCGACCCGCAGTTCATCCGCCCCGCCGAAGTAGACGTTTTGGTGGGCGATGCTTCAAAGGCGCAGAGCCGGCTAGGCTGGCGGCCCACGGTCTCCTTCCGCGAACTCGTCGGCGATATGGTCGATGCCGACCTGACGCGTCTAGCCCGCGCGCTCGGCTAATGCGCGCCTTGGTGACCGGCGCCGACGGTTTTGCCGGCCAGTGGCTCGTTCGCGCGCTCGTGGAAGCGGGCGATGAGGTCGCCGGCGCGTCGCGCTCGGCGCCGCTGCCGTTGCAGACCCTTGGGCCGATGGCGTCGGGCGTGGACTGGCATCGGGCGGACGTGCGCGACTTCGAGGCGCTCGTGTCCCTGCTCCAGCGCGTGCGGCCGCAGGTCGTCTACCATCTGGCCGCGCAAGCATCGGTGCCGGCGTCGCTCGACGATCCGTTGGCGACTTTCGGCGTGAACGTGATGGGCACCGCGGCGCTGCTCGAAGCTTGCCGCAAGAACGTGCCCGATGCGCGCGTGATCAGCGTCGGTTCGGCCGATGCATACGGCCGCGTAGATCCCGCGCAACTGCCGCTGCGCGAGGACGCGCCGCTCAATCCCAACAATCCCTACGCGGCTAGCAAAGCGGCCGCCGAGCTACTTGCGCTTCAGTACGCGCGTTGCGGGTGGCTCGACGTCGTCGCGGTCCGGCCATTCAACCACACCGGGCCTGGCCAAAGCCCGAGCTTCGCCGCGCCGGCCTTTGCCAGTCAGATCGCCGCCATCAAAGCCAAAGCGCTGCCGCCCGTCTTGAAAACCGGCGACCTGTGCGCCCGGCGCGACATCAGCGACGTTCGGGATACCGTCGAGGCGTATCGTCTGCTCGGCTCGGGGATGGGCAAAGCACCCGTCTACAACGTGTGCAGCGGCAGGGCGGTGAGCATGGGAGAAATCGTCGACGAGCTGCAAAGCATCGCGGGGGTGCGCGTGACGCTCGAGCCAGATCCGGCGCGCATGCGGTCGGTGCAGACTCCGGTGCTCCTGGGCGATGCAGCAGCGCTCAAGCGCGACACCGGTTGGTCGGCGCGCATTTCGCTGCGCCAAACGCTGAGCGACTTGTACGAATGGTTCGCCGCCGAACAGCAGCCGGTTTAGATGAGTGACCGCGCTTTGGGTTGGCGGGAGATCGTTTTCAAGAATCGTGGCGCTCTGCTGGTTCCGGTGCCGGTTGCGCTTGTGATCTTCGGACTTCCGACGGCGCGCAGCGCCCGCTTGGGCGTCGGCGTTGCCGCGCTCGGCGAAGCTCTGCGGATCTGGGCGGTCGGGTACTCCGGGCGGACCACCCGCTCAAACGTAGTGACCGCGCCGGAGCTGGTCACGGCCGGCCCCTACGCGCTGACGCGCAACCCGCTGTACATCGGTAACGCGCTGATCGCGCTCGGCTTTTGGACTGCCTTCGCGGGGGCGATCGCCACGCCACGCAGGGCCGCATTGCTCGCGTTTGTCGGCGCGCTCGTGGTCGGCGTCTACGCCGTCATCATCCCGCTGGAAGAACGCTACCTCGACCAAGTCTTCGGTCCGCGCTTTGAGGAGTATTGCGCACATGTGCCGCGGCTGGTAGCGGCCGGCCGCTCCATGCCCCCGGCCAAGCGCAATGGCGTTTGGCGCGCACAGGTCATCGCGCGCGCGGAGGTCATCACGCTTGGGTTGTTTGGCGTCATGGCGATCGTCGCAGCCCTGCGGGCGCGAGGTCGGTAGCGGTCGGCTGCGAGCCCCAGAATTCCGCAAGTCGGGACGCATTTCGGGCCGTTTTAGAACGAGCGTTTGCTGATAGTTGGGAGGAGCCCGATAGCGTCTTGGGAAGGCTCATGGCCCGACCGCATCTTTGAATCAAGGCTGGTTCTGCGGAGATCCGCTGCTGATGCAGCCGGAAGATGAACAATCTGCCAGCTTGCACGCTCATAGCACTTCAAGGACTCGTGCGTGGGGACAAAGCAAGGCCGCCGACAGGCGGCCTTTTTTTGCTCTCAGACAAGAGACCGGTGCGACGGCTGGAGAACGTGCGCCGATAAACTGAAAATAAAGACTTACCGCCGACCTTTTCAGCGAGGAGCCCTCCTACGTGCCTCACACCGTTGTCCTATCCGCCGTCCGAACGCCGGTGGGCAAGCTCGGGGGCGTCCTCGCCCCGCTTGCCGCGACGACGCTCGGAGCCGAGGCGATACGCGCTGCCGTCGGCCGCAGCGGCATCGCGCCCGAAGACATCGAGCAGGCCATCATGGGTCAAGTGCTCCAGGCCGGCGCCGGCCAAGCCCCTTCGCGTCAGGCGACGTTTTACGCGGGTCTGCCCAAGACGGTGACGTCTCAAACGGTCAACAAGGTGTGCGCCTCCGGCCTGCTCGCGATCGCCGACGCCGATCGTCTCATCCGCTGCGGCTCGAGCCGCAACGTGGTGGCCGGCGGCATGGAGAGCATGTCAGGCGCGCCGTATCTCGTGCAAAACGCGCGCTTCGGCTACCGCATGGGCGACGGGGCGCTCGTCGACGCCATGGTGCACGACGGATTGTGGTGTCCGTACTTCCAGTGCACGATGGCGCAGCAGAGCGATCAGGTCTCGGAGCATCTGCACATCTCGCGCGCGCAGCAGGACCAGTACGCGCTTCGTAGCCACACTTTTGCCGTCGCCGCCGCCGAGCAGGGCCGCTTCGCCGCCGAGATCGTGGTGCTGAAGATCGCAGCAAAGGCCAAAGGCAAGCTGGTGGTGGACGAGATCCCGGCAGCGCGGGTTGCCGTCCATGCCGGCGGCGGAGGCGCCGAAGAGACTACCCCGGAACGGTTCGAGGCCAAGCCCGCCGCTTTCACGCCCTACCTCGCCGACCAGGAGGCTGCGTATAGCCTGGTCGACACCGACGAAGGTCCGCGCAAAGACACAAGCCTGGAGGCGCTCTCGAAGCTGCGGCCGATTTCTCCCGGCGGCAACATCACCGCCGGCAACGCGCCCAGCGTCAATGACGGCGCCGCGGCGCTCGTGCTCGCCTCCTCCGAATACGCAGCCGACCGTGGCCTGAGCGAGCTCGCGACGATCCGCGGTCACGCGACCGTCGCCTGGGACCCGCCGTACTTGCCGCTCACGCCGGCGATGGCGGCGCAAAAGCTGCTCGCGGCCGAGGGGTTAAGCGTCAAAGACATCGCGCTGTGGGAGATCAACGAAGCGTTTGCAGCCGTGGCGCTCGCTTCGACGCAGCGGCTGGGCCTCGACATGGCGCGCGTCAACGTCGACGGCGGAGCGATCGCGATCGGCCATCCGCTGGGCTGCAGCGGGGCGCGCATAGTCACGCATCTGATCCATGCCCTGCGCAGGCGCGGCGGTGGGTTGGGCGTAGCCGCGATCTGCAGCGGCGGCGGCCAGGGCGACGCGCTGCTCGTCAAAGTCGAATAAATCCGATGAAGGTGCTCGTGATCGGCGCCGGCCAGATGGGCAGCGGCATCGCCCAGGTCTGCGCGACGGCCGGCCATGCCGTGCTGCTCAACGACGTCGACACGGCAGCTATCGAGCGCGGCTTCGCTGTAATCTCCGCGAACCTGCGCCGCGCCGCGGACAAAGGCAAGCTGCAAGCCGCGGAGGTAGATGCCGCGCTTGGGCGCATCGGCACCTATCCCGACCTGGCGGCTCACTGCGACGCCGACATGGTCATCGAGGCGGCGAGCGAAGACGAAGCGCTGAAAAAACGGCTGTTCGGCGCGCTCGACCGGTCGACGCCGCCGCACGCGATTTTGGCGAGCAACACGTCATCGATCTCGATTACGGTGCTCGGCGCGGCCACCCGCAGACCCGACAAAGTCATCGGCATGCACTTTATGAATCCGGTGCCGGTCATGAAGCTCGTCGAGATCATTCGCGGCATCGGGACGTCCGACGAGACTTACGCAAAGGTCGAGCGCCTGGCGACGGAACTGGCCAAGACGCCGGTCGAAGTCGCCGATTATCCGGGATTCATCAGCAATCGCTTGTTGATGCCGATGCTCAACGAGGCGATGTATGCTCGCATGGAGGGCGTCGCCAGCGCAGAGGCGATCGATACCGTGATGAAGCTCGGCATGAATCACCCGATGGGACCGTTGGAGCTGGCCGACTTCATCGGGCTGGACACGTGCCTGTCGATCATGGAAGTTCTGCATGCAGGTTTTGCCGATCCCAAATACCGGCCGTGCCCGCTGCTTAAGAAGATGGTCGCCGCGGGCTACTACGGGCGAAAGTCCGGCCGCGGCTTCTACCGCTACGATCTCTAGCCGGCGCGCCGTATGAATTTCGATTTCAGCGACGAGCAGAAAGCCGTCCGCGACACCGTCATCGCGTTCGCGGCGCGCGAGATAGAGCCGCATGCGGCGGCTTGGGATCGCGATCGCATGTTCCCCGCCCAAGTGTTCGTTAAGCTCGGCGAGATCGGCATCATGGGCATGTCGGTGGACGAGCGCTATGGCGGAGCGGCGTTGGATGCCCTCAGCACCGTGCTCGCGATCGAAGAGATCAGCAAGGCCGACGCCGGCGTAGGCGTGACCGTCTCGGTACACGCGGGCCTCACGACGCGCATCGTGCAGCAGTTCGCCGCCGAGTCAGTCAAGCAGACTTACCTGCCGAAGATGTGCACCGGCCAATGGTTGGGCGCGTTTGCGCTGACCGAAGCCGACTCCGGTTCGGACGCCGCCATGCTGCGCGCGACGGCACGGCGTGAAGGCGACGCCTACGTGCTCAACGGCACCAAGCAGTGGGTAACAAACGGCGGCTACGCCAAGGCGCACGTCGTTTTTGCGCGCACCGGTCAAAGCGGCCCCAAGGGCATCTCCGCGTTCTTGGTCGACAAAGATACGCCGGGCGTCAGCATCGGCAAGGTCACCGATAAGCTCGGCATTCATTCGTCCAACACGGTCGATGTAGTGCTCGAAAACGCGGCCGTGCCGGCGGCTGCGCGCCTCGGCGCAGAGGGCGAAGGCTACAAGATCGCGCTGGCGAGCTTGGGCATCGGCCGGCTCGGCATCGCGGCCCAAGCTGTTGGCATTCTCGGCGCCTGTTTGCAGACCGCGAGTCGCTACGCAAGGGAACGGGCGCAGTTCGGCAAGCCGATCGGCGCGTTTCAGGGCGTGTCGTTCAAAGTCGCGGACATGGCGGTCGACCTCGACGCCGCGCGCCTGCTGCTGTATCGTGCCGCGTGGCTGCGCGACCAAGGCGTGCCGGTCATCGACGCGTCGTCCAAAGCCAAGCTGTTCGCTTCGACGGCAGCGCGCAAGCACGCCGCGGAGTGCGTTCAGATACTCGGCGGCTACGGCTACACGACCGAGTTTCCGGCGGAGCGCTTCTACCGGGATTCCAAAATCACGGAGTTGTATGAAGGCACCTCCGAAGTACAGCGCATCGTAATAGCACGCGCCCTGCTGGGGCGTCTTGAACGGAGAGATGGATGAGACTGCTCGAGTACCAGGGCAAGGAACTTTTCGCCAAGGCCGGCATCCCCGTGCCCGAGGGTAAGGTCGCCGGTTCGGTCGACGAAGCGGTCGCGATCATGCGTGCCAAGCCGGCGCCGGCCGCCGTCAAGGCTCAAGTGCTCATCGGCGGCCGCGGCAAGGCCGGCGGCATCAAATTCTGCTCGGACGCGCAAGACGTTGTGGCCCCGGCGCGTGCTATCTTAGGCATGGACATCAAGGGTGAGATTGCGCACCGCATCCTCATCGAACAGCGGATGGATATGGTCAAGGAGCTGTATCTGTCGATCACTGTGGATCGCGCGAGCAAACGGCCGGTCATCATGGCATCCGCTATGGGCGGGATGGACATCGAGGAAGTCGCGCGCACGCATCCGCAAGCGATCGCGAAATACGCGATCGATCCGGCGATGGGGTACTATCCCTTCGTGGGGCGCCGGTTAGCCGAGGAAACCGCTATACCGCCCGAGCTGAGCGGGCAATTCGTCGCCCTGTTGGGCAAGCTGTACGACCTGTTCTTCGACTGCGGCGCGCTGCTGGTCGAGATAAACCCGCTGGCGGTGACCGCCGACGGCAAGCTCGTCGCATCGGATGCCAAGGTCGACATCGACGACAACGGGCTTTTCCGCCATCCGCAGCTAGAGGCTTGGAAGACGGACTTGCCGTCCGACGAGCGCGAAGAGCGGGCCCGACAAAAGGGTCTTGCCTACGTGTATCTCGACGGGGATGTCGGCATCATCGGCAACGGCGCGGGCTTGGTCATGGGCACCCTGGATGCGGTCAAAGCCGCCGGCGGCGAGCCTGCCAACTTCCTAGACGTCGGCGGCGGCGCCAAAGCCGACATAGTGCGCGAGGCGGTCGAGATCGTCGCATCGGACCCGAAGGTCAAGTCGCTGTTCATCAACATCTTTGGGGGCATCACCCGCGGCGACGAAGTCGCCAAGGGCCTCGTCCAAGCGCTCGACGGCGGCGGCTGGCGCAAAGACAAACTCGTCATCCGCCTGACCGGCACCAATGAGCAGGAAGGCCGTGCGGTTTTAGAGGCAAACGGCATCGCGTCAGTCGAGACGATGAACGCGGGCGCCGACCGTGCGGTCGCCCTCGCGCGCGCCGCAGCATAGGAGATACCGTTGGCCATTCTGCTCGACGAAAACTCGACCGTCATAGTCCAGGGCATAACCGGCCGCGAGGGCCTCTACCATGCCGGGCGCATGCGCGCTTACGGCACCCGAGTCGTCGGCGGGGTCACGCCGGGCAAGGGCGGCCGAACGGTCGAGGGGTTTGCGGTCTTCGACAGCGTCAGCCAAGCACGCAATAAGACGGCCGCGAACGTCAGCGTCATCTTCGTGCCGCCGCCGTTTGCGGCCGATGCGATACTCGAAGCGGCCGATAGCGGCGTTCCGCTGGTCATCTGCATCACCGAAGGCATTCCGGTTCACGACATGCTCAAAGTTATGTCGGTCGTGGGGTCTGCCACTCGATTGATCGGCCCGAACTGTCCGGGCGTCGTGACGCCGGGCAAGGCGCTCGCAGGCATCATGCCGGGGCATGTGTTCAAGGCGGGGAGGGTGGGGCTGATCTCGCGCAGCGGCACCTTGACCTACGAGATCGTCGATCAGCTGACGCGGGCGGGCATCGGCCAAAGCACGTGCGTCGGCATCGGCGGCGACCCGATCATCGGCAGCGTCTTCGTCGATTGCCTCCTCGCGTTCGAAGCCGACGAAGCGACCGACGCGGTCGTCGTCGTCGGCGAGATCGGCGGATCGGATGAAGAAGACGCGGCCGCACTGATCGAGCAGCGGCGCTTCACCAAGCCGGTCGTGGCCTTCATCGGGGGCCGCTCGGCGCCCAAGGGCAAGCGCATGGGTCACGCCGGCGCGATCATCAGCGGCAACAGCGGCACGCCGGAATCCAAAGTCGCCGCTTTCGGCCGAGCCGGCGTCCCCATCGCGGACAGCCCGGCGGGCATACCCAACTTAATCGGCAAGCTGCTGTCGAGGGTAGGCTCGCTCCACTAGCACTGACTAGGGTGGTTTTCGGCTTACAGAGTAGGTCAATATGTGTCTTGCGTCACACTACGCATTAGGCTGGCCTCCCGCTTCAGGCGGCTGAGCGCCGACGGCAATTGTCGGTCGACAGCGAGAGCCCGGCGATTGCGTTACTGGGGCTTAAAAGGATAAAGGAATGGCGCGAAAAGTCTTCGTTTATGCCGTTCTGTTTGCGTTGGCGGTTTTGGTCTTCCAGGGAACATGGACACTGGCAGGCACGACCGGCGCGCTCAGCGGACAAATAGTCTTACGAGACGGCGGCGCTCCGGTCGCCGGAGCCAAAGTCACGGTATCGTCTCCTTCTCAGACTGTCAGCACCACGTCCAACGCCGAAGGCCGATTCAATTTCGTGTCGCTGAACCCGGACACTTACACCGTCACGGTCTCGAAAGAAGGTTACGAACCGACCTCGCGCCCCGGCGTGACCGTCCTGGCGGATAACACCCAGACCGTGAACCTGCAAACGTCGAGAGCCGTCAAAACGATCGGTGAGGTGACGACACGTGCCGCCGCCGAACTAGTCAGACCCGGCACGACTTCGGACGTCTACTCGGTGAGCGCGACGACGCAGGCTAAGGCCGCGTCTTTGGGCGGCGGAGGCGGCCTGGATCAAGCTTATTCCGCCATCGCCTCGGTGCCCGGCGTCGTGGCCCCGCCCGGGCAAAGCGGATGGTTTCAGACGCTTTACATCCGCGGCGGCGATTACGATCAAGTCGGTTACGAACTTGACGGCGTGCCGGTGGTGCGCTCCTACGACAACTACCCGGTCACTAACGCGTCGGCCCTCGGTCAGCAAGAACTGCAGGTATACACCGGCGCATCGCCGGCCAACTCTGAATCCAGCGGTCTGTCGGGTTACATCAACCAGGTAATAAAGTCTGGCACCTACCCGGGCTTCGCGAGCACCGACCTAGGCATCGGCGGGCCCGCTTTGTACAATAAAGCCAACCTTGAAGTCGGCGGCGCCACACCTAATCGCAATTTCTCCTACTACGTCGGCGTGGGACTTTACGACCAAGCTCCGCGCGCGCTGGATAACAGCAACGGAGCCGACGTGACGTCCAACTGGGGTGCCGTGTTCGCGCTCGCTCCCTGCCCCGTAACCGATTCGAACGGCAATGCCGTGGCGGGCGGATCGGCACCGGCAAACAACAATGTCGTCAGTTGCTACACGTCGGGCATCGGCCCCGGCGGTTACATCCTGGCCCCTTATAATTACGGCAGCTATTACCCGGCGGCCCATTTGGCCGATCGCGAAAACGTCGTGAACTTGCATTTCGGCATCCCGCATCGCGACGGAGCCGGCAAGGACGACGTTCAGTTGCTGTACGACACCTCGGAGATCTACAACGACTTTTACATGTCGGCGCTCGATGCCGGTCTCAATAACGTAGCCGCGTTGACTGGCACTCCGTATTTCACCTACGGCGGCAGCGCAGTCTATACGGGTCAACTTGACCAGCCGCTGCCCGCCAACTACGCGTCGCTGATCAAGACATACAACTTCCCCAACCAAGCTTACGCCACGCCCGGCAGCGCGATACCGATCAACCATCGCGACGGCCAGTCCAACGGCCAGAGCATCGTCAAGCTACAATACCAGCATAACATGAGCTCCAACGCCTACTTCCGCATCTACGGTTACACGTATTACTCAGACTGGCTCAACAACGGCCCGGACGGCCTCAACACGTACGTTTACGCACCGTCGAGTGTGGATTACGAATTGAGCAATCACACCAGCGGCATGAGCGCCACCTTCGCCGATCAGATCAACAACAAGAACCTCATCAACTTCGAGGCGTCGGTGACCAGGGCTTTCGACTATCGCATGAACAACTTCACGCCGTATGACCTCGGCTCGTACCCGTTCGCGTTTTTGGTCGATTCCACGAATCCGAAAAACGGCATTTGCTACGCGGCGGCGCTTAACGCGGACGGAAGCGCTGTAGCACCAGGCGCGGCCGCGCCGATCTCCTGCGGTCAGGGCCCCGACACGGGGTCGCAACTTACCCTAAACGATACAGCACCCGCGTTAAACGGCGCACTGTGCGGCAACGGGCCGTGTCAGTTCTTCGTCGCCGAGAACGGGCTGGAAGGCGGCGGCAACAACGGATACCCGATCTATCGAGCGGTATCGCTTCAAGACCAGATCAATTTCAGCAGCAAGCTGCTGGTCAACCTCGGCGTTCGTTACGATCGCTTCGACTTCCACGGCAGCAACACGAGCCAAGCACCCGGTAGCGAGTCGTACGGATCGGCGCGCGATTTCTGGTTCAACGCCTACAATCAGGACCGCTGCGTGTCGACCGCTCCCGCCGCTACCCCGGTCCTCAAACCTGATCCCACGCAATCGTGCGCGGCCAACTTCGGTCCTGGCTACGTCCCTGCGCATCTCACGAACTTGCCGTACTACACCAACAAATACAATGTCTTCGAACCGCGCCTCGGCGCGACTTATACGATTAGTCCCGACGACGTGTTGCGGTTGAGCGCCGGGAAGTACACCGAGGCCCCCGGCGGCGCATACCAGCAGTACAACGTCCAACAGCAAGATCTGCCCGGTTACGACAATCGTTTTTACGGAACCGGTTTCCATACGACCAGCCGCTACGTAAAGCCGGCGGTCTCCTATAACTACGATTTCTCCGTCGAACATCATTTCCGCAATACGCAAGCCAGCATGAAGCTGACACCGTACCTGCGTGAGACCAAGGATCAAGTACAAAACTTCTTCCTCGATCAAAAGACGGGATTTATCTCAGGTCTCAACGCCGGTAAGCAGACGACGTCGGGATTGGAGTTTCAACTCAATTACGGCGATTTTAACCGGAACGGGTTGTCCGGCACCTTCTCGTACACGTACACGCATGCGTTTATCAAATACGCCCCGTTCCAGAACGGAACGACGGTTCTCGATGCCATCAACCAGGGCGTTCAAGGTTACAACGCTTATACCAAAGCTTGCGCCGGCAACACCACTAACCCGGCTTGCGGCGGCGGCTTGGACTCGGCGGGTCAAGTGGCTGCCGCCTGCTACGACAGCAGTGGGGCGCCGGATCCGACTTGTGCGGCGGGCAGCATAGCGAACCCGTATTGGAACGCGCCGGCGCAGCCGCTCTTCGATCCCAGCGCGAGTTACATACCGTACAGCACGATCCCGGGCGGATTGGACAGCGCGTCGCAGTCTTTCATAACGCCACACTCCGCATCGCTCATCCTCAACTACAAGCGAAACAAGCTGGCCATTTCACCGGCGTTTCAGTTCTTCAGCGGTGGCTACTACGGAGCACCTTTTGTCACGCCGGGCATCGATCCGGCGGCTGGCTGCTCTGCCCTTACCGGTTCTCCCAGCGGCGATCCTCGTTATCCCTACGGAGCTGCGGGCGGTGCACCGTACGATGCGACGACCTGCGGTGGAACGCTGCTGGCCGGCATCCCGGATCCCTACACCAAAAAGTTCGATAACCTGGGCGACTTCAAACAGCCAAACCAGTTCCTGGCTCACCTTCAGCTTTCGTACGAAGCGTCGCCGCGCGTGACCCTGACGGCCAACCTGGCCAACATCGTCAATACGTGCTTCGGCGGAGACAAGCCAGCCTGGTCTCGTTATTCAGATCGCCGCGTGTGCAGCTATGGGCTGCCGCTGGGCGGGGCGGGCGTGTTCTTCCCGGCCGGCAACAGCTACAACCCCGGATCGACGTTCCAACCCGAAGCCCAGTATCCGTACCAACAGGTCTTCGGGACTTCGCCCTTCGAGGCGTATTTCGACGTTAAAGTAAGGCTCTAAGCCCAGACGCCGCCCGAGCAGCCCCGGCTCCGCCGGGGCTGCTTTTTTGGCGCGACCAAGCAAGCTAGCACTATCTAGCAAGCCAATCGTACGCCGTGAAATGACCCGACGCTGGGTGTGACCGGGTTAACAACAGGTTATACTGCGTCAATTGTCATAGTAACCCGACAGGCCGGCTCGCGCTTTAATGGCGCCGAGCCCCTACGGCAGTTGTCGGACGGCTAATCGGGCCGCGACCGCTTCCGTCACTCTCGGATCAAGAGGAAACACGAATGTCGAAAAAGGGATTGCTATACGCTGTCCTCTTCGCGTTGGTGGCTTTTGTCTTCCAGGGAACATGGGCACTGGCAGGCACCACCGGACGCTTGAGCGGCCGTGTAATCACCAATGAGGGCGCACCGGTCGCAGGGGCGAGAGTTACTGCGTCGTCGCCTTCGCAAACAGTCAGCACGACGACGGGCTCAGAGGGCTCGTTCAGCTTCGTGTCGCTGAACCCCGACACGTACACCGTTACGCTCTCTAAAGAAGGCTACGAGCCGACCTCGCAGCAGGGCGTCACCGTCATCGCCGACCAAGGCGCCACGGTCACGTTGCGAACGAACCGATCGGTCAAGACGATCGGACAGGTCACGACGCGCGCCGCAGCGGAACTCGTTAGGCCCGGCACTACCGCCGACGTCTACTCCGTCAACGCTGCGAGCCAGGAGAAATCTGCGGCGATGGGCGGCGGCGGCGGCCTTGATCAGGCATACTCCGCGATCGCATCCGTGCCGGGTGTCGTCGTACCGCCGGGTCAAGCCGGCTGGTTCCAGACGATCCACATCCGAGGTGGGGACTTCGATCAAGTCGGCTACGAGCTCGACGGCGTGCCCGTCCTGCGTTCCTACGATAACTACCCGATCACGAATGCGTCTGCGTTAGGCCAGCAAGAACTTCAGGTTTACACCGGCGCTGCGCCGGCGAGTGCGGAGTCGGCGGGCTTGGCGGGCTACATCAACCAAGTCATCCGCACCGGCACCTATCCGGGTTTCGGAACCTTGGACCTAGGCGTTGGAACGCCTACCCTTTACAATAAAGTCAACCTCGAAGCTGGGGGCGCGACGCCGAACCGCAACTTCTCGTACTACATCGGCTTGGGCGTTGTGGGCCAAGCTTTTCGCCAGCTCAACAACAGCAACGGCGCGGACATTTCCAACACTTACGGCACACCGATTGGTGCCGCCCCGTGCCCCAACCTTGACGCCAACGGCGTGCCCCTACCGGGTGCCGTTGCGCCAGCGAACAACAACTTTGTGACCTGCTACGCGAACTCGGGCTACAGTGGGTATGGTGCCGCCCCGGGCGGTTACGTACTAGGTGGCTTCCAGATAGCTGGTCTGGCGCAGTTGAGCGACCATGAGAACGTCGTCAACATGCACTTCGGGCTTCCGCATCACAACGACTCAGGCAAAGACGACATACAACTTCTGTATGATACCTCTCAGCTTAACAACTACTATTACAACTCAGCCGCGGACGAGAATCTGTCCCTGCTAGCAGCGAACGGCCTTTGCAACAACGCGGGCGCCATAGCTCAAGGCCCGTGCGTGGGTTCGTTCAACTACATCACGGGTCACGTCTATACCGGCACCGTCGGTGCGGCTTTGCCGACCAACTATAATGCACTAACCGTGCCCTATCAGTTCCCCAGCGAGGGTCCGGCGAGCCTGAACTTCGGCGTCATTCCGCTAAACAAGCGGGATACGACGACAAACGGTCAGTCGCTAATCAAGCTACAGTATCAGAAGAACTTCGGAGCCAATGCGTTCTTTCGCATCTACGGCTTCAGCTTCTACTCGAACTGGATCGAGCACGGACCCAACACGCTGTGGTCCAACTACGTCGGTTGCTGTTCCGTCGACTATTTCGTCGGCAGCCATAGTGGCGGCGTGAGCGGCGAATTCAGCGATCAGATCAATCCCAAGAACCTCGTGACGCTCCAGGGATCGTTAACCCAAAACCAAGACTATCGGATGAACAACACGACGATGTACACGAGTTCACGCCAGAAGATCGCATACCTCGTCGATTCAACGAACCCGATCAACGGCATATGCTACACACCGACCGGCACACCGGTCAATTGCTACGATCCGACGGTTGGCGCCGCAACGCTGCGCCAGGCATATACGGGGACCGTTGCGGCCGCGCCAGCAACATGTGGCGCCGGACCATGCGAGTACTACGTCGCTGAGAACGGGTTCACCGGTGGTGCGAACTTCGAGAAGCCGCAATACGGCTCAGCGTCACTGACCGATCAGTACAAACCGACCGATAAGTTGCTGCTTGACCTCGGCCTGCGTTATGACAGGTTCGCCTTCAAGGGCAGTAACACCGACGTGACGCCGGCTGGCGGTATCAACGGCTCCGCGCGCCAGTTCTGGCTCAACGCCACGAACGCAGCGTACTGCGTCGCGCCGACGCCCGGCAGCGTGCCTTCACCGACAGCCGTACCGGGAGTTGGATGCCCGACCGGCACCATTCCGGCCCACCTAACAGACCTTCCTGGCTTTACCGAAACGTATACAGAGCTGATGCCGCGCTTCGGTGCGACCTACACGCTCAACCCAGACAATGTGCTGCGGTTCAGCTACGGTCGCTACGACCAGGCGCCGAACTCAGCCTACCAGCAGTACAACCTGCAGCAGCAGAACCTCTTCGGCTACGATATGAGAAACTTTTACGCGTTCGGCTTCAACACGACGAGCCATGCCGTTGGACCGCCGACTTCTTACAATACGGATTTGTCGCTCGAGCACCACTTCGCGGGCTCTGACGCCAGCTTCAAGCTGACGCCGTACCTGCGCAAGACGCACGATCAGATCCAAAACTTCTTCTTGGACCAAAAGACCGGCTTCGTCTCAGGCCTCAACGTGGGTGACCAGACGACGTCCGGACTTGAGTTCCAGTTCAACAAGGGCGATTTCAACCGGCAAGGCCTGTCGGGTCAACTGTCATACACGTACACGCACGCGTTCATCAAGTTCAACAGGCTGGCCAACGGAGGGACCGCGCTTTCGCCCATCAACATCGGCATTCAGAACTACAACCAGTTCACGTCGTTCTGTGCCGCGAACTTCAGCGATCCACGTTGCGGCGGTCTGACCGCTGCGCCTACGAACGCTGCGCCGTGCTTCCTCGCCGGAGCGGGCGTGCCGTGCACCACCGCGGGCGCCGTCGCTAACCCCTACTACAACGCCCCCGCCCAGGCGCTGTTCAACGAAAACGACAACTACGTGCCGTTCAGCACGATCCCGGGCGTTTTCAATGCTGCGGTGGGGTCGTTCATAACGCCGAACAACGCCGCGCTGATCCTGAACTACCGTCGCGACAAGCTCGCCGTGACGCCGCAGTTCCAGTTCTTTAGCGGTAGTCTTTACGGTGCACCGTTGCAAACATCGGGTGTCGACCCGACGAGCTGCGCGGCGCTCGCCACTCCGGCGACGGGCGACCCGCGTTACAACTACGGTGCTCAGGGCGGCTCCGGATACGATGCGACGACCTGCGGCGGGACGTTGCCTATTCCGAATCCATCGACGAGTAGGTTCGACAACTTGGGCGCGTTCCATAACCCGAATCAGTTCCTAGGGCATTTACAACTTACGTACGACGCTTCCACGCGGGTTCGCCTCAAGCTGAACATGACCAACATCATCAACACATGCTTCGGCGGCGACAAAGAGCCGTGGACGCTCAACAGCAACAAGGTGTGCGGCTACGGGTTGCCGGGTTACGCTCCGCTGCCGTCCGTCGGCAACGTGTACAACCCGGGATCGACCTTCCAACCGGTCGTCCAGTATCCGTACATGGCTGACTACACCGGCAACAACCCGTTCAACGTGTTCTTCGACGTGCAGCTCAAGCTGTAAGCTTAAAAGCACGGACAAGCAAGCCCCCGGCGCAAGCCGGGGGCTTTCCTTTTAGCCCCTGCAGTTCGCAGTCGCGCAGGAAACGGCGATTCCAAGGGTGCGCCGCAGGCACTATTGAAGCATAATTTGTCGACTCTCCCGGCCGCTTGGCTGGAAGGTCGCACGGCCGTCCCCGGACGGCATTGGATCCGCGGGGACACCGTCACTCAACTCCAGTAGAGGTCACTTTCATGGCGAAAAAAGGATTGCTGTATGCCGTCCTGTTCGCGCTGTTCCTTTGGTCCGTCCAGGCAACACAGACACTGGCGGGAACCACGGGCAACATCTCGGGCGTGGTTACGGATAACAGCGGCAGGCCGGTCGCCGGCGCGCGCGTCACGGCGGCATCACCTTCGCAAACAGTCACCAGAACCAGCGACGCTAAAGGGTTCTTCTCGTTTTTGAACCTTTCGCCCGACACGTACACGATCACGGCCGCCAAGGCCGGCTTAGACACGGCTACCACTTCCGGCATCACGGTGCAGGCAGATCAGAACAGCAACGCCAGCATCGTGATGGCCGCGGCCACTAAAACCATCGGCCGGGTGGTGACCACGGCCCAAGCCGGCGTCGTCAGCAAGACCGTCACCGGCGATTTGTACGCCGTCAACGCCCAAGCGATCAACAGCGCCCAAGGGAGCTCGGGCGGCGCCGAGACGCTTTACAGCCAAAACAGCGTGGTGGGCTCGCTGCCCGGCGTGGTGCGCACGGTCGGCAGCGGGGGCGGCTACTTCGGTCAGGGCACTTTGAGCCTGCGCGGCGGCGCCTACGATCAGGTGGGCTACGAGCTGGACGGCGTACCGCTCAACCGCGGGTTCGACTTCTACAACGGGACGGCGTTCGTCACCAACGGCCTGTCCAGCCTCGAGGTATACACGGGCGGTGCGCCGGCCGACGCCGGCCGGGCGATGTCGGGCTACATCAATCAGGTGATGCAGCGCGGCAAATATCCCGGCGGCTCCGACCTCACTCTGGTCGCGGGCGGTCCGACGTTCAACCACATAGTGCAGGCCGACACGTACGGCGGCAACTTGAACAACCGGTTCACGTATTACATCTCGACGCTCGCGTTGAACTCAGGCTATAGCTTCAACGACCGCAGCAACGACAACAACATCAGCTTCTCGGTGCCGGCCAACGACGCCGGCTGCCCGGCATTTACTGCCATCCTAAACGGCAGCGGGACCGCGGACATACCGTACAATTGCGGGCAATCGCACGTCCTCAACGCGCCCATCTCCCAAGGCGTCTACGGCAGCAACGGCTACGGCATCGAACGCGACAGCGTCGCCAACTTGCACTGGACGCTGCCGCACAACGGGTTGGACGACGACCTGCAGGCGCTGTACGTCATGGGCTACACCAGCACGCCCCAGTACAATCTGTACTCCGGCCAGTTCATCGACCCGTCGCTCAACGCCGCCGAGATCGGTTTCGTCAGTCCCAAGGGATTGATTCAATGGCCGACCGGCGCGTTGTATCAGGGGTCGCCCAATCAACCGTACAACCCGGCCAACACGCTAACGCTGACCTGGCCGTCATCGGGCGGTTCCACGAGCCTCGTGCCGCCTTGGTACAAAGACGCGCAGTCCACTCAGTACAGCATCGAGAAGCTCGGCTACACCAGAGCGCTGACCAACTCGTCGTTTCTGCGCTTATACGGTTACGAGCTTTACTCGTTCTGGGGACTGGATCAAGCCACCGAAGGCATCATCGGCGGCACGTACTACCAGCTCCACGACAACGCCACCGGGGTGACTGCCAATTACCAGAACCAGCTCAACAGCAAGCATCTGCTTAAGATCGACGCCGACTACAGCAAGGACTTGACGCTGCGCTACAACTACGGCAACTATTTCAGTCAGCAGCGGACGGCCGGCGAACCCCGGGGCGGAGTCGTGTGCGGCAATCTCGCTGTCTTTTCAACCCTGGGCTCGTGCACCGCTGCCAATGCAAATGTGGCGATGATCCGCGGCCCGTACGCCTATTGGTCCGATACGACGCCCATCTTTTCCGATGCGGTGATCTCCGACCAGTACAAGATGAACGACAAACTGCTGTTCGACCTCGGCTTGCGCTACGACCAATTCCGCTACAAGCTGATGCCGCTTGCGCTGACGGGCGCCAATGGCATCGCGCAGCAGTCGCAAAACCAGTTCGGCATCTGCCTGCACGGTTATGCATACGCGCCGAGCGATCCGTGCTTCGGCTACCTCAACGGGTACGTCGCAGCGGGCGGCCACGCGGCGGACGCACCCGGGGCGGCGGCGTGGTCGGATGTATCCGGCGACCTGACGTTCCACGAAATCAGCCCGCGCTTCGGCGTGACGTTCACGGCCGGCGAGCGCGACGTCTTGCGCTTCTCGGTGGGCCGTTACGTACAGCCGCCGAACTCGGCTTTTCAGGAATACAAGTCGGCCCCCTATTGGGGAGTCGGCGATACTGTCGCCGTCCTCAACCGCTATTACGACGGCCTTGGCTTCCTCGCCGTTCACAACGTCCAGCCGGAGGACAGCACCAACTACGATCTGTCGTTCGAACACGACTTCAACAACGGACTGTCGGCAAAGCTGACGCCTTACTACCGCAACACGCGCGGTCAGGTGTTGAATCTGCCGGTCAACCCGGCGCAGCCTAGCTTCGTCACCGGCTACAACTTCGGAGCGGCGAAGATCCGCGGCCTCGAGTTCCTGCTTCGCAAGAACAGGACCAGCGACGAAGGACTGTCCGGCAGCCTGTCCGCGACGGTTACCGACAGCAAGATCCGCTTCACGCGCGGCTTCACCGGCACGTCGTTCATAGATACGCTAAACGGCGTCAACGCAAGCGGCGTATGTCAGGGGAACGGCATCTGCGGCTACAACGCGGCGCACGGGACCAACTACGCGCTGCTCGATCCTAACGGGTTCTACTACCCGTCGTTTACGCAGGCTCCAACATCTACCTCGGCGTCTTACGTCGTGCCGGTCGTCGCGACTCTGTCGCTGGACTACCGCAAGAGCGGCTTCGACTTGAACCCGACGTTCAATTACCAGTCCGGTTACCCGTACGGCGACCCCGGGTTGTTCCCCGATCCCAGCGGTCTGAACAACATCGGGCCGAATCCCTACACGAACACGTTCGACGCACCCGGTTCGCTCAAAGGCCCAGCGTGGCTGACGATGAACATGGGGCTGTCGCACGACATCGGCAAGGACACGAAAGCCAGCGTGCTGATGACCAACGTTTTCACCTCGATCTGGAACCACGGCTACCCGTGGGAGCTTCCGTCTAGCAACGGGATAGTATCTTACGCGGACAACACCTTCTACCAAGTACTGCCGCTCGGTTATAACGGATTTTCCGGCTTACCGAGTAACCCGGCATATCTAGGCGACAACTACTATCCATACGCGCCGACCGGGATCATCCCGGCGCGCGAGTTCGTCTTCAGCGTCTCGAAGAAGTTCTGACGCTTTAGCGAACTTGAGCCTGACGAGAGCCCCGGCCGCAACGCCGGGGCTCTTTCATAACGGCGATTGGAGCTGGCGAAGCTCCGGCGCATCGCATTCTCGGCGGCGCACCCACCTCGGAGGGGGCGACCTCGGCCGGACGCGAATGGTCACTCGCACCCAGGGACGTTTCGGGCAATCACTAAAGCGGCGCCGGCGCTTGTTATCGGTCGCGTCGCTAATCCACGGAGATGAAGCCGGCTGATGAATCCCCGTTTTAGCGTATCGGCACTTGCGGCCTTGGCAATCGCCGCCGTGGCGGCACAAGGGTGCAGCAAAGGCTCCTCAACGCCGACGCCCGTGCCGTCAGCGACGATCAGCGGCTCCCCCGCGCCCGACACGCTATACGTCCAAGACGCCACATCCCGGTCCGTGCGCGGCTACCGCAACGCCTCAGGGATCAACGGCGCCGCAAACCCGTTCGAGACATTGCCGACCAACGACACGACTAATCCGGACGTTGTATACTCGCCTGTTTTCGACACGCTCTGGTATCCGGTCGCCTACGCGCCGCCGACCTTCACCGGCAACCAGTCGACGCCGATCAACGTCTGGTTCGCCGCGTCCGCCAAGAACGTCAAGAATCCGGATGCGGTAGTGCCGTTCACGAACTCGGCCGGCGCTGCCGCGTACGATGCGACGCACGACTTCCTCTACGTCGCCCAAGTCAATTCCGCCACGGTTCAGATCTTCGCAAGCGCGCACACGCTTGGCATGGCCGGCAACACCGCTCCCGCCGGCGGCATAACGCTGGGCATAACCGACACCGGTTCGGGGACCGGCCAGCCGCCGCGCGCCCAAGAGATGTTGTACGACGCCGCTTCAGACCGGCTGTTCGTCAGCGATCAAGGCACGGTCGTGGCAGTCTTCGACGCATTTGGAGCGACTGCGGCGGCGGCGGCGGCAAGCCACGCAACCGTGCCGCTTAGCGCGAGCCGCGAGATTAGCGGCTTGTACCAGCCCGACGGTCTGGCGTATAATGCCTCGGCGGACACCCTTTTCGTCGCCGAGCTGGTGCGCAAGCAGATCACGATCATCAAAGGGGCGAGTGTCGCCAACGGCCCAGCCGGCCACAGCACGACGATCACCGGTTTCAACTCGCCGGGCGGTCTGGCGTACGACAGCGTGCGCGATATCCTCTTCGTCTACGATCCGATCGACATCGACGTGCTGCCCAATGCGACGGCCGCGGCCGGCGCCCTGACTGCCGTACCGAACCGGCGCGTCATCTTCGATTCGACGATCGCGCTGAGCGGCTTCGGCATAGCCGTCGACACGACGCACTGAGGGTCCAAGCCCCGGGCTGCCAAGCGCCTTGCGCCGTCCTTAATCCCGATCATAGCCCCAGTTGGCGCGCGATCACCATGCGTTGAACTTCGTTAGTGCCCTCACCGATCTCGTTAATCTTGCAGTCGCGCCAGTAGCGTGAAACCGCATATTCGTCCATGAAGCCGTAGCCGCCGTGAATCTGCACGGCTGAGTTCGCGCAGCGGCGCGAGACCTCGCCGGAATACAGTTTAGCCATCGCGGCCGCGGTCGCGAAATCGCGCTGGTTATCTTTCAACCATGCCGCTTTGAGCACGGCGCTGCGCGCTAGTTCGATTTCCGTCGCCATATCGACGAGCATAAACTGCACGGCTTGGAACTTCGAGATCGGCTGGCCGAACTGACGCCGCTCTTTGGCGTAGCCGGCGGCCGCATCGAAGCACGCTTGCGCGAGGCCGACCGAGAGCGCGCCGACGCTGATGCGCCCGCCGTCGAGGATGTCCAAAAACTGTTTGAGTCCCCGGCCGCGCGGGCCGAGCAGGTTTTCTTCCGGCACGGCGGCGTTGTCGAACTTCAGCTCGCGCGTATCGGATGCGCGCCACCCCATCTTCTTGTAAGGTTTGGCATGCGAGTACCCCGGTGTTTCTTGTGGCACGATGATGTTTGAGATCTCCGGTCGCTTTGCGTCGCCGCTGCCGCTGACCGCGGTGATCGTGACGCCACCGGAGATCGGCGTGCCGGCGTTGGTTATGAAGCACTTGGTGCCGTTGATCGACCACTGCCCATCTTTAAGCTCAGCTTTGGTTTGGGTGGCGCCGGCGTCCGATCCGGCCTGCGGTTCGGTCAAGCCGAACGCCCATAGCTTT